>CAYLTG010000001.1:0-74082 GCA_964386225.1 uncultured Bacteroidales bacterium
TCCTGGTCCTGGCGGCCCTGCTGTTCTTCCTGTCGGCCCTGGGATGCGCCATCTCGGCGAGCCACAGCCAGCTGATCCTTTACCGCCTGCTGGGCGGCGTCGGCGTGGGGGTCGCTTCCATGGTGTCGCCCATGTACCTTTCGGAGATCAGCCCGGCCCGGCTCCGGGGAAGGATGGTATCCCTCTACCAGCTGGCCATCACCATCGGCATCCTCACGGCCTACTTCACCAACGCCTGGATGCTGAGCATCTCGGAGAATGAAGCCGTCAGTTTTTCGGGCAAATGGTTCCACCTCATCCTGAAGGCGGAGATCTGGCGCGGCATGTTCGCCGTGGAGATGGTCCCGGCCATGCTGTTCATCCTGCTGCTCCCGTTCATCCCGGAGAGCCCGCGGTGGCTGACGAAGGTTGACAGGGACAGGAAGGCTTTCGGCATCCTGGCCCGCATCGGCGGGGAACAGACGGCCACAAGCGAGATGAAGGAGATCCGCGAGAGCCTGACCATGACCACGGCCCCGCTGAAGGCACTGTTCACGGGCGGGTTCAGGCTCGCCCTGCTGGTGGGTATCGCCATCGCCCTCCTGCAGCAGTTCTCGGGCATCAACGCCATCATCTATTACGGCCCCCGCATCCTGAACGAGGCCGGGTTCTCCATCGGCGACGCCCTGGGCGGGCAGGTGGTGATCGGCATCGTGAACGTCGCCTTCACCTTCGGGGCCATCCTCACCATCGACCGGTTCGGCCGCAGGCCGGTGCTCATCACCGGGGTGGCGGGGATCGTGCTGACCCTGGCGGTGATCGGCTTCCTGTTCATGGCCAACGTCACCTCCGGCATCGCCCTGATGGTGTTCATCCTCCTCTACATCGCCTTTTTCGCCTTCTCCTTCGGCCCCATCGGCTGGGTGATCATTTCGGAGATCTATCCCACCGAGGTCAGGGGACGCGCCATGTCCATCGCCACCCTCTCCCTGTGGGTGGGCACCTGGCTGGTGGGCCAGTTCGTGCCGTGGATGCTGGAGAACGCGGGTCCTGCCGTCACCTTCTGGGTGTTTGCCGGGCTGGTGTTCTGGACCATACCCCTGACCCTGAAATACGTGCCGGAAACAAAGAACCGGTCGCTGGAGGAGATCAAGAAGATCTGGGAAAAGTAGTCCCGTTACTGGTCCTACAACATAACTAACTTCATTGCTTGGTTCCGATAAGTGCGACCACAGGAAAGTTATCCAGGTATTTCAGAATCGTGGATGAGGTTTCCCTTTCAATGTATTCCATTTAAATTGGATAAAAAAATATGTAAATTGAAAATAAAACTTTCAATTTGCAAGAAAATATATGAGGGGTTAACCATACGAAAGCTGTAACTCTATCCGAAATTTGTACATTTTACAAGCTTATCCTGTTCGTTCTGTTTAATTAATACCTGACCAGTTTTATGACACGCATCGCATCACCCGCATAGACATGCAGGAAGTAGATTCCCGGGATCAATCCTTCGACAGGTAGCGGGATCGCCTCTGTCTCACCGCCCCGTGTTCTGGTCAAACTGAATATAATGCCTTCAATGGAGCAAATTTCGATCCTATCCACCTCTCCATTTGCCCTGAGGTATAACCGGTCGTGAAAGGGATTGGGGAACACGTTCACCTGCGGGGTTCCTTTCTCAGCAACTCCGAACGCATCTTTCACTTCGACTATCACCGTATCGAAAACCTCGCAAACCTGGTCCTTTCCCATGACCCAGATCGCATGCGTGCCCAGGCCCAGGTCGGAGCCGGTCACTGTGATGCTGCTTCCTGTCGAGCCGTCCGACCAGAGGAATGAACTGAACTGGCCCGCGACCTCCAGGGTCAGTGTGTCGGTGATCAGAATGGCTGTGTCGGGTCCCAGCTCAATGGTGTCGGCATGGTGCACATTCACGAAAATGGTATCATATCCCCAGCATCCGTCCGATCCGTACTTCAGGTCGAAATAACCAAGCTCCGTGACCTCGAAGATAGGGTCATTGGTCTGCTGTCCATTCCATTGGTACACATCGTACCCCTCCGGGCCATATAGCACCAGCGAATTACAGACGACGGTGTCGGGGCCCAGGTCGAACGCCCCGCTGCCTGTCCGGTTGATCTTCGCGATGAAGGCGTCCATGAAGTTGTTGGACCAGGAGTCCAGGGTCACATCACCCAGGTGGGAGACGCCTCGGTACGATCCGCCTGTCAGGATATTCCGGCAGTTGTCGAGCAGGAGGTTGGTTGGCCGGATCTCATAATTCGTTTCCGATACCTCCAGCATCAACAGGTTGCCAGAACCGTCGAATTCCCCCCAGATCCCCTCATACCCGTAATTGATCACAAGCGTGGTGTCAGCAATTTCTATATCCTCGTCACTGAAAGTCTCAAACACGATGTGGTCATCGTCCAGTGCGAACCGGAGCATGCCAATGGCCGAAAGGTCGTCATTCGTGATGATGTGATACCATACCGGCTGGAACCCGGCATCGAATTTCCCGATGAAGCCGTGGTAGTCCCCCTCCGGGATGATAAGGGTATCCGCACCGAGCACGACGGTATCGTGCAGCGACCCGGACACGAAATACTCCCCGGCCTCGTTGACCGCAAGTTCATGGATCGCCAGGGGGAACCCGGAGAACTCAAAGAAATCAATGCCACCCTCCATGTCAAGGATGAGAAAGAACCGCTCGGCGGTGAATACGGGGCTGTAAGGTTTGAAAAGGGTGTCCTGGCCGTAGATGATATCGGACCAGCAATGGCCCCAGATGTGGATCTTGTCATTGGCGCCTGCACTCATGTGATAGGCTGATATCTCACCGTGAAAGTCGCGGCGCCATACCATGTTGCCTTCCGCGTCGAGCTTGGATACGGAGGTGAAATCATGGTCGGCCGTCACTGTATCCTGTCCGAAGAAACTGACCGTGGTGGGATGGTAGATGTCGGCCATCTGCTCGGAAAACAGGATCACCTGGCCATCCTCCGTGACGATCATCTCCCTCAGGTCGTCCTGCAACGTTCCACCGATGGTCCTGATCCACTTGATGTCGAGGTCTTCATCCAGTTTGACGCACATGGCATCAGGTGAATTGGTGTAGGGTGTGTTGCACATCAGGACCACCGTGTCCATGAAGAAGACCTTGTTGGAATAGTTGGCGGTGATGAAAATATTCCCGCCAGGATCCGTTTTGATCAGCGGGTTGTGGATGATGTGCCCGGGCGGGGCATACAGGTCCATGGCCCCCGTGAACAGGCCGCGGTCGTCGTGGGACACGAAGGCAATGCAGCTGTTGCCCCACTGCTCGGGGTGATGAAAAACCGTGTCGGGCAGCACCAGCAGGGTGTCGTAAGCGATCGTCGAATATAGTTTGTTGTCAGGTCCCACATCATGAAGCGATATCCAGGCATCGGTCCCGAAGCGTGTTATGCTCCGTCCCCATTCCCAGGTCCATTCCTGGGCGCAAGCGGGATCGGGGGAGGCAGCCACAGCCCAAATCAGAAGGTTAAAGAAGAAAAAACGGCTACTCATGTCAGATCAATGTTTGTATAGTTTATGGATCGATTCGCCCTGTTCGTACCGGATGAACAGGAAGTAGATGCCCGGGGCCATGCCGTCCAGTCTGATAACCGGGGATCCCGGATTGAAAAGATGGATCGCTTTACTTTTTAGGACGGTGCCATTGGCTGCGGTCAGGCGGCAAGCGACCGGGATCCTGTCTGTTGTCAGGTAGACCTCGTCCGTAACAGGATTGGGATAGACTGTGGTCCTGACCTCCCCGCTGATATGTTGGTCGATGCCCACCTGGGTTCCAAGAAAATTTGTTTTGATCACATAGATGTCTGTCCCTCCCGCCGTATTGTTTTCCGTCATCCCGGCGATGATGAACCCCCCGTCGGCCGTTGCTTTCACCGAATAGCCCTCATCGCCGTAAATGCCGCCATAGGTCTGTGTCCAGAGTGTGTCTCCGCTGGGGTCGGTACGGATGAGCCATACATCCTCGTTGCCGGCCCCGTAGCTTTCCGTCTCGCCGCAAAGGATGTAGCCCCCGTCGTTGGTCACGTCCACGGAGGCGCCGCGCTCATCTTCACCTTCCAGCCCGTAGGTCCTGGTCCATTCCACGTTGCCTGATCCGTCCGTCTTGACCAGGTAGAAGTCCGCATTCATGAGGACGATGCCCTGGAAATAATTGCCCAGCATGATGAACCCTCCGTCAGGGGTCTCTTTGATGTCCCAGGCCGATTCGGTGGACTGGTCGCCGCCGATGGTCTTGTTCCACTTTGAGGAACCTGTCTCGGAGACCTTGAATAGCCAGGCATCCGTGAATTCGTCGGGGGTGTCGAACATGCCTCCTACCACTAATCCGCCATCTTCTGCCCGGACCATGCTCGTTCCGTAATGTACCCCGATGTTGCCTTTCGAGATGTTCCAGAGGACCTCGCCGGCCAGGTTCACGCTCATGACAAATACATTCTGTCCCCAGAGCTCCGCTCCCCCTTTGCTGTATTGATAGGTGCCGCAGACGGCAAAAGTAGTATCGCCTGATTGCAAGGCGTGCCAGGCATACCCGTCCGGGTAGGGGTCATTGTATTCCTGCTGCCAGATCTTCGTCCCGGCGGGATCATACCTGGACAGGAAGGGTACGAACCCGGTGGTGCCGTCGGCGATCCCTGCCACAATGAAACCGCCGTCGCTGACGGGTGTGATGCAATGGGCCTGTTCGATCCCATAGGTCTCCCCCTCCTGGCGGGTCCAGAGGGTGTCCCCATTCTGATCGAGCTTCATCAGGAAAACATCCTCATACCCCGAGTAGAACTCGGTCGTATATCCCGCGATGAGGTAGCTTCCATCATCGCAGATGCTGACATGGTAGGCCATGTCGTCATCGATGCCGCCGTAGGTCCTTTCGAAGACCTGGGCATAACTGGCGGTGAAGAGCAAGAGGGCCGATGCAAGGGCAGGTGCCTTTTTTTTCATTACCAGTGATTTAGGGTGTTTGAGAAAATGTCAATCAACTGTTCAGGTTTTATTTGAAGTCTTCAATTTGTCCTTATGCTCCGGTATGTGAAACGGGATGAGGTCTAGCAGGAGAGTTATTTCGAGTGCTTACCCGAAGCCATAGAACATTGTAAATGTAAAGAAATTAGCCCATCAAACCAAAAATTACTCTGCCGGTCGTAAGCCTGGGTTGCATTTTGCAGTTTCAGAAAGCAGGGCTTTTGTCTCCTTCATCCCTCAAAAATTCCCGTTCACCACATTTTTCTTTCCTGCATCATTCTTTCCTGCTTGCTTTGGGCAGAATTTCAGAAATGGATTTTCAACGCATATCAGGATTCACATGCAAAAAATAATTCAATTTTTCACTGTCACATTGATCGGGACGACCTTTCTTATAAGCTCCTGCAAGCACTCCCCCGAAGACAACATCAACCCCGACGATCCCAATAACCCGCCGCCGGTCGACACCATCGCCTGCGATTCCACCAACGTCACCTACCCCGGTACGGTTTTCCCCATCCTGCAGGCCAGCTGCCTCTCCTGCCATGGCGGCGCCACTCCGGCAGGGGGACTCGATTTCAACAATTATGACGACGTGGCCTTCGTGGCCCAGACCGGTCAGCTGGTGGGATCCATCAACCACCTTGCAGGGTTCAAGCCCATGCCGCAGAACGGGCCTAAGCTTTCCGGGTGCGAGATCGCACTGATCACGAAATGGGTGAACGATACTACCTTCAACGGCGGGGGTGGTGGCAACAACGGCAACTGCGACCCCGATACGGTTTATTTTCATAATGATATTCTGCCACTTCTCCTTTCGAGCTGCGGCACCACAGGCTGCCACGATGAAGGTACGGCCCAGGAGGGCATCATCCTCACCAGCTACTTCCACGTGATGCAGTCGGGGGTGGTGAAGGCCTTCGATCCCAACGACAGCGAAATGTACGAGAAGATCACGGAGGACGACCCCGAAGACCGCATGCCGCCGCCGCCGCGGACACCCCTCAACGCCGACCAGATCAACATGATCTACACCTGGATCGCACAGGGGGCGCTGGACAACTCATGCGACGCCGGCGACTGCGACACGGTCAACGTCACCTTCTCGGGGACCATCTTCCCGATGATCCAGAACCGCTGCTACGGATGTCACAGCGGCCCGGAGCCCCAGAGCGGCATCAGCCTGGAGAATTATGCGTCCGTCAGCGCGGCCGCAGCCATCGCCCCGGGCAATCCCGGCAGCCTCCTGGGCGCCGTGACCGGGGCACAGGGCAACTCTCCGATGCCCAAGAACGGACCGCCGCTGCCCGACTGCAACATCGAGCAGATCAAGAAATGGATCGCCGACGGGATGCCTGACAATTGACAATGAGTGAATGCGTAAATGAGTGAATAAGTGGTGAATTTTTACGGACTTTTTAAACAATCGCTTTGAATGGGTGTTGACAGCACTGGCAAGTATAATCAAGAATATCAGATCATGATCAGAAAAACAATCAATGCGGCATTGATGGTCCTGGCCCTGGCCGGCCTGCAGGCGTGCTACTGGGACAACGAGGAAGAGCTTTACCCCGTGGTGGGCGATTGCGACACCACCAACGTCACCTACTCCGGCACGGTGGCGGTGATCCTTGACGCCAGCTGCGTTTCCTGCCACAACAGCACCTTCGCGCAGGCCGGGGTGGTGGTGGACAACTACGACGACCTCAAGGTGGTGGTCGACAACGGCCGTTTCTGGGGGGCCATCAACCATGAGGACGGATATTCACCCATGCCTCAGAACCTCCCCAAACTGCCGGAGTGCGACCTGAAGAAGATAAGGACCTGGATCGATAACGGCGCCATGAATGACTGATACAAATGCTTACCCCGGATCTACTCATATGAAAATTTCCGGCCCCCTGGGCCCAATTACGGGCGACTGAACGAAGTTCAGGCGACCAAATGACCTAAAAACACATACCTATGAAGCAACTGATTATCCTGCTCACCGCCCTTGCATTCAGCGCGTTGCCTATCCTCGCCCAGGACGACCTGATGGACCTGCTGAACAGCGAAGAGCAGGCCGTTGATTACACCTATGCCACCTTCAAGACCTCGAGGATCATCAACTCACACTCGGTGGAGCAGCCCGCATCAGGCGTCCTGATGTTCCTCATCCAGCACCGGTTCGGGCGGCTGAACACCGGATTCTATGAACTATTCGGGCTCGACCAGGCAACCATCCGGCTGGGCCTGGAATACGGCGTCACCGACCGGCTTAGCATCGGCGTGGGTCGCAGTTCCTACCAGAAGACCTATGACGGGTTCGTCAAGTACAAGTTGTTGCGGCAGAGTACGGGTGCCCGGAAAATGCCCGTGACACTCTCGTACTACGGCAGCATGACGCTCAATTCGCTGAAATGGGAAGACCTGGGTGTGGAAGATCGCGACAACAATTTCAGCTCCCGCCTGGCCTATACCCACAAGTTGCTGCTGGCGCGCAAGTTCAGCAGCAGCATTTCCCTGCAGCTGATGCCGACCTACACCCACAAGAACCTTGTTCCCACGGCCGACGATGCCAACGACATCTTCTCCATGGGCGTCGGCGGAAGGGTGAAGATCACGAACCGGATGTCGGTGAATGCGGAATATTACTACACCCCGGAAAGCCAGATCTCCTATGAGTTCACGCAGCCCTTCTCCCTTGGCCTCGACCTGGAAACGGGGGGGCATGTCTTCCAGCTCCACTTCTCCAATGCCCAGGCCTTCTTCGACAGCGGCTACCTGACCGAGACCTCCGGAAAGTGGGGCGATGGCGACGTCTATTTCGGGTTCAACATCTCACGGGTCTTCACGATCAAGAAACCGAAGGTGCCGGAAGGGGAATCCACGGGATATTGATCCCCCGATGTCAGATTGATCGTCCGCATTTGACGAAATTATCTTTTCTTTGCAGCAAGAACAAGGGGCCCGGCCATGCCGCAGGCCCTTTTTTTTGAATGTTATCAACTATCCATATGGAATTGTTCAAGGCAAACGACAAGCTGTTCGACCTGGTTGATGCCAACCACAACCTGCTGCCCGTGCTGAACCGGTTCGGCATTCGTCCGGGGTTCAAGGACAGGACGGTGGCGGAGGTATGCGCCGAAAAGGAGATCAACAAGGACTTCTTCCTGGCGCTGGTGAATACTTACAACAACCCTGATTATTTCCCGGAGGAAGAGCTGCTTGGGTTTTCCCCGCTGCTGATCATCGATTACCTCCGCAAAACGCATGAGTATTACATTGGTTATTTCCTGCCCCGCCTGGAATGGCTGCTCGACAGGATGTCGGGCGATGACGGGGGCGACAACCGCGACTTGAGAACGATCCGGTCTTTCTATGAGAAATACAGGCAGGAGCTCCTGGCCCATATCCGTGATGAGGAGGAGAATGTATTCCCGGCTGTCGTGGACTTCATCCGGAACAGCGCGGACCGGAAACTGGGCAATGCGGCCATTTCCTTTGAAAAGGAACATACCAACGTGGAAATGAAGCTGAGCGACCTCAAGCACCTCATCGTCAAATATGTCAGGCCGGGATACGACGACCATGATTTTTATGAGTTCGTGTCGGCCCTCTACCGTTTTGAAAAGGACATCATCGACCATGCCCGCATCGAGGACAAGATCCTCGTGCCCCGGATCAAAGGGATCACACCCGCTGCCAGATGAAAAGGGAGATCTTCATCATACACCCGTCACCCATTGTCAGGAAAGGGTTGAACGCCGCCCTGCGTGGCTTTTTCAGCCACGACATCACGATGCTGCCGGATGCTTCTGAAATGAAGGCCTACAGGGAGATCAGGAATTCCATCGTGATCGTGTTCATCGGTCCTGACCAGGACCGGGGGCACCTCACCCGCCTCCAGGCGAGTAACCGGCTTCACCTGGTGCAGATCACCGGATCGGCCGGAGAAGGGGAGGTGAACGGCGACAAGGACCCTTTCCTCAGCATCCACGCCCAGGATCATCAGATCCGTGAACTGCTCCACGGGCTTCTGGAAAGGGACTCCGCCGCTGTTGCCGACCGGCCGCAGGACGACGAACTGACGGTCCGGGAAAAGGAGGTGCTAGCCCTGGTAGCCATGGGCCACTCCAGCAAGGAGATCGCCGACAAGCTGTTCATCAGCGTCCATACCGTGATCTCCCACAGGAAGAACATCACCGAGAAGCTGGGCATCAAGTCCATCTCCGGCCTTACCGTGTATGCCATCCTCAACCGCGTCATCGACCCCGATACCCTGAATGCCGACCTGCTGATCTGAAAAATCCCAACAATTGGGGATTTCCATTCTGAATTAGTCCGGGTAGTTTTGCTTTGTTAAATGATGAACAAATCAAAACGATCATGAGAACCGCAGCAACAATGGCCATGATCCTGCTGATATCTTTCGCGGGACAGGCACAGAATACCGACAGCAGCAATAATGTATACAGGAACACCGCCGACCGGATGATGGTCAACGACAGCCGGCTCACCCTGGGTGGATACGGGGAGGTGCACTACAACCAACCGGTGGGGGGTGCGACGCGCAGCCTGGGGACATTGGACGTCCACCGCGTGGTCCTGCTTTTCGGCTATAAATTCAATGCACGCACCCAATTTGTTACCGAGATCGAGTTCGAACATGTCAGTGAAGTGTATATTGAGCAGGCCTTCCTGCAGTACAAGATCACCAACGGGATCAGTTTCAGGGGCGGGTTGCTGCTGATCCCCATGGGCATCATCAACGAATACCATGAGCCCACCACCTTTCAGGGCGTGGAACGGCCCCTGGTGGACAAGGTCATCGCACCCACCACCTGGCGCGAGATCGGGCTGGGATTCAACGGCAACATCTTCCCCGCCTATCTGAAGTACCAGGTCTACCTTGTGAACGGGTTTGCGGGATACGACGGCGAGGCCAACCTGAACGGCAGGAACGGACTGCGGGGAGGTCGCCAGAAAGGGGCCGAATCTTTTATCAGCGCGCCCAATCTCACGGGTAAGTTGGAATTCTACGGGGTCCGCGGCCTGAACGTCGGACTTTCGGGGTACTTCGGGAATACCCAGAGCAACATGTACAAGGGGATCGAAGTGAACGATGCCGAAGGAAAGACCAGGGCCGATTCTTCCGTGGTGGGCGTTTCCATGGTCGGGATCGATGCCAGGTATTCGATGAAAGGTTTCGAATTGAGGGGGCAGTACTATCACGTCGGCCTGTCGAACACCGGTCCCTACAACCAATTCACAGCCTCGGAAGAAGGCCCCAACGACCTGGGCAGCCGGATGTCGGGATATTACCTGGAGGCAGGCTACAACGTGTTCAGGCTGCTCCGTGGCGTGGGCACTGAATTGGTCCCCTTCGTCCGGATTGAGCAATACGATACACATGCCGCAGTGGAGGAGGGCACCACCCGGAATGACGGATACAACAACACGATCATCACCACCGGCCTCAGCTGGCGGATGGCGCCGGGGGCTGTCCTCAAGGCTGACATGCAGTTCGTGAAACCCCGGTCGGCCGGCAATTACAGCCAGGTATTCAGCGCAGGCCTCGGTTTCATGTTTTGATACGCTAAAGCTATGAACAGGATTGTTTCACTTCTTTTGGTATTGGCCTGGTCGACCTCGGTACCCGGCCAGCCCGGAATCGACTATGGCCACAAACGCTTGTTCAAGGCCATCGAGCGGGAATGGGGACTCACGGATCCAGCCTTGGAAGAGCAGGCGGTAGCCGATACTATTCCCCTGGCCGAACCGGTCCAGGGGAAGTTTTTCCGGATCCAGGAAAATGAATACGTAAGCAATGACCATTATATTTTCGTGGGGAGGGTGAACAGCTGCCGTGCCGGTGGCTGTTCCGTTTCCCTCGACGAGGAATTGTATGGGAATTCGGAGTATTTCGATTATTTCATCCTCTTCGGCCCGGGCCCCGCGGTGCAGGATGTTCAGGTCTTCAACTACCAGGCATCCTATGGCCAGGAGGTGTCGGCACGCGGTTGGCTGAGGCAATTCCAGGGGTACGACGGTAAATCCTACCTCCAGGTCGGAAAGGACATCGATGCCATCTCCGGGGCCACCATTTCGGTGTATGCCATTACCCAGGATGTCATCCAGAAAACAAGGCTCCTCTGCGAAATGACGTGCCCCGGGTGTGCAAAAAAAATCGCCGCTTCCAGCGGAAACGGCGACTGATATCCGGGGTTCAGCTTACTTTTTTTTCGTGGTGCTCAATCCGAAGGGCAGATAAAGCGGGCAGAAGCTGACCAGGCTTGTGAGCAGGAATACGATGGCCAGGATCAGGAGGATGAGTCCCAGCGTTCCTGTGATCACGTTCGTGAAATAGAGGACTGCGATGACCACAGCCAGGATGATGCGTACGATCCGGTCAGTGGATCCCATGTTTGCTTTCATAATGAGGTATGATTTAGTTAATGAATAATTTTGACTCGTGATTTTCTACCCGAAGATAGCAATTATTTCTTGAACTCTTCCAGCGCGACTTCAACAGTCACTTCGATCTCTTCGGCGATGTTATTGACCACCGTTTTGGGGATCTTGATGTCATGATCGGCGGGTTTGACAATAAATTTGCAATTGCCTTTCACCGCCCCGTCGGTCACGGTGAAAGTGCCGGACTCCTTGACCTCCCGGTCCACACCATGGATCGTCAGGATCCCTTCCACGATGGCCCGGTATTCTCCGGAAGTTCCGAAATCGATCTGGTCGAGGTTCGTCACTTTGCCTTTGAAGGTTGCATTGGGGAACTTCTCCGACTCCACGTAGTTCTCGTTGAAATGCTCCTGCATGAGGGCTTTTTCGAACTCGAACGAACGCATGAGGACCTTGAAGACGAAATCGCCGGATTCCGAATCCAGGGCGCTGTTCACCTGGCGATTATGAGCTTCGATGGTCTCGATGGGGGTTTCGGAGTAGAACTTGATATACCCGTTCTTTGTGATGTACTTCTGCGAGAAGCCGGCCAAAAAGAACAGGAGCAGGGCTGCGGTTAGCATTGTTTGTTTCATTTCCATCAGTTTTTTTGGTTAAGGGCCGGGAAGGCGGAGATCCCCCGCCTTCCCGGGTTGCCTATAATTTAATGATCGTTTTCGAAATTACCAGCCCGTTGTCGAGTTTCAGTGAGAGGTAATAGATCCCTGGTATGGCGTCACTCATGTCCACGCTGGCATTTTGCGTTCCGCCCCGCACAGTGAAATTACTGACCATCCTGCCGGTTGAAGAGTAAAGGCTGGCCTCGGTCACGCGCAGGTCATCCAGTTCGGCCCGCAGGGTGAATTTGTCGGTCACCGGGTTGGGGTACACATGCACCTGGCTTGCCAGGATGTTCTCCCGGATGCCGGTCAGTGGCCACTGGATGTCCGTGAAATTGGTGTTATGGGTGAAATCCAGCTCGCTGTCGCCGGCCACGCCGTTCAGTTCAAGCCTCCAGGCATGGTCAGCGGGGGGCGGGTCGTACACGCCGTTGCCGTTATGATCGGCATAGAAGTCCACGAAGTAATCCTCACCCAGTTCCAGCCCGATGGCAAGGGCGTCATAATCAACGAGCACGATGCTGTCGAGCCGCATCCTGCCGGCCTCCTGCATGGTAGCCTGGTTCACCAGCCGCAGTTCGAAGAGCTGGCCAAGGTGCGGGGTCATCCCCATGGCATGGAGCGTGAACCGGTACTCCCAGCCGATGTCGGTGAAGTTGGTATTGTGAATGAACTCGTCGTCCTCATCGCCCTCCACATCGGTGAGCTCCAGCCTCCAGGCATGGTCGGCAGGGGGCGCATCGTACACGCCGTTGCCGTTATGATCGGCCCAGAAATCCACATAATAGGTTTCCCCGGTGCTGATGAATGGCATATGCACGTCGAACTCCGCCGAGGGGATCGCGTCCACCTTTGCGCGGCCGGCTTCTTTCATGGTGGCCATGTCCACGAGGCGCACCTCTAATTTTTGCCCGATGTGCGGGGTCATGCCGCTGAACTCCAGCGTGTACATGTGCTTGAAGTTGATCTCCGAGAAGTTGAGGTTATGCTGGAAATCCACGGCGGAAAATCCCATGAAGTCGTTCACGGTGAGCCTCCAGGCATGGTCGGTGGGGATGCCGTCGTACCATCCGTTGTCATTGTGGTCGGCGTAGAAATCGATCCAGTAGCTCTTTCCGTCCTCGGTGTTGGAAAAGGAAATGTCGAAGTCGGGGCCCGGCACCTCATCCAAAGCGAGGCGTTCCACCTCCGTGAGGTTTTCCTTGTCGATGAGCCTGGCTTCCATCAGCTGGCCCACGTGCGGGGTCATGCCGGTCAGGTTGACGGTGATCCCGGTCTGTACGCCGGAGGATTCGGCCACCGGAAGGGTGGAGGTGTAGATGACGTCCCCCTGGTTGTTGCCGTTCCCGTTGGCGGCGTTGAAGGCGGCATAGAAGGTGACCTCGCCGGTGCCTGCTGCGGGGGCGGTCCAGTCGAACGACCAGGATTTGGAATCGCCCGTGGGGGTGGTGCCTGCGTTCTTGTGCGTGATGGCGTTGTTGCTGTTGATCAGCATGGTCTCGGTCGCATTGGTGACCACCAGGGTGCCGACCTTGCTGGCGCCCGCATCCTCCGAGGTCAGTTCGAACCCGAATTTCCCGACTCCGGGATGCGTACCCGTGGCGGTGATGGTATAGGTCTGACCCGGCTCATAGCCGTCGGCAGGGATGTCGGAGGTGATCCAGCCCGCCTGCGCCGTGGCTGTTCCGCTATGACACTGGGTGCAGGTGGTGCCGCCGTCGCCGGGGCTGCCGGTCTTGCCGCCCGGTGAGCCGGAGGAATACATCAATTCGGAGGTCAGCAGGAAAAACAGGCCCGCCACAGTAAAGAGAAGGTAAATTGCTTTTTTCATATCAGTAGAATTTTAGTTGTTATTCATTGACGATCGAACATTTCTCCAGGATCACATCCGTACCATTGAACCCTGTGCAATAACCCTTGAGGGTGGCGCTCGCATCCTTTAAAAGGGCGCTGGCCGCCCGGCTGTGGTTGTCGAGCATGGTCAGCCGGATCCCTTCGTCCCCGAACATCCCTTCGCTCAACGCAAAGACCACGATGGTGAGGGAGTCGGGCGTTTCCACGGCTGTTACCCGGCCGGTCACCTGGAGCACTTTCCCGTTGTAGGTGTTTTCTGCCTCCTTCCGGTTGCCGGTGTAGTGGGAGAACAGCTCCTCGGCCGTGATGCGGTACTCCGCCTCCGCCTTTTCATAGTCGGTGTGTGGCTTGTTGTACACGAAAACATATCCCAGAATGCCTGCTGCGATCCCGAGGAATACCAGTACTGCGATGATCTTGATCCACTTGTTCATGGCATGGTCGATTTGTTCCATGCAAAGGAACGTGAATGCGACAGGGTGCGGAAATAAAACTCCGTGAACGGGAATTATGGAATGGTGAACGGGAATATGTGAGCAATTGCCGTGTCAGCCGGCCTGTCCGTCAAGCCATTTCTTGAAGCTTCCCGAGCGCTCTGTGCTGGCTACGGTCTCGAAATCGCAGGGCGGATCCAGCTCGACCTTCACCCGCGATTTGGACCAGGCGTACATCTCCCTGATCGCGCGGATGTTGATGATGATCTGCCTGTTGATGCGGTAGTAACGCTCCGGGTCAAGCATGCCCTCCAGACGGTCGAGGCTGTGGTCCGATGGGTATTCCATGCCGTCGAAGGTCTTGAAGAAATTGTTTCCCTCCAGGGTATAGAAATAGGCGATCTCATCCGTCGGTACCACCTTGATCTTCTGTCCGTAGCGCACCATGAACCGCTTCTGGTAGCTGCGGGGCGTCAGGACCCCCGCCAGGGCCCCGTAATCGGGCTTCCTGTCCTGCTGCGAGATCCTTTTCAGTTTATCCAGGCTGGCCTTCAACTGGTCGCGCGACACCGGCTTCAGCAGGTAGTCGATGCTGTTCACCCGGAAGGCATCGATGGCGTACTGGTCGTATGCCGTGGTGAAGATCACGGGGATATCCATGTGGACGGCCCTGTATATCTCGAAGCAGCTGCCATCGGCCAGGTGGATGTCCTGGAAGATCAGGTCGGGGTGGGGGTGGGAGGTCAGCCAGGCGATGCTGGATTCGACGCTGTCAAGGATCTCCACCACCTCGATGCCGGGATCCAGTTCGCCGATCAGTTTTTGCAGCCGCTGGGCCGTGGCGTGTTCGTCTTCGATGATGAGCGCTTTCATGAAATTCAAGGGATAAAAGGAAGTCCGACGGTGAAGGCATGTTCCGTTTTGATGACCATAACTTCTTCATCGGTGAGCAGTTTGTACCTGCTGATGATGTTGTTGATGCCGATCCCGGTGGAAGGTGTATCCTGCAATTTTTCCTGGATGTTGTTCTCCACAAAAATACGATTTTCGCCGGGTTTTGAAAAGATTTTGATCCTTAAGGGTTTGCCCCTGGATGCCACATTGTGCTTGATCGCATTCTCGATGAGCAGCTGCAAGGTGAGGGGCGGGATCTTCGTCCCCCTGAAGGCGGAGGGTTCCTCCATTTCAACCACCAGGTTGCTGCCATACCTCTTTTTCTGCAGGTTGATGTAGTTGCCGGCGATCTCGTACTCACGGTCCAGGCTCACCAGGTCCTGGTCCTTGTATTCCAGGATGATCCTGAAGAGCATGGAAAGTTCTTCCACGTAGTTGACAGCAGCCTTTGTGTCATCTTCGATGAGTGCGATGAGGGTGCTGAAGCTGTTGAACAGGAAGTGGGGGTTGATCTGGCTCTTCAGGTTCTCGAACTGGAACCTGATCTTTTCCTGGATCAATTCCTCCTTTCGCCTAACCTGCCGGATCCTGGCCGTAAGGATCATGGCGGTCAGCCCGCCTGCCGCCAGCACCAGCAGGATGTAAAACCAGATCGAGGAATGGAATGGCTTGCGGATGGTGAAGGTGTACGCTTCTTCCCCGGCAGCGCTGAAATTTCCGTAAAGGCCCGACCTGACGCGGAAAGTGTATTCACCCGGCCGCAGGTCAGAATAGATCACCTGGTTGTTGCGTGTCCGTATCCAGCCCAGGTCATGTCCGTCAAGCTTCACCTGGTATTCCACCTGGTCGGGTTGCTGGTACCAGAAACCCGAATAGTTGAACGAGAGGTGGTTCTCGTTGTGGTTAAACTGCTTGCTGCCCGAATGGTTGAACGGCTCCAGGAACAGGGCGACCCCTTCCAGTTTGGTCCGCGGCTGTTCCCACAACCCTTTTTCCAGGGGCCGGATCCGGATAATGCCTTTGGCCGTCCCTATCCATAGTGCATGGTGCGAATCGCGGGCGAGGGTGTTGAGGTCGGGGTTGATGAAGGCGATCCCCGCATTTTCCTCGAAATGCCGGATGGCCCCGGTGGATATGTTCATCACATCGATGCCGTTCTCGTGGGCCATCACCAGTTCGCCCTTGCTGCTGAGTATCCCGCTGATGGTCACTTCCCGCCGTCCGGCCTCGCGGGAAATCCGGGAATAGCTTGTGCCGTCGTATTTATGGAGTCCTTCTCCGGCTATGTTGAGCCAGGTGTTGCCGGCGTCATCGCGAGCGACCGAATATACCACCTTGTCGGCCATTTCACCCCCCGGGTCCAGGTGGAGGAATTCCCCGTCCCGGTAAAGATGCACGCCGCTGCCGTCGGTCGCGAAATAGGGTGTTCCGTCGTCCGGGAGGAATACCTGGTAGATGTAATTGTTCACGAGCCCTTCCTCCGATCCGAAATTCTGAAAAGTTGGCACGTGGTCCGGTTCTTCCATGTTTTTATCCATGATGCACCGTGATGCGCCGCCCAGTGTGCCGAACCAGATCTCCTGCCTGTTCCCGGTAATGGAGAGCACATTGCCGTTCACCAG
The DNA here is from genome assembly GCA_964386225.1 of uncultured Bacteroidales bacterium. Lineage (GTDB taxonomy): Bacteria > Bacteroidota > Bacteroidia > Bacteroidales > JAADJA01 > JAADJA01. The sequence goes on from CAYLTG010000001.1 coordinate 16,861, forward strand.
CCCGTCGCGCTCGGTGATGACTACCTGCCGGCCGGTCCCGGGGTCCATCCTGACCAGCCCGCTGCCGAAGGTCCCCACCCAGATGAAGCCGAGGTAGTCGCGGTAGATGCTCATCACCTTCTGCTGGTCCAGGTCGATGATCAGCGGGTGATGTACCGCGGCTGCCCCGGGCTGCCCCGGGTCATAGGAGTAGATGCCCCGGTCATCGGCGAACCACAGCTGGTCGTCGCTGTCGACGGTGAGGGCATGGATGTTGTTCAGCTCCATCCCGCCGATCGACTGGAAGAACTCGATCCTGTTCCCGAACGAAAGATACAATTCGTTGCCGGAGAGCAGCCAGATGTTGCCCTCCTGGTCCCTAAGCATGGACTTGATCCTTCCCATGGTTTGTTCCCCGACATCCCGGTAATGGGTCACGGTGCCGGTTTCGGGGCTGTATTCCATGATGCCCCTGTCCGATGTGGCGATCCAAATCCTGTCCTCCAGGATCACCATGTCGCGCACCGCACCGAACTGCCATTCCCGCAGGTTTTCCGGCACGTGGAAGGTGCCGCTGCGTTGGTCATACCTGCAGATGCCCCGGTCATACATCCCGATCCAGATGCTGCCGCTGTCACCGGCGGCGAGGCATTGCACGATAAAATCGGGCAGGCCCTCGTCGATGCTCAGCTTCGTAACTTTCCATGCGCCACCCTCGGATCCCGCCACATTGATCCCGTTGTCGGTGCCCATCCAGATCCTGTTGCCGGGACCCGTGACGATGGAGTAGATGTAATTGTCGGAAAGGCCTGACTCGCTGTTCATCTGGACGATGGCCGTATCCCGGCTGACGAATGCGCCGCTGCCGTAGGTGGCCATCCACACGGTCCCCGGCTCTCCCTCGACGAAGCCCGTGATCCGGCTGACATTCTCCCTGCCGGCTGACAGCACGGTGTCGAAAACCTCGAATCCGTCATACGTCAGGACGCCGCCATTTTCAAAACCGATCCAGAGGTTGCCGGAATGGTCGGTGAACAGGGCGGTTGGTCCCTCGTCCCTGAAGTTGCCGGGGAGCACCACCGGTGTGAAGGATAGTCCGTCGAAGGTGTACAACCCTGCGGCCGTCCCCAGCCAGATCATGCCGTCGTGATCCTGGTGTATGCAGTTCAGGTTGCCCTCCCCGACTTTCGTGTCGATGGGGACAGTCCGGAACCAGGCCTGGGCCCGCGCGTCAGGTGCCGCCAGCAGCACCGGAAGGATCAGGGTCGCAACCGCGGCAATCAGGGTCAACAGGAAGGGGCGCCCGGTCATGGGGTGGATGGTGTTTTGGTCAGTGTCACTTCAATGCTCACGGCCACCTCTTCGGCGATCTTCTGGTAGACGAGCTTCGGAATGGTGATGTTGTGGTCGTCGAGGCTGACCATGAACCTGCTGGTGGCCGTGAACTGGTCCGGCCCGATGTCGAGCATGCATTTGATGATCCTTTCTTTTTTGACACCGTGGATGTCAAGGATGCCCTTGGCCCGGACCTCGAGCCGACCCGGGACGCTGAGGTCGACCTTTTCGATGATCCTCCCGCTGAAAGAGGCGTTGGGATATTTCTCCACCTCGATGTAGTTCTCGTAAAAATGTTCCTGCTGCAAGGGTGAATTGAAACCGGTAAGGGTTTGCGTCCCCACCTGGAAGGCAAAGGTGCCCTTGGAGGGATCGAACAGGCCCCTGAGGGCATCCGACTCTGCTGCGATGAGTTCCAGCGGGGCGTCGGAAACGAAGGAAACATGCCCGTTCTCGGCCCTGTATAGTACGGCGGACCCCTCATCCTGTCCCAACAGGCCGAGGGCAAGGCAAAGGAACGACAAGCTGATGATCATCCTGTTCACGGTGGCAGGTTTTATTTCTAAACAAACTAAAAATACAATAGTTTTGTGAGATACCGCAGCCTTTTGAAAAGATCAGGGCATGCAAACATCACATCTATGAAAGCTATCCGGTTTGTATTCGTGTTTTGCCTTCTTCCTTTCGTTGCTGATTGCCAGGATTATCCGGCGGAGGTGCTCCGCTCGGGCCCGATGGTGGGTTATTCCACCATGAAGGAGGTGATGATCTGGGTCCAGACCAGGTACCCGGCCCGTGTGCACCTCACATGGAGCGAAAAGGGCAGCCCCGGGAAGGAACAACGGTCTGAGGATGTCTTGTCAGGCCCTGACCATTTCTTTGTGGTGAAATTGCCGGCGGCCGTCGAGCCGGGAAAGGAATATGCCTATGCTGTCTGGGTCGATGGCGAAAAGTTGGATTTCCCCTATGCCCTCGAGTTCAGGAGCCAGGAATTGTGGCAATGGAGGCACGACCCCCCCGGTTTCAAGTTCGTCATCGGCAGCTGCAATTACGACAACGAACCTTTGCTCGACAGGCCGGGCACCCCTTACGGGGCCGACCACTTCATCTTCGATTCCATGCTGAAGAAAGACCCCGATTTCATGGTATGGATGGGTGATAACAACTACCTCCGGGAAGCCGATTGGAACTCCCGCACAGGCATCTTTCACCGCTACACCTGCAACCGCTCCATGCCGGAGCTGCAGCCCTTTTTAGGATCGGTCCACCATTATGCCACATGGGACGACCATGACTATGGCCCCAACAACTCCGACCGGAGCTACTGGATGAAGGACGTGACAATGGAAGCCTTCAGGCTTTTCTGGGCCAATCCCAATTACGGCCCCGGCGGTGGCGTCAGCGGCACCTTTTTCTGGGGCGACGTTCAGTTTTTCCTGCTCGACAACCGCTGGTTCAGGACACCCAACAACCTGCGGTCGGACGACCGGGTGATGTTCGGGGAGCAACAGTTGCAATGGCTCATCGACGCGCTGAGCACAAGCCAGGCGCCCTTCAAGTTCGTGGTGACGGGCGGCCAGGTCCTTAACCCGGTGGTGGAGCCCTGGACCGAAAATTTTGCCAAATACCCGGAGGAACAGAAGAAGCTGTTTGATGCCATCCGGGACAATGCCATCACCGGGGTCTTCTTCCTCACCGGCGACCGGCACATGGCCGAGTTGGCGAAGATGGACAGGGAGGGGACCTACCCGTTCTACGACCTCACCGTGTCGCCCCTTACCGCCGGGCCCGACAACGGACGCCGCAAGGACGAGGCCAATGCCTTCCGCATGCCCGGAACCTATTACGGGCAGCGCAATTTTGCACTGCTGGAGGTCTCCGGGGCCCGCAGGGACAGGAAATTGAAGATCACGCTGTGCGACAGCCATGGAAAAGAAGTGTGGTCGAAGACCATCCACGAGGATGAGTTGAAATAGGAAGGGTCAGCGGGCGTCGTAGTCAATGGTCTTGAGCAGTTCGCCGTCCTGGTCCCAGAAGGACCATGTCCCGGTCCTTTCATCGTCCTTCAGGTGCCCTTCATAGTACTTCTGGCCGTTCTCGTAATATACCGTTTTCAGCCCGTTCTCCCTGCCGTTCCGGTATTCCCCGGTGCTCCACAACTGACCGTTGGCATGCCAGGCCTTCCACGTCCCTTCCCGCTCCCCGTTTTTGTAGGCGCCTTCAATGTAGAGGGTCCCGTCGCGGTAGAGCTGTTTTTCACGGACGAGAACGGTCTTCTCCTTGTCCCTGTAGAACTTCACTATCTTGGGCGAGCCGTCGGGGTAGCTCTCCTCGACGAATTCATAACTTTTCGGCGAGCAGGCCAGGACAAACAGGAGCGGTATGATCCAGGGGAGAAACTTTTTCATAGGTTATCGTTGAAACAGGAGACGCTGGCCGCTGACCCCTTCGTGGAACACCCCCCGGTCGTAGACCAGTTTCCCGTTCACCCAGGTGTGTGTCACGGTGGAGCTGAACCGGGTCCCCTCGAAGGGCGACCAGCCGCATTTGTAAAGGACCTTGTCGCGGGTCACCTCCTGGGGCTGCTCCAGGTCGACCGCCACCAGGTCGGCATGGTACCCCGGACGAAGGAATCCCCTGTCCGCCACCCGGAAGCAGGTGGCCGGAGCATGGCACATCTTCTCGACCACCTTTTCAAGGGTGATCTTTCCCTGGTGGTGGAACTCCAGCATCGCCAGCAGGGCATGTTGTACCAGCGGCCCGCCGGATGGGGCTTTCATGTAAGGATTGTCTTTTTCTTCCAGCGTATGGGGCGCATGGTCCGTCGCGATCACATCCAGCTTGTCGGTCAGCAGCCCGTCGAAAAGCGCCTCCTGGTCGGCCCGCGACTTCACGGCGGGGTTCCATTTTATCAGGCTCCCCTTTTCCTCATAATCCTGGTTGCTGAACCACAGGTGATGGACGCACACCTCGGCGGTGATCCGCTTCTTTTCAAGGGGCATGTCGTTGGAGAACAGGTCCAGTTCCCTGGCCGTGGACAGGTGAAGGATGTGCAGGCGCGTATTGTACAGTTTGGCCAGGCTCACCGCCAGTTTGGAGCTTTTGTAGCAAGCCTCGTGGCTCCTGATCAGGGGGTGGGCTTCCATTGGGATGTCGTCGCCGTATTTGTTCCTGAAGATCTCCAGGTTGCTCCGGATGGTGGTCTCATCCTCGCAGTGGACGGCGATGAGCGATTTGGACCTGGAGAAGATCTTGTTGAGGGTGTCGACGTTGTCAACCAGCATGTTGCCCGTAGAGGCGCCCATGAATACCTTCACGCCGCAGACGGTGCGGGGATCGGTCTTCAGGATCTCGTCGATGTTGTCGTTGGAGGCGCCCATGTAAAAACTGTAATTGGCCAGCGATGTCCTGGAAGCGATGTCGTATTTTTCTTCCAGGAGCTCCTGCGTGAGGGTGTTGGGCACGGTGTTGGGCATCTCCATGAAGGAGGTGATGCCGCCGGCCACCGCCGCCCTGCTTTCCGTGTAGATGTCGGCCTTATGGGTCAGCCCTGGCTCACGGAAATGGACCTGGTCGTCGATCACGCCGGGGATCAGCAGCTTGCCGCCGAGGTCGATCGTGTGGATGCCTTCGAATGCAGCACCGGACCAGCCTTCCGGATTGCGGCTTACTGCCTCGATCAGGCCGTCGCTGACAAGCAAGGATCCGGGGAACTGTTCCCCTTCATTGACGATTCGGGCATTGACCAGCTGGAATATCTTGTTCATAGTTTGTCAGGGCAGCCTGGCGCCGCCCGTGGAACGAAAGGCTAAGTTACTAAAATTCTCTGATTCAGGCACGTCTGCCGTGCGTTTTCTGTATGTTGCGCAACCTGAGCTCGATGACCCCGAAAATGGCTTCCCTGAAGATGCTCTTGTTCATTTTTGATTCGCCCTCGGTACGGTCGGTGAAAATGATGTCCACCTCCCTGATCGCAAAGCCGAGTTTCCATGCGGTGTATTTCATCTCGATCTGGAATGCATACCCGGTGAACTTGATCCTGTCGAGGTTGATGGTCCTGAGCACCTCGGCCCGGTAGCATTTGAACCCGGCCGTGGTGTCCTGCACCTTCATCCGGGTGATGAACCGCACGTACACCGACGCGAAATAGGACATGAGGATCCGGCCCATGGGCCAGTTGACGACATTCACCCCCTTGATGTAACGGGAGCCGATGGCCACATCGGCGCCGTCGGCGGCGCAGGCGGAGTAGAGCCGGGTGAGGTCCTCGGGGTTGTGCGAGAAATCGGCATCCATCTCGAAGATGTAGTCGTAACCCTTTGCAAGCCCCCACTTGAACCCGTGGATATAGGCTGTACCCAGGCCGAGCTTGCCTTTACGCTCCTCCATGAAGAGGCGGCCGGGGAACTCCTTCATGAGACCGCTGACAATCTCCGCCGTCCCGTCCGGGCTGTTGTCCTCCACGATCAGGATGTGGTAGGCCTTCTCCAATGAAAAGACCTTGCGGATGATCCGCTCGATGTTCTCCTTCTCGTTGTAGGTCGGGATGATAACTAAACTGTCACTCACCATAGTAAATCCGGTGCTTGGATCATAATCACGCGCAAAAATCGACAAAAATGTTAAATGTACGACGGGGGGCGGGCACGAAAGCATTAAAATATCTTAAATTCAAGCTGGGAGAGCAGGCAAAAGGGGCCTGCAGAATTCAAGGTCCATTTTAATGGCGGGTGGGCGTTTTGTTTCATTTCAAACCACTACTTTTGCACCAAACCGAAAAAGATTTTCTGAGCCTATGAAGACCCTGGTAGAGTTCATCCATGAGAAGCAGTCCGATTTCCCCTTCGCCACCGGCGAGTTTTCAAGGCTGTTGAATGACATTGGCATCGCGGCCAAGATCGTGAACCGCGAGGTCAACAAGGCCGGACTGGCCGACATCCTTGGTTACGAAGGGGCGCAGAACGTGCAGGGCGAGGACCAGAAAAAGCTTGACGTCTACGCCAACAGGGAGTTCATCAAGGCCCTCCGCAATGGCGGCCAGGTTTGTGCCATCGCTTCCGAGGAGAACGAGGACCTGATCACCTTCGACAATCCCATGAGCAACCAGGGGAAGTACGTCGTGGCCATGGATCCCCTCGACGGCAGTTCCAACATCGAGGTGAATGTTCCCATCGGCACGGTCTTTTCCATTATCCGCCGCAGGTCGGAAGCCGGGGGGGCGGGCACCCTCGATGACGTCCTCCAGCCCGGCACGGCGATGGTGGCGGCGGGGTATGTCATTTACGGTTCCTCCACCATGCTGGTCTATACCACCGGCAACGGCGTGAACGGCTTCACCCTTGACCCGTCGGTAGGCCTTTTCATCCTGTCGCATCCCGACATCCGGATACCTGAAGGCGGCAACATCTACTCCATCAACGAAGCGCACTACATACACTTCCCCGAAGGGGTGAAGGAATATATCCGCTACTGCCAGGAGGATGATCCAGGCACCCTCCGTCCCTATACCACGAGGTACATCGGCTCCCTGGTCTCCGACTTCCATCGCAACCTGCTGCGCGGAGGTATTTACATGTACCCGGGCACACGGAAGATGCCCGATGGCAAGCTGCGTCTCCTCTATGAATGCAATCCCATCGCGTTCATCGCGGAGCAGGCCGGCGGAAAGGCATCCGACGGCTTCCGCCGCATGCTCGACATCGTCCCGGCAACCATCCACCAGCGGGTGCCCTTCTTCGTGGGATCGAAGCACATGGTGGAAAAGGCAGAATATTACATGGATTATTTTTCAAGCGACTTTAAACCCCAATAGCCCGAGTGTTGTTATAGAACCTTCACGTGGACCCGCAAGAATTTCTGAATATAGCCTCCGAAGATGAACGGACCCTCCGGTTGGCCGATAACCTGGCGGTGCTTGCCGGCGGATCGGTGCACATCAGGGGGTTGATCGGGTCCTCCGCAGCCCTGGCCATTGCGGCCGTGTTCGAGAAACTGGAGTCGAACCATCTCGTCGTCCTGCCCGACAAGGAGTCGGCAGCCTATTTCCTCAACGATCTCGAAAGCATTTACGTCGAGAAGGGTGAAAACTTCCACAAGAAGAAGATCCTTTTCTTCCCGGCATCCTACAAGCGGGCCGCGGAGATCGAGAACCAGGACAATACCAACATCCTGTTGCGGACCGAGGTGCTCAAGCGCTTCGGCACGAGCAAGCGGAAATCGGTCGTGGTGACCTACCCCGAAGCCCTTGCCGAGAAGGTGGTCCGGAAAGCCTTCCTCAGCAAAAACACCATCAAGCTGAAGCGGGGCGAGCCCTCATCGCTTGACTTCATTGCCGACCTGTTGATCGAGAACGATTTCGACCGGGTCGATTTCGTTTACGAACCCGGACAGTTCGCCATCCGGGGAGGGATCATCGACGTATTCTCATACACCAACGACTTCCCCTACAGGATCGAATTCTTCGGCGACGAGGTGGAGTCCATCCGGTCGTTCAACCCCGCCGACCAGCTCTCGATCGACAAGCTCGACCGCATCACCATCGTCCCCAACCTCCAGGACAGGCGCATTGTCGAGAAGAGGGAGTCGCTGCTTTCCTTTGTTGCCGAGGACACCGTGATCTGGTTCGAGGACCTGAAATTCACCGCCGACCGGATCGGACAGGAATATGACCTCATCCGGCAACGGTTCGACCATGCCGCAGAAGACGAGGCCGTGCGGCAGATCCTCCCGGAAGAGTTCTACATCCGGGGCGATGAGTTCTCAGACAGCCTGCAGGCTTTCAGGATCCTGGAGTTCGGCACGCATTTCCACCTCCGGGCCTTCGATACGGTGAGCTACAACACCAGCCCGCAACCCTCCTTCAACAAGAATTTCGGCCTGCTGATCGATGACCTGTCCGCCAATACCCGGAAAGGGTACAGGAATATCCTGTTCTCCGAGAGCCCCAACCAGATCAAACGGCTGTATGCCATCTTCGACGACATCCATGCCACCAGGGACATGGAGCGGCAGTTCGACTTCGATACGGCAAACTTCTCCCTGCACCGGGGGTTCATCGATCACGACCATAAGATCGCCTGTTACACCGACCACCAGATCTTCGAACGCTACCACAAATATCACCTCAAGGAGAAGTTCGCCGGCAGCCAGGCACTGACGCTCAAGGAGATCTATAACCTGCAGCCGGGCGATTTCGTCACCCACATCGACCATGGCATCGGCCGTTTCGACGGACTTGAGAAGATCGACAACAACGGTAAGCTGCAGGAGGCCATCCGGCTGATCTACAAGGATGGTGACCTGCTCTACATCAGCATCCATTCGCTGCACCGCATCTCCAAGTATGTGGGGAAGGAAGGGGCTGCACCCTCCCTCAACAGGCTCGGTTCCAATGCCTGGAACAAGCTCAAGGCCAGGACGAAGAGCAAGGTCAAGGACATCGCCAAGGAACTCATCAAGCTTTATGCGGAACGCAAATCGGCCGACGGGTTCCGGTATTCCCCCGACACCTACCTGCAGCACGAACTGGAGGCCTCCTTCATCTACGAGGACACCCCCGACCAGGTGAAGGCCACCCAGGATGTTAAGGGCGACATGGAGTTGCCCCATCCCATGGACCGGCTCATCTGCGGCGATGTGGGGTTCGGCAAGACCGAAGTGGCCATCAGGGCGGCATTCAAGGCCGTTGCCGACAGCAAGCAGGTGGCGGTGCTGGTGCCCACCACCATCCTGGCACTGCAGCATTTCAAGACCTTTTCCGACCGACTGTCGGAATTTCCCTGCCGCGTGGAGTACATCAACCGGTTCAAGTCGGCCAAAGCCCAGACCCAGATCAAAAAGGACCTCAAGGATAAGAAGATCGACATCCTCATCGGCACGCACCGGCTTATCAGCAAGGACATCGAGTTCAGCGACCTCGGGCTCCTCATCGTGGACGAAGAGCAGAAGTTCGGAGTCGGCACCAAGGAAAAGCTCAAGCAGTTGAAGGTGAACGTGGATACCCTCACCCTTACGGCCACGCCCATTCCGAGGACCCTTCAGTTCTCGCTGATGGGTGCCCGGGACCTGTCGATCATCAACACGCCGCCGCCCAACCGGTATCCCATCCTCACGGAGCTGAGGGCCTTCAATGGTGAACTGATCCGGGATGCCATCAATTACGAGGTCGACAGGGGAGGCCAGGTGTTCTTTGTCCACAACCGGGTGCAGAACATCGAAGAAGTGGCCGACATGATCAGGAAGTTCTGCCCGGATGTCAGCATCGCTATCGGACACGGACAGATGGAAGGCCATAAACTGGAGAAGGTGATGCTGGAGTTCATCGATGGCAAGTACGACATATTGCTGGCCACCACCATCATCGAGTCGGGGCTTGACATCCCCAATGTGAACACCATCATCATCAACGATGCCCAGAATTACGGGCTGAGCGACCTTCATCAGCTCCGCGGACGGGTCGGCAGGGCCAACAGGAAGGCATTCTGCTACCTCCTGTCGCCGCCGCTCACCACCCTCACTGCCGATGCAAGGAAAAGGCTGAAGGCCATCGAGGAGTTCTCGGAGCTGGGCAGTGGTTTCAACATCGCCATGCGCGACCTGGACATCCGCGGCGCCGGTAACATCCTCGGTGCCGAGCAGAGCGGTTTCATCTCCGACATCGGCTTCGAGATGTACCACAAGATCCTGGATGAGGCCGTCATGGAGCTGAAAGAGACCGAGTTCAGGGAGTTGTATGCCGACGAGCAGGAGGCAGGCTATGTCCGCGACTGCCAGATCGAGTCCGACATGGCACTTCTCATCACCGACGATTATGTGTCCAGCATCTCGGAGCGCCTCAGCCTCTACAAGGAACTGGACGACATACAGGAAGAGGTCGAGCTGCAGCGGTTCCGGCTTCGCCTGGTCGACCGGTTCGGGCCCCTGCCGACACAGACCGAGGAACTCATCCAGACCATCCGCCTCCGCTGGTTGGCCAAGGAGCTGGGTTTTGAGAAGATCATCATGAAAAATGAACGGTTGACCGGCTATTTCATCTCCAACCAGGAATCGCCGTTCTACCGGTCGGAGAAGTTCACCAGGATCCTCCAATATGTCCAGCAGAACCCGAGGCTCTGCAGGATGAAGGAGGCACGCGACAAGCTAACCCTCACCTTCGTGAACGTCGATACCGTGAGCATGGCCCTGAAAGTACTGCGCGAGATCATCCATGGCCGCCAGGTATAGATCTTCCATGTTTTTTTGAACCATTGAATCCGAGGCTTGTTCTATGTTTACAAATCCATAAACCCGTCAAAATTAAATCATGAGTGCATCCATTTTAGTCTCCGGCGCCACCGGGACCATCGGTTCGTTGCTGATCGAGCAGTTGCAGGCCAAAGACGCCGATTTCATCGCCCTTGCCAGGAGCGAGGAGAAGGCCAGGGCCCTGAACGAGAAAGGTATCCGGACTGTCATCGGTGATTTTGCCGACCCGGCCTCCATGCGGTCCGCCCTGCAGGGCGTCGAAAAATTTTTCATGCTTTCGGTCACCTCGCCGGAGATCCCAAAGCTTCAGGGGGCAGCCACCGATGCGGCGGTCAGTGCAGGTGTACGGCACATCGTGAAGATCTCTGCCCGGGGTGCCTCCCACGACTCATCCATCGGGATACAACGGTTCCATGCCGGGGCCGAGGATCATGTCAGGAATTCGGGGATACCGTTCACGTTCCTGCAGCCGGAAGCCTTCATGCAGAACCTCATCTTCGACCGGGAGACCATCCGTGACCAGGGTGCCCTCTATTCCCAGACCGGCGAGGGCCGGGTGGCCATGATCGATGCACGCGACATCGCCGCCGCCGCCGCGGAATGCCTGCTTCATCCCGGCCATGAGGGAAACACCTATGTGTTGACCGGTCCCGAGGCCATATCCTACCGCCACATTGCGGAGGTGCTCACCGGGAGGCTCGGAAGGACGATCCGCTACATACCGGTCACTTCTGTCCAGTCGAGGAGCAGCATGCTCGAGGCCGGGATGCCCGGCTGGCTCGTGGAAGACCTGGTCGCCGTCGCCGCGCAGCATGCTCAGGGACTGGCCAGCGAGGTGAGCCCCGATCTGGAAAGGGTCACAGGCAGCAAGGGATTTACCATTCAGGATTTTCTCCGCGATTTCGAACATCACTTCCGTCGATGAAATAGCCCGGGTCATTTCAGCACCGTGGCAGGGTCGGGAGCAAATATAAATTTCGTAAATTTGTTTTCGACCAATTCATTCTGCCATGCAACAGACAATGCGTAACCGTACCCTCGGGCTGGGGCTGCTCGTAATCGTCATAGGCCTCGTTTTCTTATTTCGCCAGATGGGCGCCTTCAGCTATGCCACCGAACAGATCATCTTCTCCTGGCAAATGCTCCTCATAGCCCTTGGACTTTTCTTTCTTGTTTTCGGGGAGAACAAGACCGCGGGCTTTATCCTGATCGCGGTCGGCGGTTTCTTCCTTTTGCCTGAAGTGTTCGACCTGCCCTATAATTTCAGAAGGACCTTCTGGCCTGTGCTGCTCATCCTGCTCGGGCTTTTCATCCTGTCGAGGTCGGGCTTGTTCGGACGCAAGCGGGGCGAGCCCGTGATCGCCGGCGGCGGCGAGGACTCTCTGTTCCTCGATGAGGTGAATATCTTCAGCGGGTCCGACCGCAAGATATCCGGGGTAAACCTGAAAGGGGGAAAGATCACCTCCATCTTCGGCGGCTCCGAGCTGGACCTCACCGATGCCCGGCTGTCGGATGGGAATAACGTCATCGAAGTGCTATACATATTCGGCGGGTCCTCAATTACGGTTCCGCGCGACTGGCACGTGATCAACCAGGTGACCGCTGTGATGGGCGGCTTCTCGGATAAGCGCACGGACCTGCCGCCCCCCGGCGATAGCTCCCAAAAAACGCTCACGATCCGCGGCCTGGTTGTATTCGGAGGAGGTGAGATCAAATCGCGCTAGATCCCCCAGGTCCGGATATTTCACCATTCATACATGCTTTTCTGAGGACCTGGATCGTATTTTGTTTAATTAATTCACCAAAAAATTAAACAAAATTGATTTTATGTTGTTTGGTTATCAATTCAATCAAATTCCACTAAACTGATCGAAATGAAAATCAACGGCAACGGATACGACATAATCCACAAAGAAAAGCGCAATGGCCACCATACGGCATACACCGCAGAAAAGACGCATGACCATGACTATGATCTCATGGGTGACGATCACATAGCCGCTTCGCCGGACACACCCATGCGCGAAGACGCCTTCGCCCTCACCGACGAGATCAAGCAGGAGATCATCGAGGAGCATTTTGAGAAGATCATGCTGGCCCTGGGGCTCGACCTCACAGACGACAGCCTGAGGGGGACCCCCCGGCGAATGGCCAAGATGTATGTGAAGGAGATCTTCTCGGGACTGGATCCGAGGAACAAACCCGCCATATCCCTCTTCGAGAACAAATACAAGTACAGCCAGATGCTGGTCGAGAAGCATATTCATGTGAACTCCACCTGCGAGCACCATTTCCTTCCCATCACCGGCAAGGCTCATGTGGGATACATCAGCTCCGGCAAGGTGATCGGGCTTTCCAAGATCAACCGGATCGTCGACTACTTCTCCCGCCGCCCGCAGGTCCAGGAACGCCTCACCGTGCAAATCGCCAAAGAATTGAAGCAGGTGTTGAACACTCCGGACGTTGCCGTTGTTATAGAGGCGAAACACATGTGTGTGTCATGCAGGGGGATCGAAGACGACGGCAGCACCACACTGACGGCTGAATATACCGGAAAATTCAAGGACGATGTGTATCGTGACGAGTTCCTGCGGTATATCAACCTTGAGATGAAGAAATAATCTTTTTAAGTTGGTTTTATTTGATTGTGGATCCTGTCCCGTTCCGGGGCAGGATTTTTTTTGTCCCTTGAACGACCTGATGATTTTCTGGAATATGCGCGATGGCTAGTTGATCTTGGCCCGGTCGCCATTGGTGTATTCCACGATGAAGGCTCCTTCGATCCCTTTTTCGATCAGCTCCAGCCTGAGCTTGAGGGCTTTCGCCTTGGACTTGCATGCCCCGACGGTATATTTTCTCCAGTTGTGATACACCTCCTCGTTGACCTCTTCCTCGATGTCGTACATTTCCCGGAGCACGGAGGGGGATACCTCCTTGTGCATCAGCGCGAGGATCTGCACACGCCAGCATTCACCGTTCTCCTCATACCTGGTCTGAACCCCCGGCAATGCGTCCGGCGCCACTTCTTTCAGTTCGCTGAGGGTGTTGAGCCTGTGGTTTTCGAAGTAGGCGATGATGAAAGCATCCTTCAGGAGTTTCTTCTTCACCAGGTCTTTCCTGTAGGCCTTTGCTTCTTCATAGGTCTTGAACGACCCGATGGAATACTTGTACCAGTTGTTGATCTGCTCCTCCCTGATGGGGTTGTCGATGTTCAGCATCCTGGCCAGGCTGTCGGTGGAGATCTTCTTCTTGTAAGCGGCCCGGATCTGGATCCTGAACTCCACCTTTTCGCTGGGTGATTGCATCTCTTCCTGCTCCACCACGGGTTCTTCCACTGCTATGGGCTCGGCGACGATCTTGCGCTTGATGAACACGTCGGTCTTGTAACGGTATTCCTTCCTGAGGGTATCGATGTAAAGGATGCTCACCATGGGCAGGGTTCCGAAGATCTTGTCCAGCTGGACGTTATAGCTTACCTCGAAGATCGAGTCCGTGGGCATTTCGTCCCAGTACAGGCTCAGGGTGTAGTTCTTGAATTCCACCCTGGCACCCGCGATGGCCGTGTCGGTCACCATGAACCCGATGGGCAGGATCTGGGTGAGTTCCGCTTTCCCCTGGATGGCCCCCTTGTAGATCTTGCAGCGCATGGTGAATGAATCCATCGATTCCAGCTCCTGGGGGAAGAAATAGAGCAGGTCGACATAGGCGTTGGCCAGCAGGTCCTCCTTCGGCTCCGGCGGCGGCGGCGGGGGCTCTTTCGACTTGCGGGCGCCGAAGTTGTAAGAAAGCCCCAGGGAAGTGTAATAATACATGTCGTCGGCGGTGCCCTTCACCTGTCCGTCGAGCTGGTCGCTCATCGTCATCCGGTAGCCGGTCTCCAGGTTCACATACCAGCGCGGGGTCAGCCTGAAATCCAGGCCGAGGCCGAACGGAACGGCAAAGCTGGTCTCCCGCGAGGTCTTGCCGCCGGACCCCCGGTCCTCATACCCATAGCCGTCGACGACCTCCCCCGTCGAGATCTTTGTCGCCTGGCTCCTGAAAGCCAGCGAGCTCACACCCAGAAATCCGTACAGGCTCACCGTGCGGTTCCTGTTCTCCCCGAACAGGTTGAGGAAATTGACGGTGGTCCCCAGCTGCATCTCCAGCACTTCGCTTGCGAATTGCAGGTCGGAGGACTCTTTGAGCCCTTTGAACCGGGCGTTCAGGAATTGAAAGTGGGCGGAGAACACGGGCGAGATGAATTTCCCGAGCCGGAATCCATAGCCTAGGTCCGTCTCGTCACTTAGCTTCCCGATGGGGTCCGAACTGTTCGAAAGGTCACCGTACATCTGGGTGAACCCGGCATTGGCGTTGAGGTACCACTGGTAATCCACGGATGATTGACCGATGCTGTTTTTTACCGGGAAGATGAACATCCAGACCAGAAAAATCGGGAAGAACCTGCGGATTATCATTGCCATGTGGAAGAGCTGAATGATTACTTTTCGGACAAATTTAATGACATATGAAGGTCGGGATCATTCCTCTTGTATAAACTATTTAACATGAAAATGTTAACAAAGAGGTTTCGCTCCGCCCATGGCGGCCTCATCGGCACCTCTGGCATCCCGGCACCCCGGATGTTTGTGCATTCTGTCAAAATGGTGCCCGGCCGGGTCGGCGTATCATTTATTTGGGTAATTTTGAGTGTATCCAACTGACCCGTCATGACGCGACTTAGTGTGAATATCAATAAAATCGCTACCCTGCGCAATGCCCGGGGCGGCAATGTGCCGGATGTCCTGAAAGCGGCTGTCGACTGTGAACGGTTCGGTGCCCAGGGCATCACCGTCCATCCGCGGCCCGACGAAAGGCATATCCGCTACCGGGATGTGCGTGAAATCGCCCCGCTGGTGACCACGGAATTCAACATTGAAGGGTATCCGTCCCGCTCCTTCATCGACCTGGTCCTGGAAGTAACTCCCGACCAGGTGACGCTGGTCCCCGATCCCCCCGGGGTACTGACCTCCAACGCCGGCTGGGACACCATCCGGCACGAGGGTTTCCTGAAAGAGGTCGTCGGCGAATTCAAGGCCCGTGGGATCAGGACCTCCCTCTTCATCGAGACCGATGACAGGATGATCAGGAATGCCGCACGGACCGGCACGGACCGGGTTGAGCTCTACACGGAGGCCTATGCCCGCAACTTCCCGAAGGGCCCTGAAATGGCGGTTGCCCCCTACGTGGCGGCCGCCAACGTGGCCGTCGAGGTTGGTCTCGGCCTGAATGCCGGTCACGACCTTGATCTGGCCAATTTGAAATATTTCGCAACTCACGTTCCTGCCCTGCTGGAAGTCTCCATCGGTCACGCACTGATCTCGGATGCGCTGTACATGGGTCTTGAGAACACCATCCGGTTGTACCGGCGCGAACTGATGCCCTGATCAGCGTGTGTCACGCATGGAATAATAGAAAAGGAAACTGTTCAGGAAAGCGTAGAAGACCACCCCGGCCTGCCGCTCCAGCATGCTTTCCACCAGGAGGTTGAAAGCGAACACGGCAAGCAGGGCCAGGTAAAGCAGCTGTTTTCGGCGGAAGGCAAACCATGCCGGAACCAACAACAGGGCCACCAGGGTAGCAAAACCGGCAAGGCCCAGGGCGATGAATGTCTGGAGGTACTGGTTGTGGGCATTCAGCGATTCATCGAAGGCAAACCGGATGTTCTTCTCCTGGTAAACCTTCATCAGCTCGGGCTCCACATCGCCTGTGCCCACACCAAGGAAAGGATGTTCCCTGATGATCTCCAGCGACGACTGCCAGACCAGGATCCGCGCCACACTGCTCTCATTGGAACTTGCCTCGGGTTCGCTCTCCAGCGCTGTTTCAGCACTGTAGAACCTGGAATAGGAACGGGGGAAGAACGATAGCGTCACAAGGAAAAGGATCAGGAGGGATGCCGAGATGACCGACCTTGTCCCCTTTCGCTCCTCCCGGTGGAACAGGTGGTATCCGATCGCCAGGGTGTACAGGAGGACCACCGAAAGGATCCCGGCCTTGGAACTGAGCAGCACAACGAACAGCTGGAAAACAAGGATGAGCAGGATGGCAAGGACCCTTTTCCCGGATTGCTCCCGCAGATTCTCGAAGAGCCAGACCAGGACCACGGCAATGGCAAACGTGAAGAATAGGGCCAGGTAACTGGGATGCTGGGGATAGGCCAGCAGGACGTAATAGAATGCATCTGTGCTGCCTGATTGGAAGTAATTGAACACCGCCTTGTTGAACACAAGGATGAGACTGACGAGATTTCCAAACAAAAAGGCAGACAGGACCTTTTTCCTGAACTCCGGACCAAAACGCTCGAATTCGACGGTCGCGAATAGCAATGGGAAGACCCAAAGCGACATCTTCACTTCGAGGTTGAACAGGGCCCCGGTCTGGCCATGCAGATTCCCGGAATAGAGGGTGCCGATCAGGTAGAGGAGATACAATATCGCAAAGGAGAGCAGGTGCCCGGATCCGGACAGGGCCCTTATCCTCCTGATCTTTTCACGGAAATTGAGCTCCAGCAGCCAGTTAATGCCGATGAGTGAGATGATGGGCGGGGCCAGCTTGTTGTGGATGGGAAATGCGAAAGCCAGGGCAATGAAAAGAAAATAATAAGCTCGGTAGGTGAATGATTGTTTGAAAAGCCCCATTTACTTGTAGATTTCAGCGATTACATGCGAGCGGAGAAACGGAAAGGCAAATGTAATCAATTTGTACATGCCGAACACTCTTCTTCCGATCGGATGGAAAAGGGTCGTACGGTGGAAGGCAATGGACGAAGCATCAGGGAATAAGCGGATCACCTCCTTCTTTCCGATTGGTTTGATATGCCTGGCAAACGGGTTGTCGAAGGCGATGTCATACCACAGGATGAGCCCGCCGGGTTTCGCCATGTTGAACATGGTCCTGGCCAGGTCTTTCTTCAGGCCTTCATCCAGGATGGAGGTGAAAACGGTGGACTGGAAAACAAGATCAAACTGGTTGCGGTAGGGAAGTAAGCTGGCATTTCCGGGATCCGCATGGATGCCCGGGAAATTTTCCTTCAAGGTCAAAAACCGGTCCTCGAGAAGCTCATTGGCCCAAATGTTCGCCGACCTGAATCCCAGCTCGAGGAAATGATCAATGTTCTGCCCTGTTCCCGCACCTATTTCCATCATGCTCAGGTGGCGGAAGTCATCGTGAAAATGCCTCTTCAGGATGGCTGCAAAATATTCCCGCTTTTCCCTGCGGCTGCAACGTGTGAAATACTCATCCCCCCGGGTAGGTGCAGCCATGTTTTCCTTTCGCATGGCATAGCGCTCCTTTATCTTGCCAATTTCGTCCATGTCATCGGTTCGGTTGCACCGTTCGGGGATCGATCCTTTTCCTGAGCAGGCCGAACCGCAGCAGTCCGGCGAGGTATCCCAAACCATAGCTGAAATGGATCAGCGGGAAGGCGGCCAGCAGATAAGGGATCTCCCCGAGGGGCCTGGACCTGCCGACGTACAGGCGGATGCTGACAAACAAGTCTGCGATGAAGTAAAGCGTGACGAACAGGAGCAGGAGCTGTCCGAAAAATGCGGAAAAAAGAGCCAGTATTCCGGAGGATAACAAGGAGAGGACGAACAGGGGCGGGACGAATTGGCGGAGGGTGGCGGGAGCCCCCACCTTGATGTTGACCAGTGGTTTGTAAAGACCGTACTGGAAGAACATGCTGTTCATCTTTCGGAAGTTCTTCCTGGCAGAATACCTGATCTTCACCTGGGGCAGGAGGTATATCCTTCCCCCCTCCCTGATGAGTCTCGCATTGAATTCGTCATCCTGGTTGCGGGCCAGTTCCTCGTCGAACAGGCCGATGCGGTCGAACACCTCCCTCCTGTAGCACCCGTAAGGCACCGTGTCCACCTGCCGGGGCTCCCGGGTCGGAAGCCTGTAATGGGCATCGCCGATCCCGAAAGGATGAGAGGTGGCGTCGGCGATGGCCTGTGCCTTCAGAGTGGCGTTGCCCGGCATGGTGATCCATGATCCGCCCGCATTGTCGCATTGGTAAGTATCCAGCGCGGCTGCCAGGGAAGAGATGTAGTCGTCAGGGTACTCCGAATGGGCGTCCATCCTGATGATGATGCTCCCGGTCGACTTGACGATGGCCCGGTTAAGGGCAAAGGGGACCACCTGTTCCGGATTCTCAAGATATTGGATGTGAGGATATTGCGATGCGTATTCCCGGATTATGTCAGCCGTCCTGTCATCACTGTGGCCGTCCACAGCGAACACTTCAAGGAGATTGGCCGGGTAATCCTGGCTCAAAATGTTTTCCAGCACCCTGCCGATGAACTCCTCCTCGTTGCGGCAGGGAATGATCACGCTGACCTTGTGCGTATGTGCCTTGTTCGATGTCAACGGCCCAGGCTGTTTAATTGCTCGACATATTTCTCGATGGCATCCGGGAAGATCGCATGCTCCCGGATGATCTCCCTGTTCCTGCCGGCGATCCCTTCCCGGTCGGCCAATGCCACCGCCAGGGAAGACCGGCCCGTATTTTCAGCCCGGTAATAGATGCCGTTTTTCCCTTCGGTGATCCATTCGCGGTTCGCCGGGATATCCGATACGACAGGTATGCACCCGTATGCCATGGCCTCCAGTAACGAAACGGAGGTTGCATCCGAGGTGGGAATGGAGATATAGAAGCCTGCTTTCCTGTAATTATCGGCCTGTTCTTCCTCGCTGATGAACCCGCGAAAGGTGACACAGCGTGCCAGTCCCAGGTCTTCGACCAGCATTTCCAGCGATTGCCTCTCGGGGCCGTCGTGGGCTACGATCAGCCGCGCCTCCGGGTCATCCGCCGCGATCCTGCTGAAAAAACGGATCACCTCCCCGATGTTGTAGTTGGGTGAAAGCATCCGGTTGGAGTAAAAGAGGTGGAAGTCCTTTTCATGCGGGTTATAATCCGGCAGTTCATCCAACCCGAAACTGAAGGTTAGGGTGCTGACGGGATAGAGCCCGGTCATGATCCCGGTCATGTGCCGTGAATCGGAAGTGGCCCAGTCGGCCGCCTTCAGGCTGAATTTGGTGACCCACCTGTAGAAGGGGTTCCTGAACGGAGTGACCAGGATGTCCGTTCCCCAGGCCGACTGCACCAGCAAGAACTTAAAACGGCCCGACCTTTTGATCAGGGCGGCCAGGAATCCATGGCTGGTAATATAATGCGGGTTGACGATCGCGGGATCGATCTCCCTGATGATCTTCTTCACCTTGAAATACTCGAAGACAAGCTGGTAATTGCCTCCCTCCCCCGTAATGCCGAGGTCCAGGTCGAAGATGTGGCCTTCCGGCAACAACTCATGAATGGCCCTGTGTGTCTTCATGGAGGAGATCACGTAAAGATCGTAATGCCTTATCAGTGCCTTCACCCACTTCAGCATGTGGGTGTTCTCGGCATTCCCGATGATGAGGTATCTTTTCTTCATATGACCTGACTCCTTTCCCATGATCCCTTGATTATCCTTGCAGTGAGCGCTTGTATACGGCGAGCATCCTGAAGTAGAGCATCACGGAGAACACGGCCATGCTGATGCTGAGCGCCGCCAGGGTGTAGGTGATGCCCGACCCCGTGGCGGCAGGCACCACCACGGCGGCGATCATCACCAGGTTACCGATGAAGTTCCATAGCAAATAGACCTTTTGCCTGTCGATGATCATGGGTACGATGGTGATGGGGCCGGTGATGAACTTGATGAAGATCCATACGACCAGGATGCGGGCGTGCTCGCCTGCTGTCACCCATTGCTTTCCGAGCACGAAGCCGAAAAGCCACGGGCTGATGGCCGCGAAGACGATCAAAGGGACCACCGACCATTTCATCAGGTTGGTGATGATCCGCTTCAGCTGGTAGGAGAAATCGACGCCGCGGTTGTAATCCCGGCTCGCCCGCTGGTAGAACACCTGGTTGATGGAGCTCCCGATCAGGTATAAGGGGATGATCAGGATGCGCAGGGCCTTGGAAAACTCGCCCACGGTACCGTTGTCGAAAAAGAAGGAGATGATGAAGATCAGCCCGCTCACCTGGAAGGTCTCGGACAGGGCGATCGGTACGTTGATCACGGGAAATTCGACATACCGCCTGGCCATCCGCTTCATCCCGCCGCCATTCAGGAAACGGATCTTTCTCCGGTCCTTCGCGATGAACTGCCATACCATGATCACGGCCGATGCCAGCTGCCCGGCGATCTGCCCCCAGATCAGTCCCAGCGACGACAGTTTCATGATCCCGAACAGGATGGAACCCCCGGCCTTCGTGGAACTTTCCGAAATCCTGGCCAGGCTGATGGATTTCATCTGTTCCCTCCGGACCATCCAGTATTGCAAACTCCTGTTGATGCCGAAGAGCAGGATGCCCAGGGGAACGTACAGGACGAAGGTTCCGAACCCCTCCGCCGGGATAAGGGAAAGCACCCAGCTGCGTGCCACGAGGATCAAAAGAAGGGCGATGGCGGTGATCAGCAGGACGAAGAACAGGGACAAGCCCAGGATATTGACCGCTTTGTTCTCGGTCCTGGGCAGCACGATGGCCATTTCGTACCTTGCTGTGGCGATAACGCCGAGCAGCATGACAATGGCGACGTATACTTCGTACACGCCAAACTCCTCGGGCTGAAAGATCCTCGAAACCACCGGCTCCGCAAGCAAGGGGATCACCTGCGCAATGGAACTGCCGGAAATGAGAATGAAAATGTTCCTTGTGAACTCGGATCGTTTGAAATAGTCAAGCACAGGAGTATCGGGATTTCTGTCGCGCTAAAAGTACGAACTTTTGGGATACCTTACAGGAAGGCCGGCACCGTCAATTTTGATGACTGGAGGTCCCGGTCATACCATCGACGGGTATGCCGGCACCCGGGCACAGGCTGTATGTCATTCTTCTTTCTTGATCCCCAGCTCGGCAACCTGCAGGATTTCGTCATTGGCCTCGTCGAAGATGAAGCTGATGATGTTGTAGTCTGCCGTGTCGCTTACCCAGGGCTGGTCAAGCTCGTAGTAGAACTGGTTGTAGTAGGTTTCGCCCTGCGACACCGTGCCGTCAGCGGTCATGTACTCCCCGAATGTGGAGGTGACACCGTCGCGCAATACATTGAGGTGGTGGTAGTCGACCCAGTCCGGTACCGGCCCGATCTCTTCGTTGTTGTTGCGCTGCGGCCTGATGATGAGGTCCTCGGCGAGCAGCACGACGATCTTGTATTTGCTGTCGAGCGCGGAATTGACCGTGGAGGTGATGTTGATCAGCACGCTGCTGCTGTTGGGGAAATACTTGCTTACCACCTTCATGTCGATCACGCTGGGCTTGGCCAGTTCGATGGGGATGGCCTCCTCCCAGTCACCGGTCACAAAAAGCAGCACCGTGCTGCCATCATACTCCACGCGGTTCACCGTCCCCGAAGGATTGAAAGGCTCGTTGAAATAGTTGAACAGCGCATCGCCCGTGGGGTTTCTGAAGTCGTAGGTATACAGGCCCGAAGCGTCGGGGGTGGCCTGGAAACCGGCATGCACGGCATAGATGATGAGCCGGTGGTCATACATCTCAGCCCATTCATGCGCTACGATGGCGGCCTCCGGACAATTCACGCATTTATGTCCTGTGAAGTCCTCCAGCAACACCTGTTTCTGGTTGACGATCACGGAATCAAGCACGAATACCGTGTCCGTATTCACCGGGATGTTCTGTTCGTTCGTCACCACCAGCCCCTCATCCACCTTGTCACAGGCGGTCGCGAGAAGCAATGCGAAGAAAACGGCAGCGATTATGTGAGGCATCTTGGCTTTCATCATTGTCTTTTTGGGAGTTAAAATGAGCTTGTGAGCGTTACGGTCAGACCGGTGGAGGCAGGGACATACCGGCACACGCCACCGACACAAAGCAAACCTTCGCGCTGTCGACCATACCGCACGGAAATCCTGTTCGTGTTGTCAGTGTATCCGAAGGAGAAATTGAAATAGTGTAGCTGCATCTCCTTGATGGGGTTCCCGTAGTTGTATTCATCGATCACCGAGAAGAACCAGCTGGGGGAGATGTTGTACTCCAGGACCAGGGCGGCGCGGTCCCCTTCATCCTCCTTCGTCAGGAGCGACTGGGCCTCCACGCGGAGGGAGTGCCTCCTGTTGAACATGTAGGTGAAGTCGACGACAAAAATGTCGGAATGGATCAGTTCCTCGTCGTCGAATATGTCGTCCTCGATCACATGAAGGTTGTACAGCTGGCGGTAATACGCCGCCTTCAGCTTGACCTTTGAGCTGAACTTGCGCTCCACCATGAAGTTCAGGTCACGGTAGAACGGGATGTCGCCGATGGAAAAGAAAGCGGATTTATAACCGTCCGTACCCGTGGAGTCGAGGGGGATGTCGCTCGATATCTGCTCCCTCTTGATCGAATTGACCCAGCTGTAGTTCAGGGTGAGGGTGGTGCCGTATTTGCCGCCGAGCAGGCTCTTCTTGGGGATGGTATACACCACCTGCCCCATGAAGCCGGCCTCTCCGTTCTGCTTGGTGGCATAGGGATACATGGTGACCAATTGATAGGGATGTTCCTTGCTGATGGCCGGCAGGTAGTTGATGTCGAGCATGGGCGGGGTGCCCGACTCGTTGCGGCTCGACTTGTAGAACATGTTGTCGATCCATTTGGTCGTCAGAAGGAGGCCAAACCCCTTGGTCGAATAGGAGAGGGTGGAGAAGATCGCCTGTCCGTTCTTGTAAATGAAATTGTTCGTGGCGTTGGGATCGTTCTCCTTCAGCGCGTATTCCGCATCGAAATTGAACCCGCCGTTGGCAATGTTGATCCTTCCGGCATAGCTGGCCACATTCACCGGCAGGTCATATTCGTAAGTGGTCCTCCGGAGGAATTCGGTGGTGTCGCCGAAGTCGTCCACCACGAAATAGTCGCTCTCGCGGGTGAATCCCATGGGTGTGGCCTTCTGGTAACGGCTGACGAAACTTCCGCCCAGCGTGACCTTGGTCTTGGCATCTTTCAGGGACCCGATGAAATCGTTGAAATGGAAATCTCCGTCGAACCCCCTGACGATCCCCCGGCTGTCGGTGGTATAGGGTTCCCAGAAATAGCGCTGCACGCCGACCAGCCCTTTTAACGTGACCCCCTGAACAGGGGTGAATTTGGCATTGAAACCATACAGGTTGTTATCGTACCCCAGGGTCCATTCCTCCCAGCTCCTCAGCACCAGGCCGCTTCCGAACTGCTCATAGAAATGGCCTGCGGTCAATTCCAGGGAGCTGAGCTTGTAATTGACATACCAGAAGGGGACACCCACTCCCTCGTATTTCTTGTCAAACCCGATCATGGGGTTCAGGAAACCTTCAAAACGCATCCCCGCCCTGAAGTTGCCATTGGAGTAGAGCACATTGGCGAATCCATTCATCCCGAATTTCTCGTAGTTCAGGGTGGAGTCCGTGATCCCCAGCGGTTCATCTTCGGTGTATACTTGGGCATCCACCTGGAGGTTCCCTGACACCTTGCCGCCGCTCAAAAAATCCTGTGCCCCGGCATGTCCTGTGATTGCAAGGATCAGTGCGATCCATAAAGAACGTGTAAATCTTCTCAAAGCCGTTGAATTTGAGTGGTTGGACGCTGCTTTCTAATGATGGACAGGCTCGCCGTTGATGATCTTTTCGACGATCTCAATGTATTCCACCTCGTCACCGTCGAGGTACCCGACATGCTGCCACACGATATTCCCTTCACCGTCAACAATGAAGGTATGAGGCGGGACGTTGACGCCCATGGCCCTTTTGAAATCGCCGTTCTCGTCGAGCAGCACCTCGAACTCCCAGCTCTTGCCGTTCACCAGCGGCAGCACCTGCCTGCTTGAACGGGCGTTGTCGATGGAAATGGCATACAGTTTTACACCGGTCTCGTCCACCCAGTCCTCGTATACATCGTTGATGGCATCGTGCTCCTTGATGCAGGGTTTGCACCAGGTGGCCCAGAAGGTGATGATGATGGGTTTCCCGTCGTTGGAAAGGGTGCTCATGTTGAAGATCTCCCCGTCCATGGTCTTCACTTCGATGGCGGGCAACTTGCCAAAGTTCTTGGCCTCTTCCTGCGCATATCCGCCAACGGCCATAATAGTCATTCCAAGCGCGATCAGTAATTGTTTCATCGTATTATATTTATGTTTTTGCATATTTATAAATCAGCCCAAAATTAACAGAACATTGGCTAAACGACTTCATCCGGGGCTAATTTAAATAGCGTCTAAATAGACGCGGACCGATCATAGACAATCGGGGCAGGGAAAGGGTTGTATGGTTCAAGGGGAACTTGACCTAGTGGCCGGGCATCATATAGACCTCGAGGATCTTGCATCCCCCCTCGGGATGGATCTCGACGGTGTTCAGGCTGGCGGGCAGCAGGATGGCTTCCCCCATTTTCACCAGATAATCCGTGCCGCCGGCCGTCAGGTGGAAAGCCCCTTCGGGACACACATAGATCACGAACGAGTCGAGCTCGCTGTAATCCTTGGCAAGGGGCTGGTCGAGGTGGATGAGGTTGGTGGTGAAGTAAGGGCTCTCTACCACGCTCACGGTTTCGTTGAGCTTCTTCTCATAGGCGGTCCTGTATTCATCCCGTACCCCGAAATCGATCGCGTCCAGGGCCAGCTCGGTATGCAGTTCGCGCATCATGCCGGCCTTGTCGATGCGGTCCCAGTCGTAGATGCGGTAGGTCACGTCGGAGGTCTGCTGGATCTCCGCGAGCAGGATGCCCGGCCCCAGGGCATGCACCCGCCCTGCCGGCATGTAATAGACGTCGCCGCGTTTGACCTTCTCGAAGTTCATGATCGATTTGAGGGTTTTGTCCCCGAGCCTGCGGAGGTATTCATCCTTGCTCACCTTCTTTGAGAACCCGCTGATAAGTTCCGAGTCCTTTTCCGCATCCAGGATATACCACATCTCGGTCTTGCCAAGGCTGCCGTGCCGCTTTCCGGCAAGTTCGTCGTCGGGGTGCACCTGGATCGAAAGCCAATCGTTGGCATCGATGAATTTGATGAGGATGGGGAACTCGTCGCCGAACCTCTGGTAAACGGCATCGCCTACCAGTTCGCCCATGTAGATCTCCACCAGTTCGTTCAGGTCATTGCCCTCCAGGAAACCATTGGCGATCTCCGTCTGGCTGCCGTCCACCCCCGACAGCACCCACACTTCACCGCAATTGGGCAGGGGCGAGAATTCCTGGCCGAGGACGGTCTTTATCTTTTGACCGCCCCAGATCTTGTCCTTGTAAACGGGCTTGAATTTCAGGGGGTAAAGGGTGTTCATAATGAGAATGTCAATGGGACATGGTCCGTATGGAAATCAAAGTTATGGATAATTGTGAGAGCGCTCCCGGGGTCATGCACGCAGGGATCAGTTCACTTTGTCCGGATCGATGGTCCAGATCTCTGCCGATGATACCTTGAAGGCCACGATGCCGCGCTCCTGTGTGTAATACAGTTCAAAAGGCCTGCGCTCCTGGGTCAGGTAATAGACGTTCCTGTAGATATTCCCGTTGAGCGTCACTTTATCCTTGAATTCGAAGATCTCACCCTTGTCATGGGAGTCCGACTGGTAGGTGACGATCTTCAGGGCATTGGAATAGTAGCTGCCGTCCGCGATCTTAACCCGGAGGATATCCCATTCCCCGCTCTCACCTTTGCCTTTTTCGAGAAGATACTGCAGAAAATATTCCGAGGACTGGGAGGTGAACACCAGTTCTTCCCGCTCAAGGTCGGCGTAATAGTCCTTCTGGTAGGAGAAGAACCCGCTCTGGTCCGACATGTACCTGATGTTATCAAAGTAGTTCACTTTACCGTTCCCGGTGAACAGGATCTTGCTGGTATCCTGGTAAAAGGTCACCTGCTCCTCTCCTGAATAGGGCACCCATGCTCTCGAATCCTCCCGGAGCAGGACGGCATCGGTGGTCACTGATTTGGGCCCGCACGATGCGACCGTCAACAGGATGACGATTGCCTGGATCCCCAAAGTGATGCGTTTGAATTGCATGAAATCGTTTTTTTCTGACATCCGGTATTTTCTACGAATAAGATCCTCAAAAGTTCGGATTGTTTGCAAAACTAATGATTTTGATAAAAAGGGGAGGTATAGTTCCCGTCCGCCTTTCGTATTTTTGTATGAAACTGGCGCATCATGGGATCCACCGTCAACGAGGAACAGCTTGCCAATTTGCTGCACGACCGCCTTTTCGGCAGGCCGGATCAGCGGGCCCTCCTTGAATCGCTCATCGACAAGGCGGGGCTGTACAGGTCCTTGTTGAACCTGCCGACCCATCTGTCGGTCGCTTTCAGGCTTGAAAAGGCGCAGCCCGATGCCGGGGCCCGGCCCACCTTCGATCGGTTGGTCCTGGTGATCCCCGAATCATTCGAAGCCGAATGCCCGGTGCGCATCAGCGGACACTTCATGGTCACCTACAAGCATGCGAAAGAACCGCTGCCGAATCAAGTGCCCGCGTTCCGTATTATTTATGCCGCGGTGATGATCACGGGCACTGAAAAAGTTCTCTTTAGGAATGAGCAGGTTAGGCTCGCCTGAGCCCGGGCACGGACCTTCAGTTCACAATGGCGTGTTGAAAAGTTCGCGACTTCGCATGAGGCGGCGAAGGGATAACCCATATTTTTGCCGCTATTAAATGTTCTTGTTTTCATAGCGGAACAACACGGTAAAATCTAAAGCAGCGACAGGACGTTCCCCCATTTTCACCCGGGAGGTGGTTAAACTCCACCCGCTGCTTTTTTACCTTTCCCCTCTTTCAAGATCTTCCCTTTATTCAATGTTGATCCTGTAGGTCTTCTGAAGCCGGTGGCGGTCCTTTTCGGCCGATTCTTCCAGCATGCGGATCAGCAGCTCGGGCCTTTTCCTTTCCCTGAGCAGGCCCAGAAGCCATTTTTTCAGGTTGATGTTCTGTTCCAGGTGGTGGATGTTCAGCGCGCTCTTCACATCTTCGAGGTAGAGGTACTCCTGCTTGATGGTCAGGCTTTTCTTGGTGTTCACGCGGATGAACTCCACGGCCTTGCTTTCCGGCTTCTTCGGCTCCGTGGCATTGTAGAGCGAGCGTTTTCCGACCCGTGGGTGCATGTGATTAGTATTTGATCAGCATTGTTATCGTAAATTAATCAAAAAGCGCCGGATGGAAAAGTATTTTTAAAATTATTTCCGCAGATCGCTGCCATTGGGTTGCTTTCCTTACGTATAACCCCGCGCCAACCTTAGCCCAGGCTTCATCATGGAAGGGACCAGGCTGTCAAAGAACCTATTCCTCGACGAATAGATCCCCGAAGGGCTTCCGAGAAACAGCTCGCCCGAGCGACAGCGGAAGCGGTGCGTCCCTCAGTCCCTTGACTTTCCGTACAGCTTGCCATTGAACCAGTACTCTCCGTAGTATTTCTCGCCGTTCTGCTCGTGCACCCGGTAGTCGTAATAGATCTCGTTGCCATTGAAAAGCCGGACAGTGATCCTTCCCTGGTCACGGTTTCCCTGGACGGTCCACTTTCCTTTTGCATTTTCTCCTCCATAGGCACCCCAATTGCCGCCACCGCTCAGCTCGCCTGAATAGCTGGATTCATATTGTTCGTCATAGCTGCCGTCGGGGTAGAACTGGATCCAGGTGGAGGTGTTGGTGGTGAAACTGGCCCACCGCCCCGCGAAATGCATGACCAGGTCGGAAGTCTCCATTTTCCTGTACACCAGGTTGCCGGCGATCCATCCGGCATCCCTGATGATGGCTTCGCCCAGTTTATCTGGCGTGGAAACGGCCAGGATGAAGGCGCCGCCGCCATATGGGGACAACGTCCCGAAACCGCGGCCTTTGACCTGCTGACTGTCCATTATGCCCGTGTAATCCCCGGTCAGGATACCATCCCCGACAACTGATATTGCTCCGCCTGGCACCAGGTAGTTCATGCCGTCCTGTATCCCGTTCATCATCTCCTGCCTGATCTCCGGCAACGACGTGAGCATGTGCGGGAAGACCAGGATCATGCCGGGGATGGTCTGGTGACCCAGGATCAGGCCATCGGATGTTTGCTGGCTGCTCCACCCTTCCGGCGGGATGAACTGGAAACCCCAGGCAGCGTTGCCCACTGCTTCCCGGCCGGGATCGTTCCCGCCGGTAGCGGATTGTGTTCCTGGTATGTCCATGGCTGTGTTTTTTTGAGAAGTTATGTCCTGCTGAACTCTGCTGAAGGAAAGGTAGGTCGCCGTGCTGTAGTCAGGATTGTTCCAGGCGTCGGGTTCGATCAATGACAGGATAAGTTCATCCGATTCCACGTACAATTCGAAGTATACACTGCCGGCTCCGTCCGAACAGCTGCCTGAAGCCGAATTGCCGCTGGCAATTCCATCCATTGAATAGCTCTGCCTGGTGCTGCTGCTCAGGGTCCCGGTGACTTTCGAACCGGGCTGAAGTTTCAGGTCGAGCGTAAGCACCACCTCCTGTGTTGTCATTTGATATTGACCTGAGAACGGATCCTGTCCTGTTTGTGCGGATGACCGGAGTGCGGTGAAAATAACCGGGACCAGCAATGCGAAAATGAGCTTCATGTCCATGATCAGCATGATTAGGTGAAATGAGTGAAAGGAACGGTCGGTGAATGGATCCTAAATGTACGAAAAATCATCGGTCAGTGCAAGATGAAAAGATTATGCCGGCAGGATGTTGGGCAGACCCTGTTACCTGGCTTTGTGGGAGTGGCCTGTAAGCTGGCTTATGTTGAGCAGCAATTCGCTCCTGTTGAAAGGTTTGGAAATGTAGGCGTTCATGCCGGCTGCATAACAACGGTCGACCTCCTCCTTCAGGACGTTGGCCGTCATGGCCATGATAGGGGTCCGTGAGGCGTCCCCGTTCATTGCGCGGATCTTTGCCGTGGCCTCATAACCGTCCATCATGGGCATCTGGATGTCCATCAGGACGAGGTCATAGGCATTGGCGCTCATCAGCTCAAGGGCGGCGATCCCATTGTCTGCCACATCGATGACAACCCCGGAGATGGAACTTTCAAGCTCATCCCGGGCCACGATTACGTTGAATTCATTGTCTTCGACCAGGAGGATCCGCAGGTCTTTGAGCTTGATGTTCAATTCTTCATGGGGTCTTGTGAATCCGGAGGATGCTTTTCCGAAGGGCAGGGTCACCGTGAAAACGCTTCCCTCGTGCCTGACGCTCCTCACCTCGATGAAGCCGTTTTGCAGTTCGGCGAGCCGTTTGCATATGGAGAGCCCCAGGCCGGTCCCGCCGTATTTTCTCGTAGTATCGGTATCCGCCTGGCTGAAAACCTCGAAAATGGTGTCCATTTTTTCAGGGGCGATCCCGATCCCCGTATCGGCAACGCGGAATTGAAGAAAGATCTTTTCGTCATCGCTGCGGTGGACATCGGCCTCGATGGAGACGTTGCCCTTTTCCGTGAACTTGATGGCATTGCTCCCAAGGTTCACCAGGATCTGGTTGAGGCGGGTCGGATCGCCCGATACGAAAGGAGGGACGTTCGCCGACAGGTTGAAGTTGAGGGCGAGCCCCTTTTCCTCGGCCTTGAACCGCAGGATGTTCTTCACATCGTGGAGCACCTTCTCGGGGGAGAACTCGATGTGCTCGAATTCGATCCGGCCAGCCTCCAGTTTGCTCAGGTCCAGGATCTCGTTCACGATGACCAGCAGGTTCTCGGAGCTTTCCCGTATGGCGTTCAGGTATTTGTCCTGGCTCACCGGGTGGTCGTTCCGGATGATGATGTCGGTCATGCCTTTGATGGCATTCATGGGGGTCCGGATCTCGTGGCTCATGTTGGCCAGGAATTGCTGCTTGGCCTTTTCGCTTTGTGTAGCCCTTTCCCGCTCTGATTCAGCCATTAGGCGGTGGCGCTCGGCCTCCTCCTTCTGTTCCATCAGGGCCCGGCTCGTCTTGCGGATGTAACGCAGGCGGCTGTAAAGGCCAAGGGAGATCACCAGGAACAGGAGCACCCCGGCGAGGAACAGCCACTTTTGAGTTTCCTGTTCGGCAAAGGCGGCCTCATTCAGGGCATCCTTCTTCTCCTGCAGCAGTTGCTCACGGATCTTTTCCTTGTTGTAGTTGTATTCCATCTCCAATTCTACGGCGGCGGTCATATTAGCCCGATTGTGGATCGAATCCTTGTATTGAAGCGACACTTGCTGGTGTTCAAAGGCCGACCTGTAATCGCCGAGGGTCCTGTAGGTGTCCGCAAGCAGGTTGTTGAGAAGGTAGATCTGTCCGTGGTTATCCTGCTGCCGGGCATAGGAAAGGGCAATCAGGAAATTGTCCACGGCTTGCCGGCGGTTTTGCTGCTGAATGTCGATCTCACCCCTGATCGTATATATCCGCGTCAGCCCGAAATAGTTCATGATCTCCTTGGCGGTCTCCTCTGCTTGGGCGATCCACAGCCGGGCGCTGTCAAAATCAGGCTTGCCGGCATAAAGGGCGGCCATGTCGATCTGGGAGGTCATGATCCCCTGGGGGTTCGAGGACCTGCGGAAGGCCTCGTCCGCCATCCTCAGGTAGGCGATCGCCTTCCCGAATTGTTTCCTCTCGATGAAGATACGGGCTATGTAGCTGTTGGAAGCCCCGAGGCCGTCGTACTCACGGGATAACTCCCGGAGCCTGGCAGCCTGCAGGTGATTCTCAAGCTCATTCGCTGTATCGCCGGTCATTTCATAGGTCGTCCCCAGGTCATTCAATACCGTGGCGTACCCGCTGGTGTCGTTGATCTCCTCGTAGAGTTGCAGCGCCTGGTACAGGCGCTCGAGCGCAGCCTCAGTATCATTCAGCTTTTTCAGGATGGCCGCAATGGTGATGTAGGCGTTGGCGATCCCTTTTTTATCTCCCATCTCTTCACGGATCCGGAGGTCACGCAGATGGTATTTGAGAGCCACCGAATAATTGCCAACGTAACGGTTGTTGAGCCCAAGGTAGTAACAGGCCAGCCCCTTCCCGTCCTCGTCACCATTCTCCGTTGCCTGTTCCAGTGCTTTCTCGTAATAGGGGATCGCTTCCAGGTACCCGCTGCGCATGTCGTAAACGCGGCCCATCCTGACGTGAAGATGGAACAGTTCTTCCGGCTCATTGAGCTCCCGGTAAGTGACCAGGGCCGATTCGTAACAGGACAGGGCATGATCAACCCGGTCAGAGCTTCCGTAGGCGGTGACGAGGTTGCTCAACGCTTCCGCCTTTTGCTTCTTCAGGTTCCGGCGCTCGGCCGGATCGAACTGTTCCGGACGCAGTTCCAGGTCCTCTTCCATCATCTCAATGACACAGTTGCCATATTTGCAGGCGCTGTCGATCTGGTTAACGAGGAGATAATCTGAAGCTAATTTATTCCAGGTGGCGATGAGGCTGTCAATGTTCTGCTGTGCGGACAGACTGTGAGTTATGACCATCGACAGGAATGCTGTCAACAAGAAATGGGCTGCAAGAGGAAGTCGCCTTCTTCGGTTCAAGTGTGAATATTCTGGTTGTCAGTTCAATTAACAATCAGGGAGAGGTTTTGTTCGGCAGTTCCATATTCTGCCAAACCTTGAATTAATTTTTCAATGAGTCACTTTTGGATGAAACCATGGGATATGTGCATGTCATTGTTTTGGTTGTGCGGGTGAGGGACTGGAAAACTTCAAACCCTTCCGCCATCGGAAATGAAATTTGCATGTTCCCCTCCGGATTCATACCCCTGAATTCTGCCATTTTTTTTTGTAGTTGATTTCAGCGATGGTTAGAAATTTAAGTCTTGTATTTTTAATTTTCACATATAAAATTCATTTAAAAACATAAGGCCTACTTCCTAAAGTTGAAGCTACGAAAATCAACACCAAAAGAAAGAGTAGCTGAAAATGTAAAAATTATAAACTAACAATTAAAATCTGTATCATGAAGAATTTATGTTATTTAATCTTTCTTGCAATAATAGGAGTAAGCTGCAATGAAGTTGGGGAAGTAACTTTTGGAGATATGAATGCCGAGAAGGATGATGAGAAATCAACTCCAGTTATGGCAGGTAATTCAGAAGAGGTTCAACATCATTATAAATACAATTGTATTGATCATTGTGATGGATCTGGTGAAGAATGCACCATGTCAATAAATGTTCAACAAGGCTATGTCGAATGTAATTGTGAGGGTTGTACATTGGTTGTTGAAGTTGTTGATCCGGAAGATGGAAGTAGCCAAACCATAAATGCAGAGACGGAGGCTTTTGGTGCGAGCTATAAGCAAATGATGGATAAACTTCTCAAGAAAAACATGTACCTTAATTTCCTTGAGGAGTTTGTACAAGAGAAATTTAGTACAAGCTATTATGAAATTACGGCAATAGAACTCGTTGAAGCCGGAGAGAACTATGGAATTATTTATGACTTTAAAACCGATAATGAGATTGAAGAATCAGTTATGTATGTCTGGTTGAATAGCTTGGGTGAAGAGGAAGGCCAAACTTATGAGATTGATTGCCATGGTTCCTGTGATACTCCAGAAGAAACATGTCGCGAGAGGTTCACTTTTAATCCTCCTGCAGCGGAGTGCACATGTGAAAGTAATAACTGCACCATGACAGTTAAAGAAACATAGAATTTCACACAGTTGCGTTCTGAATATAAGATTACAAAACCAGGGAATTCTCTGGTTTTTAGGATTCTCCATATTTAATGTGAGTCATCTTATACCAAAGCATAATTCTAATTTCCGGGTTCATTTTAAAACTTAAGCTGCTTGCCGGGTTTAAATAATACCTGAGTGACAATAATGCCCTGGGTGGGATCATATCTGTAATCTATAAATAACCCAACCATCACTAAACAATTCCTGAAGGTTTTCTGGAATTCCTTAAACTTTATTTCCCCCTCCGGATTCAAATAAAATTTGGTTCCTGATGGAAAATAAAAAACCCCACACTTCGTGTGAGGTTTTTCGGAGTAGCGGGGGCCGGATTCGAACCGACGACCTTTGGGTTATGAGCCCAACGAGCTACCACTGCTCCACCCCGCAATATATTTTTGTCGTATCTTTGTGGCGCTTTTGCGGGTGCAAAGATAGTAAAGATTATTTATTCCGCAAATTATTTCACTTTATTTATATGGATCACCGGGCCGGCTTCGTCAACATCATCGGAAATCCCAACGTGGGCAAATCCACCCTCATGAACGCGCTCATCGGGGAAAAGCTGTCCATCATCACGGCCAAGGCCCAGACCACCCGCCACCGGATCATCGGCATCCTCAACGGCGACGATTACCAGGTGGTGTTCTCCGACCTCCCGGGATTGCTTCAGCCCAGCTACAAGCTCCAGGAAAAGATGATGGCCTTCATCGACGTGGCCATCAAGGACGCCGACATCTTCCTGTACATGGTGGAGGCCGGCGAAAAAAGGTACCATGAGAAGATCGTCCGGGAGATCCTGGATTCGAAGGTCCCGGTGATCGTGGTCATCAACAAGATCGACCTCAGCGACCAGGAATCCGTCATGGCGCAGATGAAACACTGGCAGGAAGTATTTCCCGGCAGCGAGGTGGTGCCGGTATCCGCCCTCAACAATTTCAACACCGCCAGCGTCCTCGGCCTTATCCTCGACAGGCTTCCCGTCAGCCCGCCCTTTTACCCCAAAGATGAGCTTACCGACAAGACCATCCGTTTCTTTGTGGCAGAGATCATCCGCGAAAAGATTTTGATCAATTTCAAACAGGAGATCCCCTATTCCGTGGAGATCGTGGTGGAAGCATTCAAGGAAAGCGAAGAGATCATCCACATTGCGGCCAACATCTACGTGATGAGGGAATCCCAGAAGATGATCATCCTCGGCAAAGGTGGCCAGGCCATCCGCAGGCTCGGCATGGATGCAAGGAAGGACATCGAGGCGTTCGTGGAAAAAAAGGTGTTCCTGGACCTGACGGTGAAAGTGAACAAGGATTGGCGCGACAGCGATCGTGAACTGAAACGGTTCGGGTATGATGCCTGACCTCATGAATCCGTTACAGCTGCCATGTGCCGGGAGAACGATGAGTTATGAACATTTAAAATCAACTGAATAACCCCATGTCAAACATTCTCGCCATCGTAGGAAGGCCCAATGTGGGCAAGTCCACGCTCTTCAACCGGCTGACGGGTTCGCGGCAGGCCATCGTGGAGGAAACGAGCGGTGTGACGCGTGACCGGCATTACGGCAAATCCGACTGGAACGGTGTCAGCTTCTCGGTGATCGATACCGGGGGCTACGTCACGGGGTCCGACGATGTTTTCGAGGAGGAGATCCGGAAACAGGTCGTCCTGGCCGTCGAGGAGGCCGATGCCATCCTGTTCGTGGTCGATGTCAAAGCCGGGCTGACCAGCCTCGATGAGGATGTGGCCGGGTTGCTCCGCCGGTCGCGCAAACCGGTCTACCTGGTCGCCAACAAGGTCGACAACCCCGACCGGATCGGGGATGCAGCCGAATTCTATCGGCTGGGACTGGGCGAAGTGTATTCGGTCTCGGCCATCAATGGCAGCGGCACGGGTGAATTGCTTGACGAGGTGGTCGCCAACATGGACAAAGAGGCCGTGGAAGACCTGCCCGACCTGCCCCGGTTTGCGGTCGTCGGCCGACCCAACGTGGGCAAATCCTCCATTGTCAATGCATTCCTGGGGGATGAGCGCAACATTGTCACCCCCGTGGCCGGTACCACGCGCGATACCATCTACACCAGATACAACAGCTTCGGGTTCGACTTTTTCCTGGTCGATACCGCCGGCCTGAGGAAGAAAGGCAAGGTCCACGAAAATATCGAATTCTATTCGGTCCTGAGGTCCATCCGGGCCATCGAAAGCAGCAATGTGTGCTTCCTGATGGTCGATGCTACCGAAGGGTTTGAATCCCAGGACCTGAACATCTTCCAGCTCATCACCAAGAACAGGAAAGGAGTGGTGATCCTCGTGAACAAGTGGGACCTGGTGGAAAAGGAAACGAAGACACACCTCGAGTTTGAGGAACTGATCCGCCAGAAAATAGCGCCGTTCCGGGATGTCCCCATCCTGTTCACCTCGGTGCCCAAAAAGCAACGGATATTCAAAGCGCTCGAGATAGGAACCCGGGTATACAAGAACATGTCGTTCAGCATCCCCACCGCCAGGCTCAACGACCTGCTGCTGCCCATCATTGAAAAGACCCCCCCGCCTGCGGTAAAGGGGAAATATGTCCGCATCAAGTACGTCACCCAGCTGAAGACCGCTTTCCCGGCCTTCGCCTTCTTCTGCAACCTGCCGCAATATATCCGTGATCCCTACAAGCGTTTCCTGGAGAACCAGATCCGCGAACAATTCGATTTTACCGGGGTGCCCATTCAGATCTATTTCAGGAAGAAGTAAATGACCGCTGGTGTCCGCATCGACAAATGGCTTTGGGCCGTGAGGCTCTTCAAGACCAGGAGCCTGGCCACGGAGGCATGCCGCACAGGAAAGGTGATCATCGCCGATCAACCGGTGAAACCTTCCAGGGAGGTGCACGTGGGAGATTTGATCAGGGTCAGGTCGGGTCCTCTCGCCCGCACCGTGGAGGTGAAGGACCTGCTTCAAAACCGGGTGGGCGCCAAGCTGGTCGGCAACTACCTGGTGGACCATACTCCTCCCGAAGAGTACGACCGGCTGAAGCTGATGAATGCGGGCCACTTCGAACAGCGCGACAGGGGAGTGGGCAGGCCGACGAAAAAGGAACGAAGGCTCATTGAAAAACTCAAAAAATCAAAGTTTTAAGAATCATATTTTGCATAATTTTGTGCCCGGATTTACGTTTAGGTCGGTTCAATAAAATAAAATTCTAATCTTAATAAGTATCATATCATGAAAAAGTTCCTTTATCTCTTGCTGGTGCTGCCCCTTTTGATAGGGTGTAACCAGAAGAAACTCGAAAAACTGGAAAGCAGCCACGACAGCCTGATGCAGCAAGCATATGCGAAGGATCAGGCACTCAACGATTTCCTGAAGGCCATGAACGACATCCAGTTCAACCTGGACTCCATCAAGGCCAAGGAAATGATCATCAATGAAACCACGGAAGGAAATGTGGAACTCAAGAAATCAGCCAAGGATCAGATCATCGAGGACATCAATACCATCTACAGCCTGTTGGAGGAGAATAAGCAGAAACTGGCCGACCTGCGCAAGCAGCTTGGGAAATCCAGCTACAAGATCACTGAGCTGGAGCGAATGATCGCCTCCATGAGCAAGCAGCTGGAAGAGAAGGACCAGGAGATCGCAGCCCTCACCGAGATGTTGAACCAGATGGACATCAAGATCGGTGTACTGACCCGCGACGTGGACAGGCTCACCCAGGAAGGAGAGGCGAAATCGGAGACCATCCAGCAGCAGTCCGAGGAGATCGAAGCCAGGACCATCGCCATGAATACCGCGTATTATGTCGTGGGGACCAAAAAGGACCTGAAAGAGGCCAACATCATCACCTCCGAGGGAGGCTTCATCGGCATCGGCAAGGAGAAGAAACTGGCCGACGATTTCAACGTGGATGACCTCACCCGGATCGATATCCGCGAGGTGACCACCATCCCCGCTCCGGGCAGGAAGATCGAGATCGTCACCAGCCATCCCACAGACTCGTATGAGATCCAGAACGAGGGTGATGAGCGTGTGATTGTGATCAAAGACTACAAGGCATTCTGGAAGAACTCCAATTACCTCGTGGTGGTGGTTCCCTGACCGGAAGGATCACCCCTGAAACACAAAGAGCGGATGACCTGGTCATCCGCTCTTTTATTTTTGTTACGATACGATTAATACTCGTCTTCGTGAAAGAAAAAGTCCTCCTTGGTCGGATATTCCGGCCAGATATCCTCGATGGCCTCGTACACTTCCCCTTCGTCCTCGATCTCTCTGAGATTCTCAATGACTTCCATGGGAGCGCCTGAACGGATGGCATAGTCGATCAACTCATCTTTGGTTGCCGGCCAGGGAGCATCCTCCAATTTTGAAGCTAATTCAAGGGTCCAATACATCTCCTTAGTTTTAGGGGTTTACCTTTTTGCAAAAATAATTTATTTTAATACAAATCAAACAAATTCAAAAAAAATCGAAAGAACAATCAAAATCCTTTATTTACGGGGCTTCCAGGGTATTTCGACCGCCCCGAAATCCTGCGATAATTTCCTCGCCAGCACGAACAAATAATCAGAAAGCCGGTTCAAAAAACGGATGATCACCTCATCCACTTCGTATTTTTCTGCCAGCCTTATGACCAAACGTTCGGCACGCCTGCAAATTGTACGTGCGATGTGGCAATAAGATACAACAGGATGACCTCCCGGGAGGATGAAGGAGCGCAGTTCGGGCAGGGATTCGTTCATGGAATCGATCTCCTGCTCAAGCCTGACGACCTCGTGATCATTCAATGCAGGCAGGTTCTTTTTGTTTTCAGGGCTGTCGGAAGCCAGGTGGGCCTCCGCAGTGAACAGGAATGTCTGTATGTTGAGGAGTTCGGACCGGTAGTGCTCCGACTTGTTGACGTCGCGGAGCAGCCCGAGAAAGGAGTTCAGTTCGTCAAGCGTGCCGTAGGCATCGATCCGGTCATCGTATTTTGGGACCCGCGTCCCTCCAAGCAACGAGGTGGTACCCTTGTCACCGCCTTTCGTGTATATTTTATAAGCACTGCCCATCTTGAAAGATCTATCCTTGTGCGACTATCTGTTCGTATACCAGGGGGTTCTCGTTGATCTCATCCGAGGCCACCATGCCGTCCACGAGGCGAATGATCCTGTGCGCGTGCTGGGCGATGTCCTCCTCGTGGGTGACGACGATGATGGTGTTGCCCGCCTTGTGTATCTGGTGGATCAGCGCCATGATCTCCACGGAGGTCTTCGAATCGAGGTTGCCGGTGGGCTCGTCGGCCAGGATGATGGACGGATGATTCACTAGGGCCCTGGCCACGGCCACACGCTGCCGCTGTCCGCCTGACAATTCATTGGGCTTGTGCAGCATCCTGTCAGTGAGCTGCACATTCTCAAGCACTTCCTTGGCCCGCTGTGTGCGCGTGGCCTTGTTGAAGCCGGCATAGATGAGGGGCAGCATCACATTCTCCAGCGCCGTGGAACGGGGCAGCAGGTTGAAGGTCTGGAAAACAAACCCGATCTCCTTGTTCCTGATCTCGGCCAGGTGGTTATCGTCGAGTTTGCTGACATCCAATCCGTTAAGGAAGTATTGTCCGGAAGTGGGTGTGTCCAGGCAGCCCAACAGGTTCATCAGGGTCGATTTCCCGGAACCGGACGGGCCCATCAGAGCCACGAATTCGTTCTTTTCAATGGTCAAATTGATGCCGCGCAATGCCCGCACGGTCTCCGATCCTACCGTGAAATGCCGTGTGATGTCAATGAGCCTGATTACTTCTTGTCCCATGGTGTATTCCGCTTTCTAACAAAGATAACTTAAAACCTGACGGTAAAGTGTTGTTTTGTCAATTCTTTCCTGAAAAAAACCAGTCCCAGATGAAAGAGGTCCACGCTCAATGTGACCTTCGGATGCCGCGCGATCTGGTCCCACGCGTTCTCCATCCCCTCCGACCAGTGAATGTCGTCAAATACGATACATGATCCATTAACTGTTTTGGTCAGGATTTGTTCAAAATAGGCCAGGGTGGGTTCCTCCCGGTGGTTCCCGTCGATGAAGGCCAGGTCGACCTGGCCGGTCCTCTCCAGGTAGCCCGGAAGGACATCCTGGAATTCACCGTTGACGACCGTCACATGTCCCAGGCCCAGCGTCTGGAGGTTCTCCCCCGCCAGCCCGGCAATGTTGCTGCAGCCCTCGATGGTCGTCACCCTCGACGTGTCATGTCCCAGGGCCAGGTAGGCGCTGCTGATGCCCATGGCAGTGCCCAGCTCGAGGATGGTGCCTGGTTTCAGGAACCGGGAGAGCCTGAAAAGAAGTCGGCCATGTTTCCTGCTTTTGGACGAATGCCGGGTGATCTCGGAAATGGTGCGTACATTCTTCCGGGTGGCCGTCGACCCGGCACCCAGGTCCGTCACTTCCACAGGCTCCTTGCGCTTCAGCAGTTCCCTCTTCAATCCCTCCACGAGCCTGTATTCAGGGTATGCATGGCGGTCATCCAACACCTCCGACACAAGTGTATAGAGGAAAGGGGGGTGGATGTCGAAGGAACTCCTGGCCTGCTGGAGGTAGTTGATATACCGGATGAGCAATTTCAGTTTTTGCATGTAACAAAAATAGTTTACCCGGCATGAAAATTAAAATCCGGGTTGCGATTCAGATAAAAAAAACCGCTCTGGCCGGAGCGGTTTCTTGCAATTTCTTATTCGGTCCGTTAATAGAACCTGACGCGGTTGTCAGTGATGTCCGCTTCTTCCTCCAGCACCTGCAGGTAGGAGTTGTTGTTCACCTTGGCCCTGAAGTTCATGAGCAGTTGCCGTTCATAGATCCTGTTGTCCTCGCCGGCAGCAGGAGGGGTGATGTTGTCCACCACCACGATGAAGGCGGCATTGTTCCCCTTGATGGGGCCGGCGAACTCGCCCGGCGACATGGTCAGGATCTTGGAGATCACGTTGGATTCGTTCCCGAAGCCTGCAATGTTGCGGGTGGCGAAGGTCAGGTTATTGACGGAGTCGACCGTGGCACTCAGCCTGGTGGCAAGCTGGGCGGGATCCTTCGTCTCGGCGATGGCCTCATTCATCCGTGCCACGACCACATCCCCCTTGAGGTCGGTCAGGACCAGGGGCTCCAGGGTCTCGCGGATGGATTCCATGTCGGGGATGCCGGCCTCCCGGATGGCCGTCAGGATGGCAACCACGTATTTCTCTTCCATGGTGAAGACCGGCGATACGGCACCGACGCCCAGGTCTTCCAGGTAAGCCCACTGGATGATCTGCCTGGGGTAATCCAGGCCTGCAATGCGGTTCGACATCTTTTCGAGGTAGGTGGCACTCCGCTTCTGGAGGCCCAGGTTGGTGGCCAGGGTGTCAAAAGCCTCGTAGTCGGTGGACCTGCCCTGGAATTCACTGGCCTGTGCAAACACGTCCTGGTAGGTATTCTGGCTGGGCGAAATGTCGATGTCAATGACCGCTACCCTTACTTTCTTCACGGGGTCGAGCTTGTCGGTGACACGGATCACATGATACCCGAACTGCGACTCGGCCACGGTGATCGTCCCAACGGGATTTGTCAGCACCGCCTGGTTGAAAGGATACACCATGTTGCCGTCGGCGAACCATCCGAGGTCCCCGCTGTTGTCGGCTGCCGATGGGTCGTCCGACAACTCCACTGCCAGCTGCCCGAGGCGGTCGGGGGCGGCGGCGATCACATTTCTCAGGCTGTCGGCCAGCGCCTTCGCCTCGGCTTTGCTCCTGGTGATGTCGGGCTGCGCCATCAAGGCACCCTGGAAAGCGATGAGCAGGTGGCTCGCCTTCATGGAATCAGGACGGAACTGGGTCTCCATGAGCTTGGCCATGTGCCACTGGTTGTCCTGGATATAGGGTTCGACGAACTTGCCCGGCTCCGAATTGAAGACGGCGGAATCGATCCGGATGGGGAGCTCGCCCTGTTTAAAGAATGAGCTGTCGAAACGGTTTACCGATTCCGAGTTGACGAAAAGCGGGATATTCTCCGCCTGTTTGAAATCTTCGTAAATGGCAAAGACGTCCTCGCGGATCCTTCTCCTGTCTTCGGCCGAAGGCCTCACGTCGAAGATCACGTATTCAAGGTCGCGCGATTCTTCCTGCTTGTAATTCTGTTTGTACTTGTCATAATACTCCCGGAGGTCCTTGTCCGTCACCGTCACCAGCGAATCGGCCACCGTGCTGAAACGGACGCCGACAAGGCGGGCGTTGGCATTGGTCTTCTTCTCGTTGTAATCCATCACGAGGAAGGTGTCGGGCATGAAGTAGGCTTTGGAGATCATGTTGGTGTACTTGGACCTGAGCCGGTCGTCCTTGATGGCCTGCACGAACTCGTCCCACTGGCCGCGGCTGGTGGCATCCATCTGGTCGAGCTGCTTGATGTAGTTCCTTACCAGTTCGGGATCGTATTGCTGGGTCTGGGGATCCTTGAAATATTGAAGGATATAAGCGTGCGGGTTGTCGCCCTGGATCTGGTCGAACAGTTCGTCGGCCGTCACCGACAGCCCCAGCTTCTGGTATTCCTTCTCCAGGATGATCGACTGCACGATCTGGTCGAAAGTCTGCTCCCTAAGCCTGAACGCCTCGTCGGGGGTCAGGGCATCCTTGTTCTGGTTCCTCTTCTGGTTCTCGGCATTCTGTTCATATTTGGCGTCGAAATAGGTATAGTTGATTTCCTCACCCAGTACTTCAGCAATGTTGAACACCTGCCTGCTCGCTCCGCGCGGGCTCAGGAAATCGCCCAGGACGAAGGCTGCAAGCGCCACTCCCACAATGATTATCAATAATCCGGATTGTTTTCTTATTGTTCCAATTACCGCCATAATTCCATTTTTTGAAAGAATTTGCAAATGTACAATAACTAAATGAAATGGAAAATTTTTTGCGAAATAATATTGGACGGGGTGGTGAAGGGCATTTTGCTGGATCCTAATGACTTAGGATTCCTCCCGCAACTTGATGAGCTCCACAAGGTCAATGCGGGATTCGGTGGCTTCCTTGATGATGAACCGGAACGACTTGAAGGTGATCTCCTCGTCGATCGCGGGAATGCTCTCGTGCACCTGGATGATCAGCCCCCCCAGCGTCTCGTATTCTTCAGAATCGGGAAGGCCGAGGGAGTATTTCTCGTTCAGGTAATCGATCTCGTGACGGGCCGAGAACAGGTATTCGTTCTCCGAGATCTTTTCCTCCCGGAGCTCTTCCTGGTCGTATTCGTCCTCGATCTCCCCGAAGATCTCCTCGATGATGTCCTCCAGGGTCACGATGCCGGAGGTGCCCCCGAATTCATCCACCACCACGGCGATCGTTTTGTGATCCTTGATGAAAATGTTGAGCACATTGTCGGCCAGAATGGTTTCCGGGAAAATGGGCACCGGGATGACGATCGATTTAATGTCCTTTGGCTTGGAGAAGACATTGGAGGTGTGGACGAACCCGATGATGTTGTCGATGGTCTCACGGTAAATGAGCACCTTGGAATGCCCCGACTCGATGAAAGTCCTCTTCAGCGTGTCCAGGCTGTCGTTTTCCTCCAGCGCGGTAATGTCGGTTCGCGGCACCATGCATTCGCGCAGTTTGACGCTCTTGAACTCGATGGCATTCTGCAGCATCTGGATCTCCTGGTTCACCTCGGCAATCTCTTTTTTGGCCGGTGTGAGCTCCTTGATGTAATGGTCCAGGTCGACCGGGCTGAATGCATATTCCTCGTTCATCAGCTGCACCCGCAGGACCCGGCGGATGAAATACTCGGAAATGCCAACGGTGGCATGGATAAAGGGGTAGAAGATCCAGTAGATGATGTTGATGGGGAATGCGAAGAATTTCAGGATGTTGTTTGAGTTCAGCCTGAAAAGGGCCTTCGGAATGAACTCGGCCGTGAGGAGGATGATCAGGGTGGAAACGATCGTCTGCAGCGTGAGCACCACGTATTCGGAACTGTACTCCGGTCCGAGCAGGCGGATGAGCCAGGGCTCCAGGATGTTGGCCATGGCAATACCATAGATGACGAGGGCAATGTTGTTACCAAGCAGCAGGGTGCCCAGAATGCGCGATGGCTTTTTTACGAACCGGGCAAGGATCCTGGCCGAGTACAATCCCTTGTTCTTGTCGAGTTCGATCCGGAGCTTGTTGGAACTGACAAAGGCGATCTCCATGCCTGAAAAGAAGGCAGAGAAGATCAGGGATATCACGACAATGTACCAGTTGTCCATGGGCAGTTATTTATCAGGTTCATCTTCATCGGGATAGATGGTCAGGTCGCCGGTGGGTTTGTGGATCTCGTACGAGTCGAAACTTTCATCGGAGCGAAGTCCCTCGCCGAAAAGGACCTGGTTGGGTTTCGTGATCTTGATGAACACATCCGAATAGATGATCCCCGTTTTCCTCTCCCAAATGAGGTGTTCGGTCTCGAGCATCTCGTCCTTCTCGATGTTCCTGACCACCACATTGTTCTTTGCCTCCATCTTTTTCTCGTTGTCGTACATGATCCCGTACCGGGCCGTGATCTCCGATTTGGGCACCGAAGCGGAATCATAGAAGATCACGCGGAAGCCATCAGGGAACTCGATCACGGGCTCATCCGTCCCCTGGCGGGTCATGAACGGGCTTTCCAGGAAAGCCTTGACTCTTCCCGAGTCGCTGTATATCATTTCGATGTCGAACGCGA
This sequence comes from uncultured Bacteroidales bacterium, assembly GCA_964386225.1. Classification (GTDB taxonomy): domain Bacteria; phylum Bacteroidota; class Bacteroidia; order Bacteroidales; family JAADJA01; genus JAADJA01. Next base: position 60,734 of record CAYLTG010000001.1, read on the forward strand.
TCTCTTCCGGCATGGAGTCGGTCATGGTGAGGGAATGGATCGTATTCAGGTCATTCTTGCATGAAAAAAGCAATGTCATGACCAGGGCCATGACAATGCTATGTGGGATGAAAGAAGTGGAACTGCTGGGTTGTCTGGGAATGTCGTTCACTTCAATGGGTTCTTAATCCGACGACCGCACGGTGGTGGTCTCGTTGATCCAGCACTCGACGGTGAAGGAGTCACCCTCTTTCAGGTCGTGGAAGAAGATCTGCTCCGTGGCCGGAAAATACTGGGTGAACGTGTTTATCTTGGTCTGTGCGAGCTCGGCCACCTCCGGGTCCACGTTCCTGGCCTGGAAATATTTGTCCACGGCGGCCCAGTAGGCTACTTTGCTGTAGAAGTCTCCATCCCCGCAGTCCTTGGCCGAAGCGGCGTAGAGGTCGCCGATCACGATGTAGGATTTGCCGTCGTTGGGCCTTACCTTGAGGGTGGCATAGCATTCGGCCCGGGCTTCCGAGAACCGTTTCAGCTGAAAGAAGACATTGCCCAGGAGGAAATGGACATCGGCCCTTTCCTGGTCGTCGTCATAAAGCTTGATGGCCTCCTGCAGGTAAGGCACCGCATCGGCGAACCGCTCACGCTTGATGTACATCTTGCCCGTCAGTTCGGCGGTGTTTGCAGAGGGCTCCGCCTTGTGAAGGTTCTCCGTGGCCTTGAAGAAGAGATCGGAATCCGTGCAGTTCTTCTTGTCCAGTATCTTGGTGATCTTCTTGAGGAGCTCCACATCGTTGGGAGCATCGTTGAATTTGATGGTGTAGAGGCTGATGAGGTCCTCACACTTGGCCCAGGGTTCGAAGGAAAGCTCAATGTTGCCGCGGATGTTCTCCCACCTTGCTTTTTCGCCTTCATCCTGTGCCTTGGCAAGGTTGTGTTCAATGATCGCACTGGTCTGGTCATAGATGTCGACCAGCACCGTCGAGTCGGCCTTGCCCGCTTTCACCATTTTTTCGGCAGCCCTGAAATAATAGATGATCGCTTCCCCGCTGGATTCGTTGCCTTCCAGTTCGATGGATTTCTTGAGGATGTTATAGGACTTCTCATAATCGGAAGGACGCAGCTTGTAAAGGTCGGAACCCTTTTTCCCAAGTACGTACCCTTCACTTCCATAATACTGGATCCTCCTGTCATACACCATCATGAGGGTGTCGATGTATTTGTCCTTCTTGGCCTTGTCGGTGGTGCTCTTCAGCATTTCCTCCACCAGTTTTTCGCCGTGGAGGTAAATGTTCTTCGTGCTGGCAGGGCAGTTGATGAATACCCACCGCCAGGGCTTGTAAGCGTCTTTCCAGGCAGTGTTCTTATAGTTGCTGGCTTTCCATTGCTTGAAGAATTCATAATACAGGGAGTTGTTCTCAATGCATTTTACACTGTCTTCCCCGTATTTTGAACCCTCATCACTTTGCGCATATATGCTTCCGATGAAAAATATTCCGATTACTAACCCTAAGATTCTAATTGAACTTCTTTTCATGATAGATTAACAGTTGATTGACCAATTTGCTGCAAGGCAGAACAAAATTAATGATTTAAGTGATAAAAAACACATTAAATTAATTGTAGCGCCTTTTGAAGAACCACCATTCATACAGTGTGATTCCCATGTGCACATTGAAATAATTCTCCTGGATCAGGCCGTTGACCACAGTGCCCCGGCGACCGAGCTCGAACCCCAGGTTGATCACCGAGCGGGTCCTGCGGATCATGTTGCTGACCACGGGCAGACCAAGTCCAAATGATATGCCAAACCCGGAGATCTGCTCTCCTCTGAGGTTGAGCGGATATTGGGTATAATGGCCCCCGAGGCGGTATTCGATCCGCTGGACATAGGAAAAACTGTTGGGATTGGGAGTATATTGTCCCCCGACCCTGAATTTCTGCATGTTGACCAGGGAATCCGATTCGCCGAACGAGGAGTAGTCCTTCCATCCGCCGAATTCATACTCGGCGGCGACCAGCCAGTGGTTCCGGCGTCCGATCGAGAATCCCAGGCCAAGCCCCTGCGGGATCACCACGGTGCCTTTTTCGTTCACGACCCTGTTGACGGTGTCGACGATGAGCGGAACCCCGCTGAGGTCCCCGAGATAGGTCCGTACCAGGTGATTCCTTTTGGCATTCAACTCCTGCCGGGGGCTGTAGGTAAGCCCGACAGTATATTGCACGCCACGGGTCGAATCAAGAACTTTGTGGAACTGGGCGCCGAAATCGAAATAAAGGTCATTGATGGTCACGGCATTGTTCACAAGGGAACTGATCATGTTGGGGATCTCCGGGAACGTCACCTTCTGGACCCGGTCCATGGTGCCGAACACATAGGAGGCGTTGACCCCGAGCGACAGATTGCGGAAGGGCTGGATCGAATTTCCCCAGTATGCACGGGTGGTCCCGCCGGATCCCTCAAAGATGTACTTCGCGGTGCCCACATCCTGTATCGGGGTGAGATCGGTGGCGTCATATCCCATTACGCTGAATGGCAGCATCCCGAAGCTGCTCTTCCACCATCTGGTGACCGGGAACCCGAATAAAAGATGGGTGAGGGTGGCACTGGAATAACTTTCGCTCAACCCTTCGTTCTTCAGGGTCATGTAATGACCGCTGGCACCCCCCTCGAAGACGAAGGACGTGCTGTCAAAGCCGCTGTAAGAGGCAGGGTTGGTGATGTATACGTTGAAATTGTCCCGCATCGCGACACCCACGCCGCCCATGGACCGGCTCCGGATGTTCGTCACTTCCGACAGGTTCCCGATCCCGTAGGCGGAATAGGGTGAACTGACCGTCGTCTGGCCCGCCGCCAGGATGGGGGCGCATAGAGTGACAAGGACCCAAAGGGGACGGTACTTACTTCTGGTTCTCCGCATGATATCGCAATATGTCCTTCAATCCCATCAGCACTAAATTGGGGACTGCAAAGATGTCATTTTTTAGCCGTTTATCAAAATAATTGGCATCCCCGCCGGTTAATATGACGGCCAGGTCGGGAAACGATTCCCGGTACCGGTCGATGATCCCGTCGATTTCTGCCAGTGTCCCGTTCACGACGCCCGACCGGATCGACCCTTCGGTGGAGCGGCCGATGAGCCCGGCATCGCCGGCCACACTAACTAACGGCAACCGGCTGGTAAAAGTATTCAACGCTTTGAAACGGATCGTCAGGCCGGGCGATATCCCGCCCCCCATGTATTCGCCGCTGCCGTTGGTGAAATCGTAGGTGATGCAGGTACCCGCGTCGATGGAGAGGACGTTCCTCCCCGGGAAGAGCGCATTTGCTGCCACGGCGGCTGCGATCCTGTCGTTCCCGAGCGTGCCGGGGGTGCCATACAGGTTCCTCACAGGAAGTGGTGTGTCGGCCGACAACACCAGCAACTCCATCCGGCCCGAGATCGCCCCGATGATCGAGGCATCGTCCGAAACGACGCTGGAATAGATCGCCGGACCGAGGCTGCCGGCACCGAAACGGATTTCCGCCTCATCCAGCATCGCATTCAGCTGAGCATCGGTGCCCGGTTCCAGGATGGCGATCTCGGGGTCGCGCCCCTCCCCGAATAATGCGGTTTTCATCCGGGTATTGCCCCGGTCTATGACAAGATACATGCTGATCCGCTCTTTTATGATCGTAAGAAGATGCAAATTTACGACACATCCATCAATACAGAATGTTAAATATCAATAAATTATAAGATTCAAAAAATACACAAAAAACTTTTGAATTTCGATAAATGTATTTACTTTTGCTGCCTCGTTGAACAGACGTCAGTTCTTTTAATCCGGTACCATAGCTCAGCTGGTAGAGCACAGGACTGAAAATCCTGGTGTCCCTGGTTCGATTCCAGGTGGTACCACTGCAAGGCCCTTCACGTTGAAGGGCTTTGTCGTTTCAGGGCCTTGAATAAATCTTGCCGATTTCTTGCAAATACCTCCGGAAAATTTTATATTTGAACAGGCAATTAATCCCCCGTCTCTTGTTTCGGGTCCTAATAATTCGGTTATGAAACAGTTCCTGCTAATCATTTTCTCTTTGCTCATTCTTGCTGGATGCAACGATCAGAGCCCCCCAAAAGAACCTGTCGTGGATATTGAAGCGGAAAAGGAAAAGGTCGCCCTGGTCCTTGAAAGATATGTCATTGCGAATGAAAAACAGGACATTGAAATGGTGCATGACATCTGGGCGCCCGAGTCCGACATCGTCGTGTTCGGAACCAACAGCGATGAGAAACTGATCGGATGGAACGCCATCAAGGCCGCCCTGGAACGTCAGTTCAACTCGTTCGAGGATACTTACATCTCCATTCACGACCAGGTGATCCATGTCGATGATATGGGAAGGACCGCATGGTTCTCCGAGATCGTGAATTACAATTACATTTACCAGGGGGAGAACATGCAATATGAGGGTTTGCGGTTCACGGGCGTCCTCAAGAAATTCGACGACGACTGGCTGATCGTCCAAAGCCATATGTCGATCCCCGGCTCCGCCAACTAGGGGCCCCGGCCTTTCAATACCTGATCCTCAGGCCTGCATCGGCTTTCCCGCTGAGGATATCCGATACCTTGATGCGCTGTATGGCAGTCCTGCTGCCCTTTTTTGAGGCATTCTTCACCTTCCGGATGTCGTCCGGTGTGTGCACCATGGAGCGAAAGGTGATGTTTTCGGCCAGGTAAGGCGCCGGGTCGGGATATCCCTCCTTTTTCAGGTAGCGGTTCAGCGTGGGGGTGAAATTGAATCGCTTGATCCTTTTGTTATTGATCTTGATGTAATTGGGTGTCAGGGGCGTTTTCCGGGCTCCGCCCATGGCGTAGAGGGCATTGTTTAAGCTCGAGCAATCCTCAAAGTCGAACCGGACATAGTAGGTGTCAAAACTCCCATGCAAAGAATATGCGATGTTTGAGATCCCGTTTTGGGATTTAAGCACCCCGATCAGTTTTTCCGCCTCCAGGATCACCCCCCTTTGGATCGACGGCTCGACCATGCTGAGCAGGCCGCCAAGCATGCCCCCCGGACCCGGGGATTCGATCCGGTAAACGACGGTCCCGCCAGTGTCCTTGTTGATCGTGATCTCTTCGACGATCTCGATGCACCCGCCCAGTGAAATCGCGGTCATCAGGAGGATCAGCAAACGCATTATGCGGTGTCGGGTGAACATATGTCAGGCAGGTTTGTTTGTAGAGGAGAACGGCATCGCCGTAAAATTATTATCAACGGGTTTGATGTCAGCATCTTGTTGTCAACAATCCGGGTGTTTGTAAAATCATTGAACGGCTGGTACAAAATTTGTTATTTTTGCCGGCAATTAACGACCGGAAACCAGATTTTCGGCAAAACTGTTTAAACTATGGAAAGGATTGAAACGATAGCCGACTTCAATGCGGATCTTTTCATCAGGAAGCATTTCTCCAACCTGAGTGACAACGACGGGATGGTGAAAGCGATGAGAAGCAGCATCAAGGAGACTATCAGGAAAGCCCTCGAAGCCTACGACGTTGCACGGATAAAGTAGAGATGAAAAATAATAAAAAAAGCCGGCTCGCAGGAGCCGGCTTTTTTTATTCCGAGAGGATAAGCACCTTGTTGTTGAGCACTTCGATAACTCCCCCCCTGATCTCGTAGAACTGCACCTTCCGGTCGGGTTCAATCACCTTGACCTTGCCCTCCTTGAGCACGGAGATGATGGGCGCATGGTTGTTCAGGATTTCGAAGGAGCCATCTTTTCCCGGCAGTTGGACCAGGTCGGCCTCTCCGCTCCAGATCATTTTATCGGGGTTGATTATTTCAACGTGCATGATGTAGGTGTTCGGTTACTTACTTTCTTCGAGCATCCTCTTTCCCTTCTCGATGGCCTCATCGATCGTGCCCACGAGGTTGAAGGCGGCCTCGGGATATTCGTCCACTTCACCATCCATGATCATGTTGAACCCTTTGATGGTGTCCTCGATGGAGACCACGCACCCTTTGAGGCCGGTGAACTGCTCAGCCACATGGAAAGGTTGCGACAGGAACCGCTGCACACGGCGGGCACGGTGCACCACCTGCTTGTCCTCTTCCGATAGCTCATCCATGCCAAGGATGGCAATGATGTCCTGAAGTTCCTTGTAGCGCTGGAGGATCTCCTTCACCCGCTGCGCTGTCCGGTAGTGCTCCTCGCCCACGACTTCGGGGATGAGGATCCGCGACGTGGAGTCCAGCGGATCGACGGCAGGGTAAATGCCCAACTCGGCGATCTTGCGGCTGAGTACGGTGGTGGCATCCAGGTGCGAGAAGGTCGTGGCAGGGGCCGGGTCGGTAAGGTCGTCGGCAGGCACGTATACAGCCTGCACGGAGGTGATGGAACCTCGCTTGGTGGAGGTGATCCGCTCCTGCATGATCCCCATTTCGGTGGCCAGCGTGGGCTGGTAGCCCACCGCGGAAGGCATCCTGCCGAGGAGCGCTGACACCTCGGAGCCGGCCTGGGTGAACCGGAAAATGTTGTCCATGAAGAAAAGGATGTCGCGGCCTCCGGATTTTTCATCGCCATCGCGGAAATATTCGGCTACCGTCAGCCCCGAAAGGGCTACCCGGGCACGTGCTCCGGGAGGTTCGTTCATCTGGCCGAAAGTCAGCGTGGCCTGGGAGTTTATCAGCTCCTCGCGGTTGACCTGGGTGAGGTCCCAGCTGCCCTCCTCCATGCTTTTTTTGAATTCTTCGCCGTAACGGATAACACCCGATTCGATCATCTCGCGCAACAGGTCGTTTCCTTCACGGGTGCGTTCCCCTACGCCAGCGAAGACCGACAGACCGGAATACTGCTTGGCGATGTTGTTGATCAGTTCCATGATGATCACCGTCTTCCCCACTCCGGCACCGCCGAACAAGCCGATCTTTCCTCCCTTGGCGTAAGGCTCAATGAGGTCGATGACCTTGATCCCGGTGAAGAGCACCTCTTTTTGTGTGGTCAGGTTCTCGTATTTGGGCGGATCCCTGTGAATGGGATAACCCCCTTCTTTGCTGACATTGCCGAGGCCGTCGATGGAATCCCCGATCACGTTGAACAGGCGGCCTCGGATCTCGTCGCCGACAGGCATCGTAATGGGTTTCCCGGTCGCTTTGACCTCCATCCCGCGAGTGAGCCCGTCGGTGGAGTCCATCGCGATGGTCCGGATGGTATTCTCCCCGATGTCCTGCTGACACTCGAGCACCAGCACGGACCCATCCTGCCGGGTCACTTCAAGGGCATCATAAATGTTCGGAAGATCCCCCTCATTTTCAAAAGATACGTCAACAACGGCACCAATGATCTGAGAAATACGGCCTGAACTTTTGTTTTCCATGTAATATCCAGTTTGTCTGATCGGAGGGCCTTGATCTCAAATTGCAGAAAATCAAATAACTAAGCCACTCCGGTTAATTTGTCTGAGATGATTGATAATTTCCGGCAAAGATATAATATTTCTTTATTTATCAGGTTTTTTGGCCTTAAAAATGGAAAAAACGGCGATGGGAACGGATCTGGTTTCAGTCGGCGGTTTTTTTGAAAAAACTTCTCTGGAAAATGATGAGGATGGCGACACCGACCGTAATGGCCGAATCGGCGATGTTGAAGACGGGCCTGAAGAAGATGAACTCATTCCCTCCCCAGAACGGGAACCAGTCAGGGTAGAAGCCCTTGATGACAGGGAAATAGAACATGTCCACCACCTTGCCGTGCAGGAAGCTGCTGTAGCCCCCCTCGGGGGGCATGAACCGGGCAACCTCGTGAAAGGTGCTTTCGCTGAAGATCATCCCGTAAAAGGCGCTGTCGATGATGTTGCCCAGGGCACCGGCCAGGATCAGGGATATGCTGAGCACGAACCCCGACGGCTCGTGACGGCGGACCATGCGGACCAGGTACCATCCGATGGCGATCACCGCGAGGATCCTGAAAATGCTCAGGGTGATCTTGCCAAACTCGCCACCGAATTTCATTCCGAAGGCCATCCCTTCATTTTCAGTGAAATGGAGAATGAACCAATCGCCGAGGACCGCGATCTCGCCTCGGGAGCCGATGAGCATGCTGGTCTTGACCCAGATCTTGAGTGCCTGATCGGCGATCAGGATAAGCACGATAATGAGGACGGCACGCTTCAATTAAGATCGAATTGGGAAATCAGTCGGTTGAACTATTTCTTTTGCGGTTGATTGAGCTTGGCGTCGATGCTCAGGGTGGCATGGGGAACGCTCCTCAGGCGTTCCCTGGAGATCAGCTTGCCGGTGACCCTGCATATCCCGTAGGATTTGTTCTCGATCCGGATGAGTGCGTTCTCCAGGGAGTTGATGAATTTCTGCTGACGGGCTGCCAGCCGGCTGTTCTCCTCCTTCGACAGCACCTGGTATCCCTCCTCCAGCACTTTGAAAGTGGGTGACGTATCGTTGGTATCGTGCTCGTTGGCATGCGTGTAGGCATCCGTGAGCATTTTCAGGTCCTCCCTGGCCTTTTCAAGTTTTTCAAGTATGATTTGGCGAAACTCTTCCAGTTCTTCATCCGAATACCTTTTCTTCAGGACATCTCCATTGGTGTCTTCCGTTGCCATAGTATGATATTTTGCTTGTTAATTTCTACGTAAGTTATCTAAATATGTTTTTCAATGAGAATGGACACTTCAAGGTCATCGGTCAGTTCGATCCGTTGCATTTTTGCGGTGTCTGCCTCATTCGAGAAGGTCAGTGATTCTGCCAGGGTCTCCGAACAAATATAGTCATAATTCTTTTCGACAGCGGGCTGTAAATCACTGTTTTTTTCGAGCAGGATATCGATCTTGTCGGTGACCTCAAATTGCTTTTCTTTCCGTATGTTCTGGATCCTGTTGATGAGCTCCCGGGCGATGCCCTCGTCCCTCAGCTCCCCGGTCACTGTGATGTCCAACGCAACGGTAAGCTGGCCTGATGTGCTGATGAGCCAGCCCGGGATGTCCTGGGTCAGGATCTCGACATCCTGCAGGGTGATCTCCACCTTCTGGCCCTCGACATCCAGCGTTGTTCCGCCTTCTGCTTCAAGCCGGGCAATTTGCTCCTTGTCCATGGTGGCGATCTTGCCTGCGATCGACTTCATCAGCTTCCCGAATTTCGGCCCCAGGGTCTTGAAATTGGGTTTCACCTGCTTTACCAGGATGCTGTCGTCCTCGAGATACTCCATCTCCTTGACGTTCACTTCCGACAGGATCAATGACTTGACGGCTTCCAGGTTATTCATGAAATGGCTGTTGAGGACCGGGATCATGATCTTGTTGAGGGGCTGCCGCACCCGGATATTGGTTTTCTTCCGAAGGGACAGCACCATGGACGATACGGTCTGGGCCAGTTCCATCCGCTCTTCCAGGCCCCTGTCGATGAGGCTTTCATCGGCCGCCGGGAAATCGGTCAGGTGAACGGAATCGGCGTCCATGCGACCAGTGATCCCGTTGAGGTCGAGGTACATCCGTTCGGCAAAGAACGGTGCAATGGGCGCGGACAGCTGGGAAAGCGCCTCCAGGCACCGGTAAAGTGTCTGGTATGCCGAGATCTTGTCGGTGGTATATTCCCCTTTCCAGAACCTCCTTCGGCTCAGCCGCACGTACCAGTTGCTCAGGTGCAGGTCGAGGAATTCCATGATGGCCCTGCCGGCCTTTGTCGGCTCGTAGTCGTCGTAATAGCTGTCCACGTTGCGGATCAGGGTATTGAGCTCGGAGATGATCCACCGGTCCAGTTCCGGGCGGTCGGCGTAGGGGATCTCCTCTTCGGAATGGGTGAAGCCGTCGATATTGGCATAAAGGGCAAAAAAGGCATAGGTGTTGTAAAGGGTGCCGAAGAATTTCCGGCGGACCTCGTCAATGCCGTTCAGGTCGAATTTCATGTTGTCCCAGGGCTGGGCATTGGTCATCATATACCAGCGCGTGGCGTCGGGTCCGTATTTTTCGATGGTCTCGAACGGGTCCACCGCATTGCCGAGCCGTTTCGACATTTTGTTGCCCTGGGCATCCAGCACAAGCCCGTTGGACAGGCAGGTCCTGTAAGCTACCGAATCGAATACCATGGTGGCGATGGCATGCAGCGTGAAGAACCAGCCACGGGTCTGGTCAACGCCCTCTGCAATGAAATCGGCCGGGAAGAAATGCTCCAGGTTCCTTCCGTTCTCGAAGGGATAATGGAACTGCGCATAGGGCATGGCGCCCGAGTCGAACCAGACATCGATGAGCATGGGCTCGCGCATCATTTTCCTGCCGGACGCACTTACCAGAATGATATCATCCACATAGGGTTTGTGGAAGTCGAAGGTGTCGTAGTTCTCGCTGCTGGTGTCGCCCGGAACAAAGTCCTTGAGCGGATTGTCGGACATGAATCCGGCCTCGATCGATTTATCGATCGCGTTCTTCAGCTCCTCGGCCGAACCGATGCAGACATGCTCTTCCATGTCCTCCGTGGCCCAAACGGGAAGGGGCACGCCCCAGAATCGCGATCGCGAAAGGTTCCAGTCCACCAGGTTTTCAAGCCAGTTGCCGAAACGGCCCGTACCCGTGGCCCTGGGTTTCCAGTTGATGGTGTTGTTGAGCTCGATGAGCCGGTCGCGGAAAGCCGTGGTCCTGATGAACCAGGAATCCAGCGGGTAGTAGAGGATCGGTTTGTCCGTGCGCCAGCAGTGGGGGTAGGAGTGTACGTACTTTTCCGTCTTGAAGGCCTTGTTCTCCTTTTTCAGCTTGACGATGATGTCAATGTCCACGGGATCGCTCTTTTCCGGATCGAACTGCTCGTCGTATTCGGCCTTGACATAGCGGCCCGCGAACTCACCCATCGACTCGATGAACTTTCCCTGCTTGTTGACCATGGTCAGCGAGCCGATGCCGTTCTCTTTGGCCACCTTGAAGTCGTCGGCGCCGAAACTGGGTGCAATGTGCACGATCCCGGTCCCTTCATCCGTGGTCACGAAATCACCCAGCAGCACGCGGAACGCATCCCCGTCATCCGGTTGGGCATACGGCAGCAATTGTTCAAAACGGATGTCCCTGAGCGCCGACCCCTTGAATTCGCCGGAAATCTCATAGGGGATCCTTTTTTGCCCCGGTTCATACTCTTCCAGTTCGAGCCCCGCGTTGTCTTCCGGGAAATATTTGCCCATCAGGTCCTTGCCGAGGATGACGGTCATGGGCAGATGGGTATAGGGATTGTATGTGCGGACTGCCACATAGTCGATGTTGGCGCCCACCGCCAGGGCCGTATTGGAGGGAAGGGTCCAGGGGGTGGTGGTCCAGGCCAGGAAGAAAAGGTCCCCGAACAGGTCTTTGAAAAGGAATTCCGAACGCCCGTCACGCACTACTTTGAACTGGGCCACCACCGTATTGTCCTTCACATCGCGGTAACAGCCCGGCATGTTGAGCTCGTGGGAGCTCAGTCCGGTGCCTGCCGCGGGGGAATAGGGCTGGATCGTATGCCCTTTGTAGAGCAAACCTTTCTCGTGGAGTTGTTTGAGCAGCCACCATACGGTTTCTATGTACTTGTTGTCGAAGGTGATGTAGGGATCGTCAAGATCGACCCAATAGCCCATTTTTACGGTGAGGTCGTCCCAGAGGTCTTTGTATTTCATCACCTCTTTGCGGCACTCTTTGTTGTAGTCCTCTACCGAGATCGTCGTGCCAATGTCCTCCTTTGTGATGCCCAGGGATTTCTCCACGCCGATCTCCACGGGCAACCCATGGGTGTCCCATCCCGCCTTGCGTTCAACCAGGAACCCTTTCATGGTCTTGTACCGGCAGAAGATGTCCTTGATGGCCCTTGCCATGACGTGGTGGATGCCCGGGGTGCCGTTCGCCGACGGCGGCCCTTCGTAGAAAATGAAAGGTTTATGGCCTTTTCTCGTCTCCAGGCTCTTTTCGAATGTCCTGTGCGATTTCCAGTATTCACCGATCTCACCCGCCGTGGCGGTCAGGTCCAGGGCCTGATATTCCCTGTATTTTTTCTTCATTGACACTGAACTTTCCAAAGTCTCTTAAAAAGGGTGCAAAGATATAAAATAATTGGTTGGGTGGTTTATTTGCATGTGTTACCTGTCGAGCAGGCGTGGAGTGGTCCCTGTCTGTGTCATACATTTATAGTATGGCATATGTGTATTGGGTGAATACCGTAAATTGCCATTTAAGCCAGGGTTCAGGTTCCGGCACATTTTTCACTTTTCATTATTACATAAATAAAAAGGGGCTGCCACCAGGCAGCCCCTTTTTGTTTAATACGGGGATCTGTTATTCAACAATGATCCTTTCGGTAAGTCTGCCTTCGTCCGTATCGATCTGGAAGATATAGACTCCCGGATTGAGTTGGGAAACGTTGACAGTGTGGTTGGAGCTGCTGACCTGCTCGTTGAGGATCAACTGACCGGCGAAGTTGTAGATCATCAGGTTGTTGATCACATGATCGGACATGATGTTCACAACGCTTGTAGCCGGGTTGGGGAAGATCTGCGTGGTAGCAGCCAGGTTGTCCTCGAGACCAACCAGCGTCTCACACTCGGTATCCGTGGGCTCGGACTCGCCTGCATCGTAAACAGCCGTTACGTAGTAGCAGTGCTCGCCATAACCCAGGTCTTCGTGGGTGTAGGTGGTGCTGGTGGTGAAGTCAAGCAGTTCGAATGCTCCGCCGTCGAAGGAGTAGTATACATTGTATCCGAGCAGTCCGGTGTTGGAGGCGAGCTCCAGGCCCCAGAGGCTGATACCTTGCATATTACCAATGATGGTGTAGACATCGGGTACGAACATGCCGTCGATGGCCAGACCACCGGCAATACCGCTGCCAGCCGGGTCGATGACGGATCCCACGTCGAAGTAGGTGCCGGTCTCGGTGCCCGAGGGCAGCTCGATCTGTACCAGCTCGTTGGTGTTGGCACCGGCCTGTGCATAACCCCACAGGTAGGTACCGCCGCTGACGTTGTCATAGGCAAAGCCGTAGTAGCTTGCGCCGATGGGGCCTACCGGGAAGTTGCCCAGGTTGGCACCTGACTTGTCGAACTTGGTGATGTTATCCGACCAGTTGTTGGCATAGAAGGTGTCATCGTCGTCGTTGTAGGCGATGGCCCTTGCAGCAGCCGGTCCGGTGAAGGTGCTTACCATGGTCTGGGCGTCGAAGTCCATCTCGAAGATGGTGGTCGAGGCGGCCCCGCCATAGAAGTAGGTTCCGTCGTAGGCGATGTCACGGCATCCTGCAGCGCCATTGATGATGAACTCCTCGACGAAGTTACCGCCCTGGTCGTACTTCAGGAAGTTGCCCGTGCCGTTCCATACCGAGGTATAGATGTACATGCCGTCGGTCTCGATACCGGCTTCGCTCACGCCTGCCGGGC
>CAYLTG010000002.1:0-41510 GCA_964386225.1 uncultured Bacteroidales bacterium
TAGGCCTCGTCCACGCGGAACTCGCGGACGATGCCCTTGACGGCCACCTTGCTTCCGGCGAGGGACTCTTCGAAACGCTCGTCGGATTCAATGTGCACGTCACCCTCGTCGGAAACGAGGAAAAGCTTCTTGCCACCGTGCTTGCACACATGGTCGACGATCCCTTCCACAACGATCTCCTGGTCCACATACTCACCCGCCTTCGAATCGAATTCTCCGAGGGCGAGCATCGGTGCTTCGGCCTGTTCATCCATTGTGAGGACCTGCTCCTCACCGGTGCTGGAATTGCTGCCGGTGCCTCCGCAAGAGGCCATGATCACGGCAAGTACTGCAAATGTTAAGATTTTTCTGATCATCCTGATTTATTTTAAGTGTTTGTAAATCGCGAAACCCTGGCCTTGCTATCAGCACAAAAGACTGATAATCAAAACAGATGCAAAGATAATCTTTCGGACAAAACGAACAAATAGAAATGATATAAATTAGCATGTGCACGGCATAATTCCGTGCCCGTTATCAATAAGGATAATAAAACGCAAACAGCCGGCGGTGTTCCTTCATGTACTCATGAAGATCTCAGGCCGTTTCACCGGGTTTTGCGGAGAGCTGCGGAGTGCCACGGAGGTCGGTCACGGGACCTATCACCTGCGTGATCACTCTTTCCGGCGGGTGTATTGAAATCGGTCCCGCGCCATCCAGGTACTCCCTTCGTCGGCGGAGATCAGCCGCTCCATCACGAAGCTATCGCCTTCGAGGGGGCTGATCGTGTAGCGTGTCATCTGGATCGACTCCGTTTCCGGGTCCACCACCTCCGAATCGAGCTCTTCGAAAACAAATGCCGTGTCATTGAGGGTCCCGTCCATCAGGGTAAGCGATGTGGTCAGGTCGTTGTATTGGGAAACCCGGTAGCCGGTCGCTTCGTTGTAGCTGAATTGCCTTACTCTGGAGGTCCTGTAAATGCGGTCGTAGGTGATCTCCTCCTGCAGCAGGTTCAGGGAAGGGAAAGTGAAGGACGAAGTGGTGCTCCCCATCGGGTACCAGGTACCCCTGCGGGTCATCACTTCAAGGGAGACATCCCATTCCCCCTCCATGAATGCGAGCTTTTTCATCTCTTCCCGCCGCGGCATGGTGAATATGGAAGGGTCGATCTCCGGGTTCAGCTCGATCTCCTCCACCAAAAGGATGCGGTCGCGCTGCCAGAAGGTGCGCTCCACAAAGAAAGGGAACACCAGTCCGTCCACCTCCCTGAAGTCATCGAAGAAGGTCTGCCCGGGCATGGACCGGGCAAAGTCGACCCAGTTGGATTCACACTTGTATTCCAGGTATGTGTTCGCATCGAGGTACCAGGTTTCGGCCCTTCCGTCGGTGCGGGTCAGTTTGAGCACATGGACGATAATCCCGTCGATGGTATCCTGCCCGGCATACTCCACCGCATTCCCTTTCTCGCTGTAGTTCAGGAAGGGCGTGATGAACTCGGCCTTTTGCATCATCACGTTCAGTTCGCCGCCATTGAGCAGGCGCGCGTAGTCCATCTCCTGCCAGGGATCGATGGTCCACCCCAACCCCTCGTTCAGGGCCTCATACACACGCTTCTCCCCCAGCCAGAGGTCGCCGTAATAGGACCCGTCCCTGGTCTTGAATGCCAGGTAGTCGTTCTCCAGGCTGAAAGCGGTGAACCTTCCGGTGACCTTGATGGCTTCCACCCTGTCCCACGCTTTCTGCCCGCCGTGTGCGTCGATGTGTTTCCTGATGATCTCGTCGGCCGTTTGCGAAAGGGAAAGGAAAGGGATCGCAAACGCAATGACGAAGATATATAACCGGCTTGTTCCTGTTCTCATGGTTGTATGTTTATCGGTTGGGGATCAATTGAATTTATAGCAGGCCATCTCGGTCAGGTTCCTGACATAGAGTTTCCCATCGCTGAACGAAGGGGCTGTCCACGACTTGCCTTCCAGGGCCTGGAAACTGCCCAGTTCCTTGTAGGCCTCCTCGGTGGCTTTGACCCGGAGAAGGTTACCCTTGTCCGACAACACCATCAGCTGGTCACCGACCCGGATCAGGCTTCCCTTGCCCAATCCCCGCTTGGTCCATCGCTTCTCGCCCGTCGTTGCGGAAATGCATTGCAGGGCGGCCACGTCAAAGCCGTAAATGAAGCCATTGTGGTAGACGCTGGAGCTGAAGTCATTCTTCATGGTGGAGCCGTTCAGCACCTCCTTCGGCCTCCCGTCTTTCACCTCGACGACACAAAAGCCCTGGCTCCGGACCGTGGAGATGAATATCCTGTTGCCGTCCATCATTACAGGTGAAGCCATCGGCCCGTTCATGGAGACCGGACATGTCCAGAGCGTGTCGCCGCTGGCGTCAAAGGAATAAAGGGTGGTCTGGCTGGCGAAAAGGACCTGTTCCTTTCCGTCGATGGTGACCACCACAGGTGAAGTGTAATAGGCGACCCCGTCTCCCCAACTCCAGACGGCTTTGCCTGTTTCCTTCCCGAAGCCGGCAAATCCGCGCGAATCCGTGCCGCCGGCCTCCAGGATCAGCATATCCCCCAACAGTACCGGGGATGTGGAGAACCCCCAGCGGGGCAGGGTGCTGCCGAATTCCTTTACCAGGTCGGTCTGCCAGGCCATGGATCCGTCGGCTGTGCGGTGTGCCGACAACTTCCCGTGGCTGCTGAGGCAGTAGACCATGTCGCCGTCCACCAGGGGCGTGGAGCGGGGACCGTTGCCGAACTGGTCGAAGAACAGGGAGTCGGTCTTCACGCGCCACAACTCGTCACCGGTGGCGGCATCGAAGGCGGCCAGGTATTCGGTGCCCGAAGTGGTATCAACGGCTTCGCTGAACATGGTATAGACCCGGTCGCCGACCACGGCCAATTCGGAAAAGGCCGATCCGACTGGACGTTTCCACAGAAGCTCAGGCCCTCCATCGGGCATTTGGTCCGGCAACGTGTAATCCACCGCACCGATGCGGTCGGGGCCCCGGAACTGGTTCCAGGAATCCATGGATGGTCCCTGGGAAAGGGCAATGGGCAAACTGACCACCAGCAGCTGTGCTGCAAGGGTCAATAAAATGGCAAAATATCTCATGGTTCAAATGATTTGGTTTAAAATCAGGTTAAAAATAGGACTTTTGGATTCTCTCCCCGCAACTATTTTATGGATGGATAAAAATGGACAACAATTGGTACGAACCGGTTATTTGATTGCAGAGGACCAGCCGCGACGGCGGTTGCAGAATTCCATGCACGGGCCGGCAAGACTGGAATGGACCGGCCTCCCCTTTTTAAAAAAAAAAGCCCGGGGAAGCTATTCCCCGGGCTTCTCAGCGAATTCAATCGCAGGATCAATATTTCAACAGTTTTTCTTTGTACTGGCGATCGTCACCTTCCACAAGCAGGTAGTACATCCCGTTCCCCAGGTCAGCGATATCGATGGTCAGCACGGACCCTGCCTGCAAGGATTCGATTGTCTGCGCATGCACGGTCCTCCCGGAAAGATCCAGCACCCGGATCAATGCCTGTCCCGGGATAGTCACATTCGCCGTCACCTGGCACACACCGCTGGATGGGTTCGGGTAGACGGTGAATCCTCCGAAGGCAGCATCCTCTCCGATGCCGGTCATCTCAGTGACCATCAGGTCGTCAAGGGCCATGTCGCTCAATTCGCCATTGCCGGTCACACCCCGGAAACGGATGAGGACGACCTGGCCGGCATAGGGGCTCAGGTCCACCTGGGCCTGATGCCAGTCGTAGCCCTGGTCGCCTTCCACAGGGTCGATCACATCCTTATGGAGCACCCCTCCGCTCACGATGTCCACATGCAGGGAACCCATCTCCGCGCCGTTCATGCTGTACCAGAAGGTCAGCGCCGGGGCGCTGCTGCCGGTGAGGTCGATGCAGGACGTGGTGAGGATGGCCTCCCGCTGCACACAGTCGCCCGAGGCTTCCAGGTAGAGGTACTTCCCGGTAGTTCCTGTCGAGTGGTCACCCAGCGGTCCGGTGAAAGGCGTCGGGGTCAGCCCGCCGAGGACCCTCCAGTCGATGTCGTCGTTCAGGTTGTTCTCCAGGTTGACCAGGTGGTCGTCCAAGACGCACGAGACATCCTCGCATCCCGGATCGGTGGAACAGTCCCCGTATTCGTCAAGCGTAATGAGCTCGCCATTGTCCAGGTAGTTCGACGGGAGGAGCACCGTGGTGCCGTATTGCATATTGTTATCGTCGTTCTGGTCCCCGTCCGACTCGATCCAGACGGTCATTTCAAAGACGCCGGTGGCAGGTACGGTCACCGTGGAGGCAAATTCATACACCATGGTCTCGCCGGCAGCAAGAACACCGGTAAAGGTCTCGGAAACAGCCGGACCGCCGTCAAACTCGTAAGAAACGGTGATGTCCGTCATATCGTCTGTGGCCATGTTGGTGAGCTCCACCTGCACATGCAGGTCGTCAAAGGCCTGGCAGTCGAACAGGGTGCCCAGCGGCGGTGAAATGACATCGCCCACGGCCAGGTCTTTTGTGATGAGACAATCCCAGGTGCCGGGCTCCTTCATGATGGCGACTGCACGCCGGCCCTTTGCATCCCCGGTCCCGATGGCACTGACACTGAACCAGTACTCCTCCTCGAAATTGATATCCTGGATGAAAAGGCTGTCGTTCGCAGTGTTGCCCACCACCTCCATGTATTTTTCACCCAGGAGGTATACATCATAGGATTCCGCACCGTCAACAGGCTCCCAGCGCAGCAGCACCGATTCCTCGCAGGCGCGTGCCACCCAGATGTCCTCGGTGACCCCCATGATGGAGAATGCGGCCTCGCTCATCGACTCCTGGTCATTCCGGGCAAGACGCAGCCACGCATCGCCGGAGATCTCAGCGGGCGTGGTCCAGTAATAATAGCGCTGGTCGGCGGAGATGTTGTCACTCACCAGTTCCCACGTGCTCCCCCCGTCAAGGGTGTACTCCAGGGCGAAAGGATCCTCATCGCCGTGCGCATCCCACCTGACCAGTACCTGTTCGTTGGGTCCGAAGGACTCTCCGCCCAGTGGGTAGGTGAGTTTGATATCTTCATAGGTGAACTGGTAGATCACGAAATACTCCTGCGGTCCGAAAGGCACCTCGGTGCCGCCCACGTTCAGGGTGTAGGTCCCTGCCGCAGGATCGTCGACCTGCACTTGTTCAACATTGTTGAGGGCGTCGACCCCTTTTTCAGCCGGCAGGCTGAGGCTGTCGGCATGGGGGTAATGGTTGAGCAACCAGGGATAGTGATCCTCATTGCCGGGATCCGTAATGGTGATGTCGAGGTTGTTGACCAGGGCCACGCTCGCGCTCACGCTGGCCTCCTTGTCGGTCCAGTAGACCATCACCTTCATCTCCTTCACTCCTTCGGGGACGGTAAGTGTGTGGGTGTTGGTCTCGCCCTGGCTGACCTCGCCGGACATATAGGTCTCGTTTTCCAGGGCCTCGACCGCTTTGAGGTTGTTGATGTGCCCCCACCCGAAAAGGAAGTCGGGGCCAGTGTTCCCCAGGTCGTCGGCCGTATTGAGTATGAGCCCTTTCATCAATCCCCCCGGGGGCTCGGTGCCGCCGTTCAGCTCCTTGTAGGCCTGGTATAGCTGCGCCAGGGATCCGGCAATTCCGGGGCAGGCCATGGAGGTGCCGGTAAAGGAGGCGTAGTCGTGTGGATCGATCGTGGAAACCACGTTGGTCCCCTTGGCGCTGATGTCGGGCTTGATTCGTCCGTCGTGGGCAGGGCCCCGGCTGCTGGAGCCGGAAAGGCCGCCGGTGAGGGTCAGGTTGGCCGTGGCGATGACGTTCTTGCCGACCTTGTGCCCGCCGGTGATGTTGCCCCAGCCGGAGCCGGCACCGTAACCGCAGTTCTGGGTGCCTGCATTGCCGGCGGAGAATACGTGCATCAGCGACTCATAGGTATGCACCTGGATGTCCATGGTGCGCGCCAGGCTGGTGTAGCCTGCGTTGCAGCCGTCGCTGTAAGAGGTGGAGGAGATCCGGATCCCTGTGTTCGTGTATGCGTTCGCGATGTCGTTGAAACCGGGATAGCCGGGTGCCGCCCCCCAGGTGTGCAGTTCCGCGCCGGGAGCCATGCCTGCCGCCGTGGGGTCCAGGTTGCCCGACCCGAAGATGGTGCCTGCACAATGGTCACCGTGGTTGCCATAATTATAGGTCAGGTTCTGCGAACCGATTCGGCCCTGGTAGTCGATGTGGGGCCCGATGATGCCGTCGTCCTGGAGCATCACCTTCACGTCGGAGCCGTCATAGTGGCGGCCTGTCTCGTACTGGGAGTCGAGCACGTTGGAGCGGTGCAGCGTCTTGCCGGTATAGTTCTCCGGCTCCCCGTCGGGGTAGAAGGGCTCCACGAAACAGACCTGCGGAAGGGCAATGATGGCGTCAATGTCGGAAACGTCAACCCGCAAAACCTGGAAATTGCCCAGCGGGTCGTTCTGGATCACATCCCTCACCAGCGGGGAGAGCTCCATGGTGGTGGCGTCAAAAGGCAGGTTGCGGTAATAGCTTACCACCAGGTCGATCTGGCCGTCGCCCCGCAGGGCCCATTCAGGGTAGTCCTTGTCGAGCAGGTACATGTCCTGCTTGAATTCGGGGATGATGTCGGAGATGTTCCGCACGTTTCGATCCAGCAACGAAGCCATGTCATAGGCTGCCGGAATTGCGACGATGTATGCCTTGTTCGGGATGTATTCAAGGAATTGAAGGCCCGATGCTTCCATGTCCAGGACCTCCGTGTGTGCCGGAATCCCGCGGAACTGGATGATCTTGTAAAAGTAACCATCGATCGCCTGTTCGCCGGTAGCATCAAAACCGGCAACGTAATCCCGGACATTTTCAGTCAGGTTGACATTGCCGAACTTTAAAAGCAATTCAAAACTCTCGTTGGATCGCTGTGAAAAAGAAAAAGCTACGAAGTGTAGAAGGAGTCCGGTCATCATCACGGACATGAGGGTAGGGTTCTTCATGATTAAAACGCGTTTAGCATTAACAAACTATGGACTGTTTACTTAAACACGGGAGAAAAAGAAGTGTTCACCTATTTCAGCAGGGACACGGCATGTGCAACGTGAAGGAAAGAGCGGATATTCCGCAAGCATTGCGATCCAACCGTATATCCGGCCTTTCATTATCTTTTATGCCTGATGAGAGGCAGCGTAAAAACAGAAGGCCCCGGCAGTTGAACCGGGGCCCAAAAATGGAAAATGAAGCGCTGTCTACCTGGCAAAGTGGACCACTTCATCAAGCTCCAGCTTTACTATTGGTTTTATTGCCCCGTAACTGGCTTGTGCAGGCACTAAAACAAAGTTAATCCCCGAGTAGCTGTTTCCGGGTTGGCCGGTCAGGATGTCGTCCCAGACTTGATTGGAGTTGCCATCCCAGAAGGCATAGCCCTCGCCGTAATCCAACTCCCCATTGTTGTTGGCATCGTCGAAAGCCTCAAAGGCGAGATCGATGGGTTGATTGACGCCGGTGATCAGGAGGTCGAAGGAGCCATCGGCCTCAGTATCGCCGTAGCCCAGCAGGTTGGGCGTACCGTCCACGACCTCGTAAACGAGCACGTAGGTATAACCTGACAGGGTATGACCTGGATAGGTGACCATGCCGGAGAGGCCGACCTCATCCTGGCCGACGCCGCCTCCGCCGCCTCCTCCGCCGCCACCACCGCCACCACCCTGGGTGTTCTCAATGAAGATCGTAAGGAAATTGGGCCAGTTGGTGTCCTTGAACTTCAGCTTTGTATACTCTGCCTTCGTGAAATACTGGTCCTCCTGCGGGAAGTGAATGGTCAACCCGCCATAAGGCTGGTCATTATTCTCCAGGTAGCATTTGGTGAAGGGCACGGCGTCGTTGAAGGCGGAAAGCACCTCGCTGCAGGCCTGGTTGATGTAATTTATCTGTCCTAACCCGGGCTTCTGCTGCAACTTCTTGACAAATTCACGCAGGTCTGTGAACGAGGGGAAGCCTTCATTGATATAATGGGTCTCAGCCCAGGCCTCGTAAACCTCCGGCCAGTTGTTACCTACCTCGGTGGTCAGCTTGTTGCCGAGATTGGCTATTTTGGCTCCGAGGGTTTCCATTTTCTTGAGATCGGTTACGGCCATGTGTGTGGTCTTCTGGGCAAACTCACCATTATTGTATACACACTGAACAATGCGCTTGGTCAGGTCATAGCTCGACATGGTGGGGTTGTCGATAAGTTCCTGCAACCAGACGTTGGCCCCCAGTACGCTGAGTGCAGGCATGGAGATCTCGCTTGAGACCATGTAGTCGGCCAGGTCCTTGATCTCATAGGCCACCTCCACCATGCTCATCAGGCAGGCGTGAAATACCACGACATCGAAGTGAGGCCCGGTGGCCAGGGCCGACCTCAATTCCGGCAAGCTCATCATGTCGCCGCTGCCATTGGCCTCATCGGGTGAAACGCCGTACCACCCGCCACCGTGACTGTTCAGGATCAGCATGTAATGCTTGGCCGGATAATTGTCCACCGCGTACTTGATGAAATTGATCAGGGTCTGAGGGTCCGAGAGGTCCTTGGATCCCATGTCCTCAAGCATGGGCGACTTTACCTGGTCGGGAAGCTGATCGCTCTCTTTCTCGATCTTGTAATAACTGGCATTGCCGCCAGTTTTCAGGGAACTGAGCATCACGACCGAACTGACGGCGTCCGAACCGCCGGCATGCTCCATCTCCTGGACATCGCCGATGATGTAACTTGTACCCGCCTGCGTGTGGTCCAGATTGTTATTCCCGTTGAAATAGCCGATGATGGTCCACTCCCGCTCGACCACATCCTCCGTTTCATCTTTCTTGCAGCCCGACAGGCATAGCGCTGCAATGAGGAATGTTAGTAAGACTTTTGCTTTCATTTTTCCATGTTTTTATTGGTTAATGGTCGAACCGGGTTGTAATGGCTCGACCTGTAATTAGTATAGGGATTGACTTTTTCGTTTATAGTGAATGGTTGATTGATCGGATGGGAATCCAGTTCAGAACATATGCCGATCGTTATCAAAGGCAACGAGCACATGACCTCAGAGGTTAGATATATGCGGTAAAAGAAATGTTTGGTTACAATACTGGCAATACTTCGGCTAAAGATACGAAAAATGGAAAGGTTTGTCAATAGCAATTTTTTTTGATGAACTTGCCAACCAAAGAATAAGAAAAGCACGCATGAACACAGCGTGCTTATTCCATTTCTTCAAGCGGGACAGGCAGTCATCCTCCAGGTCTATATGCATTCACAACCTCCGGTGGGGTTGCGCGCCGCCACCGGGATCAGGCGTTAGGTCCCGGCAATGGATATTCAATCCTCCCGGATCTCGTTCTTCGGCGCATATACATGGATCAGCCCGTCCGTCTCATAGGCCAGTGCCTGAAGCTGTGTTTTCGATTCCTGGATCAGGTTGCCATAAAGCTCGCGAAGGTCGTCGTTGCCACAGAGGCAAAGCTGCTGTTCCTGCAGCTGGCAGATCACCTCTTCCTCCATGACCCTGGCGTTCTCGATCATGGCGGGGAGGTCGCCCACCGTCAGGCGGATGAACTCATTGTAGCGGTTCTGAAGGCCGACGTCCTCAAATTCGCCGGGCAGCCTGTTCGACGTCGGATTGTAAATGCCGTATTTATTGACCGCCTGGGAAAGACGTTCCATGCCTTCTCCGTCACTTTCAGCCAATGCGGCAAATACAGCACTCGGGAATTGGTCATTCATCCATGCATAAACATCCCGGTGCATTTTCTGGGTTTCAAGAAGGGCGACCAGGCCGTCCCTTTCAAAATTGCTCAGGCCCTGCACGTCACCGCTGTCGGGTGTGCGGATGGGGGCCTCGATTTCTTCTTTGGAGCAGCTGGCAAATACAACAGCCAGTGCAAGGATCACTGCGGCATAAAGATTAAGCGTTTTCATGATGGTATGGGTTTAAGGTTTGGTTCGAAAGAATATAGTATTTGCAGATCGCCTCCGGATTCCCGTATTTTGAAAGCGGTGTGGCCCATGCGATCGTCAGCAGGATGTAGGCTTCATCCAGCGTGCGATGCGAAGTATGGGTCTCCCCTCCGCCATTTGCCCTGTGTTTGGGTTCTTTCATGGATGTTCCGTTCTTTGATTTCAAGGGGGCCGGTTTTTTATCAGGACCTGTCACATATGAAGGGCAAATAGCATACCCGAATACATATACATCTGCATATCAGTCGAATATGCTTACAAAGCGGTGTTTGTCAAATCCTGGGGATGTTCAGGGTCAGCCGGTTTTTGTTCGGAGATGTACAGCACAATACCCGATCAAAACCTGATTCGCGGCGGAGGGTCATTGCCTGCCCTGCGGCAAGGGGTTATGGGTCAGTAATTGCCTTGCCGTCAGAAATCCCGAAAGGCACTGGCTGGCAGATCAGTCAGCAAAGCACATTTGCACCGGATGCGGAGTCGAGGTGGATGGCGTCAATTGCCCTTGACCGGGATGGGAACCTGGTGGTCGGGTATTCGGTATCCTCCGATGCGGTCTACCCTTCCATCCGGGCTACAGGCAAATTGTTTAACGAACCGGCCGGTATCCTGACATTCCCGGAACTTGAAATAGCAACCGGCCTGGCCTCGCAGACCGTCCTCGGCCGCTGGGGCGACTACTGCACCATGTCGGTCGATCCCCTGGATGGCCTCACCTTCTGGTTCACCCTGGAATACATGGAAACAAGCGGCCCGGTCAACTGGCAGACCAGGATCTGCTCCTTCCAGTTGCATAAAAACCTGGCCTTTTCAAGCGATACGATCATTTTTGAAACATTGGAGGATTGCTTGGAGGGAATCCCCCTGGAGGTGACCAATAATTCCTCCTACGACATCGGGCTTATGTCCTTGGACACATCGGGATCCCTCGGACCGGCAGGCTGGCAGGTCGATGGTCCGGAGCCCCTATCCCCGACCACTCTTGCACCCGGAGGATCCATCAGCCTGCTGATCAAGGTCGACCTGTCCGCTGCTGCCTCGATCCCCGTCATCGCCTACGACAACTTATCCGTCATTACAGACTATAAGAACCAATCGGTCATTCTTGGACTCGATGAGGCTCTGATCTCGGGACATCCCTGTGGTCGGCGGGATGCAGGATCCATCCGGATCGCCCCCAACTCATTCTCCGAAACCACCACAATAATCGTCAGCGCGCTGGAGGGGGGGGATGAGGTCATGCTCTCAATCCATGATGCCCGTGGACAGCGGATCAGAACCCTCCATTCAGGGAATACCGGACAGTCAGGCACAATCTCCTGCACCTGGGATGGAAGCGATGAGCTAAACCACAGGGTTGCGGCAGGGATTTACTTTGTAAGGTTGAAGATTAATGAGGGCTGGGGATATTCAAAACTGGTCCTGTCTGAGGAATGAGGATTTCATATTCGGGGAAGGCTGCAAGAGAGGAGAGGTCGAAGAAGTTGTATACCAGGAGCTGAATGCCCCCGTTCATGCCTCCGTAAAAAAAAAGGTGCTGGTTTCCAGCACCTTTTTGTGATCCCGAGAGGAGTCGAACCCCTAACCTTCTGATCCGTAGTCAGACGCTCTATCCAATTGAGCTACGGGACCGGCGGATTGCAGGTAGAAGATAGCAGGTAAGCGATAGCAGAATGGAATTCGAACCTTCTGTCCTCTTTGCAATGCGGGTGCAAATTTAGCAATAAATGTTTTTCATTTGAAAAATTATTGGGCTTTTAGTTTTTGGCCCTCGGCCTAATTCGGAGTGTCGAAGCACCCGCAGGAGATTGCCAACAGCCAACAGCCAACAGCCAACAGCCAACAGCCAACAGCCAAAAGCTAAATTAATCCCAATATAAATTACCCCCCGAACCTGCATATTCCCCTCATTTGAACTACCTTTAGCCCACCAAAAAACAATCGCCGTTGAACAAGAAAGTCAGAACAGCCCGCCTTTCGATATTCTCCAACGTTTTCCTGATCGTGATCAAGCTGGCGGCCGGCTTCCTGAGCGGGTCGGTGAGCATCCTGTCGGAGGCGATCCATTCCATGATGGACCTGGTGGCTGCGGTCATCGCCTACTTCTCGGTGCGGATCTCCAGCCGCCCGCCCGACAAGGAACACCCTTACGACCATGGCAAGTTCGAGAACGTGTCGGGGGTGGTCGAAGGCATTCTTATCCTGGTGGCCGCCGGGTGGATCATCTGGGAGGCGGTGCAAAAATTCTACCATCCCGAGGAGATGCAGTACCTCTACGTGGGCATTGCGGTCATGGCCTTTTCGGCCATCGTCAACACCGTGGTGAGCCGCCGGCTTTACAGGGTGGCCAAAGAGACCGATTCCATCGCCCTGGAGGCCGACGCCCTCCACCTAAAGACCGACGTCTACACCTCGGCCGGGGTGGCCATCGGCATCGCGGTCATCTGGATCACCGGGCTCCACTTCCTCGACCCGGTCATCGCCAGCGCCGTGGCGCTGCTCATCGTCTGGGAGTCGGTCCTACTCATCCGCAACGCCTACCGGCCGCTGGTCGACACGGCCCTGCCGCAGGAAGAGCTGAAAAAAATCAGGGATATATTGAACAAATACACGGGAAATCGCTTTCTTTATCACCAGTTCAGGACGCGGAAATCGGGATCCAACAGGTACCTCGACTTCCACCTGGAGGTGCCGGCCACCATGAGCGTGGAGACGGCTCACGCCCTCTGCGACACCATCGAGGCCGACTTGAAAAAGAACATTAACAACCTGGATATCAACATACACATTGAGCCCCGGAAGGAAGATGATAAAACCGACGTTTGACGTCCCGCAGGACGTTCAGGACGTGATCGACAAATACTACAAGGAGGGCACCAAGGCTCATTTTTTCTTTTACACCCATGTGGTGAAGGTTACCGAACTGGCCCTGCTCATCGCCGACCTCAACCCCCACCTCTCCATCGACCGCGACCTCCTCGTGAGGGGGGCCATGCTCCATGACATCGGCATCATCAAGACCGATGCCCCCGAGATCGGCTGCAAGGGGAAATATCCCTACATCTGCCACACATACCTGGGACGGAAGATGCTCAGGAAGGCAGGCATGGAAGAGGTGGGCCCTTTCTGCGAGCGGCACATCGGGGTGGGACTGTCGAAAAAGGATATCAAGGAGAACAACTTCCCCCTGCCCAAACGCGACATGCTCCCCGTCACCATCGAGGAAAAACTGGTGTGCTATGCCGACAAGTTCTACAGCAAATCCGACAGTCACCTGCTGGTGGCCAAGTCCATCGACAAGGTCAACAGGAAGATCAGCAAGTACGGCCTCGACAAGATCACCCGGTTCCGCGAGCTCATCGTGATGTTCGGCATTGAATTCTACAACCACCTGGGTGAAGGGAAAAGGAAATCCTTCAAATAGGTTTACTTGACTTCCGGGCAGGGATCATCGGCATGTCCGGTCCGATCTACTTAAAAATTAACCTTCCGATCCAACCGTTCCAAAATACTTCTCACTTCGAAAATCGTTGATCCTTGTTCGGATATCAACGAGGAATAAATAACCCTGAAGCACTTCGGCTTCAGGGTTATTCGACCTACCCTTTCCGCTGCGCCTTCGGCTTGCGGAAAGGGGGTCTCATAAAAAACCACAGCGGGAGCCAAATCTGGACGACTTGACTCCCGCTCGCTAGACCGTCACCGTAGTGAAGGCTTCACGCCAGGTTACGGTTATTGTGGTCGCTCTTTCCGGGGTGAGCCTTGCGGCTTTCCCTTTCCTGAGCCCGGCAGAGACCCGGTTTGCCGTTGCCGGCCCCGTTTTCTTTGCCATCACCTGGTCCGTTCCCTGAGTATCGATATCCTCGCGGATCCCTACTGCTCAGTTCGGAATCGCTTTGTGAACCTCACCGGTCCAGTGGGCGTTTCCCGGGCCCGTTCAAGCTGACGCGCTTCGCGTTTATCCCGGCGGACCGGGATTTGGCAAGGCTGGTCTGAATCGGTTGATTGCAGCCCTGGGCGGGCAACAACCGTGCGAACCACTTGATTTCAAGGCGGGTTTACTTCCGGATGACAACCTAATGCCCTTCCTTCTGTGCTCCCGGATCAGCTTCCTTCGAGCCCCTAAAGGCTGTGGGAGCGCTGGTCCCTGACGTTCCAGGCTAACCTTTTATCGCTCGCCTGGTAATACAAATGTACTCCAAAATTTTCGATTTTGTCAAGTTTGCAGACCTCCAGATATCCACAGAATGTGAACAGGAGATATTAACAATTGTTAGTAAGTGAGCTAAACTTTTGAATGCCAATCGATCGTGTTTTGCTAATGGTGATATTTTACCACCAAGGACACAACGGATGTCTCCAGGGGCACAAAAGGCACATGACGACACCCCGTTTGGAATTTTTGATTTGACTATTGGGCTTCGTCTGGGATTTATTGCTTGCTATTTGGGAGTTGCCGTATAAACATTCTCCCCGTTCACAAACGTCCCTTCCACCCTGGCATCCAATACCTCCCGGAGGTCGACCGTCATGATGTCCCGGTCGAGGATGACAAAATCGGCGAATTTGCCTGCTTCAATGCTTCCTTTCCGCCGCTCCTCAAATCCGGCCTTGGCGGCCCAGATGGTCATACCTCTGAGGGTCTCCGCGCGGCTGAGGGCGTTCTCGGGCTGCCAGCCGCCTTCGGGCCAGCCCTGGCTGTCCATGCGGGCCACGGCGGCATAGAAGGTGTTCATGGGATTGATGTCCTCCACCGGGAAATCGGTGCCCAGCGGGATCCAGCCATTCTGCGCCAACAGCTCCTTAAAGGCGTAGCCTCCCCGGATGCGGTCAGCCCCTACCCTTTCGGCGGCCCAGTACATGTCGGAGGTGGCATGGGTAGGCTGCACCGAGGGCACAATGGCATACTTGCCGAACGTATCGAAATCGTCCGGGTGCATGATCTGGGCATGCTCGATGCGCCAGCGGCGGTCGTTACCGGGCTCAAGGAATTTCGAATAGGTGTCGAGCACGAAATGGTTGCCGCCGTCGCCGATGGCGTGGGTGTTCACCTGGTAGTTGTGGTCGTGTGCCCGGTTGCACAGGTCATAGTAATAGGTTGCCGGATGCATGAACAGGCCCGTATTGTCCGGGTCATCGGTGTAGGGTTCCAGCATCTTCGCCCCCCGCGATCCCAGGGCGCCGTCGGCATAGAGCTTGATGGACCTCACCGTGAGCCGGTCGGTCTCATAGGGCCCGTTGTCCACAAAATGGCTGAGGTTCTCATCGGTGGGCGAAAGCATGGCATAGACCCGCATTTTCAGGCGGCCCTCCTGCTGCATGCTGTCGATGAGCAGGACGAGGTCCCTGCCAAGCCCGGCGTCGGCCACACTGGTCAGGCCTGCGGCAAAACAGTTCTCCTGGGCCTTGAGCAGGGCGCTCCTGGCAAAGGCCTCATCCCCTTCCGGGATCACCTCCGCCACCAGGTCCATGGCATTGTCGATGAGCACGCCCGACGGCTCCCGTCCGGCCAGGATCACCTCCCCGCCCGACACCTCCGTACGCCGGGTGATGCCGGCGCGCCGCAAGGCCTCGGAATTAACGACGGCGGCATGACCGTCGACCCGGATCAGGTATACCGGGTTATCAGGAAAGGCTTCATCCAGCAGGTCCTTGGTGGGAAACTCCTTCACCGGCCAGTCATTCTGGTCCCAGCCCCTCCCTTCGACCCATTCAGATGGGTATTTCGCATGATGCTCCTTCAGCCGCTCCACAGCCTCTTCGAAGGAGGTCGTCCCCACCAGGTCTGCCCGTTTGATGAGGTTGGTACCATAGCCGTAGAAATGGCAGTGGGCGTCGTAAAAGCCCGGGTAAACGGCCTTGCCGCCGGCATCGATCAGATGCTCCGCAACGTATCGGTCCAGGATCCCCGCATCGCTCCCCACGGCGACGAACTTCCCGTCGCGCACGGCAAAAGCCTGCTGAAGGGCAAAGGAACTGTCAACGGTATACACGATGGCATTGTGCACGACCAGGTCGGCCTGCTCTTTGGGCGCGGTACAGGTTATCATGACAGAGGAAAGGATTAGGATTAGAAAGGTATTGATATTCATGGTCCGAAATTTTATGCAAATTTAGAAAAATCTGGATGCCTGTTAACTGAGAAGCGGAGTTACGGGAGATAAGGTCACAGGATGCCAGGCCCTGTTCTGAAATCCGGACAAGTAAAAAAGGAAGGTACCGGCAACCCTGTAAGCGGGATTCTGTCCCCCTGAAGTTGCATGCACACCTTCAGGGGTGTTCGTCATTTATCTGCGGTCACGGTCACCCGTACCCTGTAGCGGCCAACCCCCCGGGGCCGGACGAGCAGCCCTCCATCCCGAAAATTCGGGAGTTCCCGGTATACATGGCCTTTCAACCCGTAAGGTTTACCCCCCTGAAATATCGCTACTTCAGGGCGTGAGCTCTTACCTCACGTTTTCACCCTCGCCCGCCGTGGTCCTATCATGGGCAGGCCCCGCCCCGAAGGGCGGTGACTCCGTCCCATGCAGGCCCGGCGTCGGCAGTCATTCTCTGTGGCACTTGCTGTCCCCCGAAGGACAAAACCTTCGGGGTCCTTCCCGTTAGGAAGTACGGTGCTCTGTGTTGTCCCGACTTTCCTCCCCCCTTGCGGGGAGCGACAAACCGGGCTGCCGGTACCAGCTGCAAAGATACGATTATTTAATGACCAGCGGATCCCTGACCTTGTCTTTCAACAGCGCATAATCCACCACTTCCACCATCTGGTCGACATAATGGAACCGGAGTCCCTGGGTGTAGTTCTCCTTGATGTCCTCCACATCCTTGCGGTTCTCAAGGGAAAGGACGATGTCTGTGATCTTGGCCCGCTTGGCGGCGAGGATCTTCTCCTTGACGCCGCCCACGGGCAGCACTTTCCCGCGGAGGGTGATCTCGCCGGTCATGGCGGTCCTGGCCCGCACCTTGCGCTGGGTGAAGGCCGATGCCAGGGCGGTGAACATGGTGATGCCCGCCGACGGACCGTCCTTGGGTGTTGCCCCTTCCGGCACGTGGATGTGCACGTTCCAGTTTTTGAAGAGCTCCGGGTCGAGGTCCAGGTGCGGGGCATGGGACTTCAGGTATTCGAAGGCGATGGTGGCCGACTCCTTCATCACATCGCCCAGGTTCCCGGTAAGGGTCAGCATGCCCTTGCCGCGGCTGAGGCTCACCTCCACAAAGAGGATCTCGCCCCCCACGGCGGTCCAGGCCAGACCGGTGACCACACCGGCCACCTCGTTGGAAAGGCCGCGCTCCTTCTGGAACTTGACGGGACCCAGCGCTTTGGTCAGGTCCTCGGCATCGATGTGCTTGTTGTAGGCCAGGTCATCGACGATGTATTTCACCTTCTTCCGGATGATGGTGGCGATGCTTTTCTCGAGCTTCCGCACACCCGCCTCACGGGTATAATCCTCGACGATCCGTTCCAGGGTCTTCTTGGGGAACGCCAGCTGGCCCTTCCGGATGCCATGCTCTTTCAGCTGCTTGGGGATGAGGTGCCTTTTGGCGATCTCGATCTTCTCCTCGAGCAGGTAACCGCTGAGGTGGATCACCTCCATCCGGTCGATCAGGGCGGGATGAATGGTGGAAAGGGTGTTGGCCGTGGCGATGAACATCACCTTCGACAGGTCGTACTCCACCTCCAGGTAGTTATCATGGAACGCATTGTTCTGCTCGGGGTCGAGGATCTCCAGGAGGGCCGCCTGCGGGTCGCCGCTGATGTTGGCCCCCAGCACCTTGTCCACCTCGTCGAGCACGAACACCGGGTTGGACGACTTCACCTTCTTCAGGTTCTGCATGATCCGGCCCGGCATGGCGCCGATGTATGTCTTGCGGTGGCCCCGCAGCTCCGACTCGTCGCGCACGCCGCCCAGCGACATGCGGATGTACTTGCGGTCGAGCGCGCGGGCGATCGACTTGCCCAACGAGGTCTTGCCCACCCCGGGAGGACCCACCAGGCAGAGGATCGGCGCCTTCATGTCGTTCTTGAGCTTGATCACGGCCAGGTGCTCGATGATCCGCTCTTTCACCTTCTCCAGCCCGTAGTGGTCCTCGTCGAGGATCCGTTCGGCGCGTTGCAGGTCGAAATTATCCCTGGTGAACTCATTCCATGGGAGCTCCACAAGGAACTCCAGGTAGTTGAGCTGCACCGAGAAGTCGGCAGCCTGCGTGTTCATGCGCTGCAGCTTGGCCAGTTCCTTGTCGAATACCTCCCGCACCTCCTTCGACCATTTCTTCCGGGCGGCCTTCTCCTTGAGCTCGCTTATGTCCTGGGCCCCGGGCGCATCCCCCAGCTCCTCCTGGATGGTCTTCATCTGCTGGTGAAGGAAATAATCGCGCTGCTGCTTGTCGAGGTCGATCTTCACCTTGTTCTGGATCTGGTTCTTGAGCTCAAGCATCTGCAGCTCCCGTGTGAGCGACGACAGGACCATGTTGGCCCGTTCCTTGAAATTGGAGATCTCCAGCAGATGCTGCTTCTCGAGGATGTCGATGTTCAGGTTGCTGGAGATGAAGTTGACCAGGAATACCGGGCTCTCTATGTTCCGGATGGCAAAGGCGGCATCCGAAGGGATGTTGGGCGACTGCTTGATGATCTGGATCGAAAGGTCCTTCAGCGAGGCGATGAGGGCATCGAACTCCTTGTTTCGCTCGATCTTCTCATTGGACTCGTACTGCCTGACCTGTGCCATGAAATAGGGCTCCTCCTGCACCAGCTCGAGCAGCTCGAATCGCTTCTTTCCCTGGATGATGACCGTGGTGTTGCCGTCGGGCATCTGCAGGATCTTCACAATGTTGGCCACGGTCCCCACCCGGTAGAGGTCGGTGAGGGAAGGCTCCTCCACGTCGGGGTCCTTCTGGGCCACGACGCCGATGAGGCTTTTCTTGCGATAGGCATCCTTAATGAGCTTGATCGACTTGTCCCGGCCCACGGTGATGGGAATTACCACCCCGGGGAACAATACCGTGTTGCGCAACGGAAGGATGGGAAGAGAATCGGGGATCTTCTCCGCATTGATCAGTTCCTCGTCCTCCGACGACATCAGGGGGATGAATTCGGTATCGGTGTCAAGCAGGTCGGATATGGCGAAAATATTATTCTGGATATTCTTCATGTCTATTTCAGTCAAATTGACATACCGTTCAATTGCTGAATTCGTTTGTATTTGTTTTCTGTTAACTAGTGACCATCCGGTCAGCGGTTTACGGTTTGCCGCACAGGTTCCGTTCAGCGGTGGCAACAGGGGTCAAATAGCATGCCAAAACTATAGGAAGCGGTTGTTTGCGGTCTCATCAAATACGTTGATGAGGATATCCTGCTCCATCTCATTGAAATCCAGGCCGCGGCGCTTGTACACGGCGGTGGCTACATCAATGGCCTTCTTGATGTTGTAGGCCACGAACCCGCTGGTACCGCCCCAGGAGAAGGAAGGTACGAAGTTGCGCTGGTAGCCCGGTCCGAATACGTTGACGTTCACCCCCACGACAGTGCCCGTGTTGAACATGGTGTTGATGCCGGTCTTGCTGTGATCGCCCATGATCAGCCCGCAAAACTGGAGGCCAGTGTCCACGAAGGTCCGCTGCGGGTAGTTCCACAGCTTCACATGGTCGTAGGAATTCTTGAGGTTGGAGTTGTTGGTATCGGCCCCGATGTTGCACCACTCGGCGATGACGGAGTGCCCCAGGAACCCATCGTGGGCCTTGTTGGAGTAGCCGAAGAACACCGAATTGTTCACCTCGCCGCCCACTTTCGACCAGGGGCCGATGGTGGTGGGCCCGTAGATCTTGGCCGCCATCTTGACGGTGGCATGCTCGCAGAGTGCGAACGGGCCGCGGATCACCGACCCTTCCATGATCTCGGCATCCTTGCCGATGTAGATGGGGCCGGTGCTGGCGTTGAGGATGGCGAATTCCACGGTGGCGCCCTCCTCCACGAATATGTTCTCCGGCGCCATGACCCGGTTGGTGTCGCTGAGCTTCTTGCTTTTCCTCCCTTTCGTGAGCATCTCGAAGTCCTTCTGAATGGCCTCGCCGTTGCGGTTGAAGATATCCCATGAGTCGCTGAGCTTCAGGAACTGGCTTTTCGACTCCACCTCGTCGATGCCGGTGATGTCCATGTCGCCCGAATCGTCCAGGTCCTCCTCGCTGATGTTGAGGGCGATGATGGTATCGTCCTTGACGAGGGTCTGGTTGGGCTTCAGGGCCTTGATCTCTTTGATGAGCTCGGGCGTAGGACACACCGATCCATTGACCAGCACATTGTTCTTCTCCTTGACAATGGGGTATTTTTCACTGAGATAGGCCTCGGTAAGGGTGGATGTCCGGGCTTTGAGCATGTGCTCCCACTTCTCACGGATGGTCAGGATGCCGATCCGGATCTCCGCCACCGGCCGCATGAAAGTGAGGGGAAGCAGATTGTTCCTGCTCTGGTCGTCGAAAAGGATGTAGTTCATACAGTCTTCAGGTATAAAATTGCACCAAAAACAAGTATACGTAAATTATTCTTATCCGTTCAAAAAATTCAGCCCCAACCGATAAAAAAAGCCCTTGAACCGGAAAGTTAAGGGCTTGTATCTTGAATTCAAGCAGGTTCTTACTGGTTCTTCTTGTCCAGGTGTTTCTGGTACCTGCTCTTGAATTTGTCAACACGCCCTGCCGTATCCACGAACTTCATCTTGCCCGTGAAGAAGGGGTGCGAGGTATGGGAGATCTCCAGTTTGATCAGCGGGTACTCGTTGCCGTCCTCCCACTTGACAGTCTCTTTCGATTTCGCAGTAGAACGGGTCAGGAACTGATAATCGTTCGACATGTCCCTGAAAACAACGAAACCGTAATCTTTTGGATGAATATCTTTTTTCATTTCGCTACCTGATAGTTTTTAATGTTCCACCCGAGGGCGGATCGTAAATCGGGGTGCAAAAGTACACGAATCTTTTATAAAAACAAAGGGAATCTCGATTTTTTTTAATTGATGAAATAATGGAAATAGAGGATGCCGAGCAGGGAGATGAGGATGATGGCGATGATGACGTAGATCTGGAAGCGGATGATGCTCCTGCTCTTGGCCTTCTGTTCGTTCTCCTCCGATATCTTCTTCAGGAGGTGACGGATCCGGATGAACGCGGTATCGCCTTTGACGATGTAATCGTAAGCCCCGTTGCGCATGGTATCCACGGCGATGTTCACATCGTCGGAGGCGGTGAGGAAGATCACCTGGGTATCGGGGAACCGCTGCCTCAGTTTCTTGAGTATATCCATCCCGGTGTATTCCTTCTCAAGGAAATAATCCAGCAGGGCCACATCCGGTTTTTCCGACAGGTCATGGATGGCCTCTTTCCCGGTGCTGTAAGACTTGATGTTGGTATAACCCATCTTCTCCAGCTCCTTGATGATGAGGTTAAGGTAAAGGACGTCGTCCTCAACGACGAATATGGTTTCTGGTCGATCCATGATACGGTATGCTCCTTAATTGCTTTGATTCGGGCTTGCTAATGTACTAAACATAATCCAATTTAGAAAGAACTAATTATTTTTTAACGAACTTGGCCACTGCTGTCCTCCCCGGCGCGGACCTCCGCACGAAGTAGATCCCGGGTTGGCAGCGGTCCAGGTCAAACCTGGCCACGCCGGCCACCGCCTCCACCTGCCGCTGTTCCACCACCCTGCCCAGAAGGTCGAGGATCTCGATCCGGACGACGCCTGTCCCGTGCTCGCCGGCCTCCACGAACAGCTCATCCCCTGCCGGGTTGGGGTATATGCGGACCATGTTGTTGCCCGCCAGCTCCCCTGCTTCCGTCCCCAGGGTGGTCCCCCCGAGGGAAAGGACGCCGGTGTTGCCCGGGTCGAGCCAGGGGCTCAGGCGGAGGGTGTCGTCACTCCCGTTGGATTCCCAGTGGTACGAGAACTTGCCATAGTAATCGGGATACTCAGGACTGGTGCAGGAGGCCAGTCCGCCGGTCAGTGTGCCGACGATCCGGCCGATGTTGTCAAACAAGGGGGCGCCGGACGAACCGCCCTCGGTCACCCCCCAGTTGTTGACGGTCTGGGCCCAGGTCACCTTCCAGTGGGATGGAAGGCCGTTCCCCTGCCAACTGCTGGATTCGGGGGTCTCCACATAGGTGGATATCTTCTTGATGTCACCGTCGGGATGATGGATGGTGACGCCCGAGCTGCTGGGCACATCCACGCGTGACCAGCCGTTGAAGTATACGTTGTAATTGGCGGGGATATTGTCCAGCAGCTTCACCAGGTAGAAGTCGGACCCGTCCATGCCGCGCGTCCCGTCGTGGGCCACCTTCTGGCAACCGGTGAGGGAGAATAACTGAGGTTCGAACTGGGGGTTGGCGCAACCGGCCGACTCGTACCTGAAGTAAAAGATCCAGGCAGCCAGGTCGGCAACCGAGGCGTACTGCCCGTATTTGTAAGCGCAGTGGTCGGCCGTGAGGAGATAGGGCGTCTTATCCTGGCTGGTATTGTTGATCATGGACCCGGAACACCAGTAGGCCGACCCTGCCACCTTCACCTGTATGCGCACCACACCGTCTTTCTCGTCCTGGTAGTTGTCCCCTTCGGGCGAGCAGGCGACATTCACCTCGCAGAACTGGCTGTCGCCGAAACCACTGCTTTGCAGCACGCCGTCCAAATGGGCATAGCCATAGGTCATTTCTTCTATCGTGAACCAGCTTGCCCGGGACACCTGGTGCGGGACATTGAGCTCAAGTATGACGGTGCCCCCCCCGATGAGCCCGGTGGCAAAATGACCGCCGGGCCTGTTGTTGCGGTGGGTGAACGCCCCTTTGAGTTGAAGCCCGTTCTCGTCGTAGAGGTACAGCCTGACACCCTCGGGAAGGCTGAACCCGCTGAAATAAAGGCTGCTGGCCAGCGAACCGGCAAGGCTCAGCTTCAGGCGCCAGACCTCGCCGTCGGGATGGTGCTGCCAGGTGCCGGCAGTGAGCGGATCAAGAAGCACCGGTACCAGCAGGGCAAATCGCCGGGTCTTAAAAAAGGGATCCTCCTGCTCTTCTTCCAAAAGGGCTTCCTCGTCCGGCGGGGCCAGCGAAATATGCTGGAACGACCTGTCCGTAACCCCCTCGCCAAAACTCCAGGGGGTCGCCTCCTCATGAAGCTGCGCCGTCGCCGACAGCCAGAAGAGGGAAAAGGTCACCAGAAAGAACTTATGCATTGAAGGGATCATAAGCGGGATTGTTCGGAACCTGAATAATGATGGCTCCAAATTTAACAAAATCTGATGGCATAGAGTTCATGCTCCTACGAAAAGAAGGAAAATTGGTTAGCGCTTTTTTATTGTATTTTTGCACCGCAAAACAACATCTGATGTTAGAAAAACTGGAAGCCATCCATCAACGCTTCAAGGAGATCGGTGAAAAAATGAACGATCCGGCGGTGACGTCCGACATGAAGAAGTTCATCCAGCTGAGCAAGGACTACAAGGACCTCCAGCCCATTGTAGAGGCCTACAAGGAATACCGGAACCTGCTCGGCAACCTGGAATCGACCCGGGAACTGCTGAAGACTGAAAAGGATGAAGAGTTCAGGGAGATGGCCAAACTCGAGCTCAACGCGCTGACGGAGCGCCGCGACGAACTGGAGGAGGAGATCCGCATCATGCTCATCCCCGAGGATCCCCAGGATAGCAAGAACGCCATCGTGGAGATCAGGGCGGGCACGGGGGGCGATGAGGCCAGCATCTTTGCCGGCGACCTGTTCCGCATGTATTCCAAATTCGCGGAGGACAAGGGATGGAAAATGGAGATCGTCGACTTCACGGAAGGCACCGTGGGCGGGTACAAGGAGATCATCTTCGAACTGAACGGCGAAGGCGTTTACGGACAGATGAAGTACGAGTCGGGTGTCCACCGCGTGCAGCGGGTGCCCAAAACGGAGACCCAGGGTCGGGTGCATACGTCGGCGGCCTCGGTGGTGGTACTTCCCGAAGCGGATGAGTTCGACGTGGAGATCAGCGCAAACGACATCCGGAAAGACCTCTATTGCTCCTCAGGACCCGGCGGGCAGTCAGTGAACACCACCTACTCTGCGGTACGGCTGACCCACATCCCCACGGGCATCGTAGCCACCTGCCAGGACCAGAAATCACAGCACAAGAACTACGAAAAAGCCCTGTCGGTGCTGCGCTCCAGGATCTACGAGATCGAATACCAGAAATACCTCGACGATGTCTCCTCGAAAAGGAAGACCATGGTCTCCACCGGCGATCGTTCGGCCAAGATCAGGACCTACAACTGGCCACAGGGAAGGGTCACGGACCACCGCATCGGCCTGACGCTCTATAATCTTCAGGTGATCATCGACGGCGACATCCAGGAACTCATCGACCAGCTGCAGCTGGCCGAAAATGCGGAGCGCCTGAAAGCGGAGGTCAATTGAAAGGACCCTGACTGCCAGTCCCGGGAGGACCCCGCATCATGGAGAAGCACAGGGCGGGCGGCATGTTGAGGTTCAACGACCGGGTTTTGTGGAAAGTGTATTAATTGATTTGATTCGACACACAACAGATTCAACCGTATAAACAAAGATCGGACATGACCAGAAACGACCTATTTCAACTGATCAGGAAGAAACATTCCTTCCTCTGCATAGGACTCGACACCGACATCAAGAAGATCCCCCCTCACCTGCTCGGCACGGATGACCCCATCTTTGAGTTCAACCGGCAGATCATCGACGCCACCCATCCGTATGCCATGGCGTACAAGCCCAACCTGGCCTTCTACGAGAGCATGGGGAGCAAGGGCTGGCGATCGTTGGAGCGGACCATCGCCTACCTGAAGCAGTTTGAGGTCTTCACCATCGCCGATGCCAAACGGGGCGACATCGGCAATACATCTTCCCTGTATGCCCGTGCCTTCTTCGGGGCCCTCGATTTTGACGCGGTCACCGTGGCACCTTACATGGGGTCCGATTCGGTCTCCCCTTTTCTTGGCTATGAGGGAAAATGGGTGGTCCTGCTGGCCCTGACATCCAACAAGGGGGCATCCGATTTCCAGTTCATCCCTGCGGAGGGCACGGGCAGGAAACTGTTTGAGCAGGTCCTGGAGACATCGGCCGGCTGGGGCACGCCCGAGACGCTCATGTACGTGGTGGGGGCCACCCAGGCCGCCATGCTGGATGACATCCGCCGGATCGTGCCCGACCACTTCCTCCTGGTACCGGGCGTCGGCGCCCAGGGCGGCAGCCTGCAGGAGGTGGCGCAGTACGGCATGAACAGCCAGTGCGGCCTCATTGTGAATTCCTCGCGGGGCATCATCTATGCCTCCCAGGACGTGGACTTCGCGGAGGCAGCCAGGGAAAGCGCCATGGCCGTGCAACTGGAAATGGAAGTGCTACTCGGCGACCATAAGCTCATATGATGGACCGGACGGCTGAATTCTGGATCCGGCACCTCGACCTGAACCGGCACCCCGAAGGCGGGTATTTCCGCGAAGTATACCGTGCCGGGGAGTTCATCCAGAAGAAAGGGCTTCCGGAAAGGTATACTTCCTTCAGGCCCTTTTCCACCAGCATTTACTTCCTCCTGGAGAGCGGCCGTTTTTCGGCCTTTCACCGGCTTAAATCGGACGAGGTATGGCATTTCTACCAGGGTTCGGCGCTGATGCTTTATGTCATCCTGGCCGACGGCAGGCTCCTGGAGGTCCGCCTGGGCCGGGACCCCGCGAGAAATGAATTGTTCCAGTTCACGGTCCCCAGGGGCTCCTGGTTCGCAGCCAGGCCCGGGGGCACAGGAAGCTACAGCCTGCTCGGCTGCACGGTGGCGCCCGGCTTCGACTTCGATGATTTCGAGATGGGGAGCAGGGACCAGCTCATCCGCCAGTATCCCCGGCATGCAGCGCTCATCAGGGAATACGCCATCCTGCCCTGATCAATACCGGTAGACCATGGAATTGACGTTCATGCCGGCGCCCACAGAGGCAAGCATGATGATATCTCCTTTCCGGATGGTATGCCCTTTCACCTTTTTCTTGCGCACCCCGTCGAAAAGTGTGGGGACCGTGGCGACCGAGCTGTTCCCCAGCTTGTGGATGCTCATGGGCATGATGTCCTCCGGGATCTCCCGCACCCTGTAAAGCCTGTAGAGCCGCTTGATGATCTCGAAATCCATCTTCTCGTTGGCCTGGTGGATAAAGATCTTTTTCACGTCGGCGATGCCGACGCCCGCCTTGTCGAGGCTCTCTTTCATGGCGGGAGGCACGTTGGTGAGCGCAAACTCGTAGATCTTGCGCCCGTGCATCTTGATGTAGCGGACACTGGGGTCGGCCGTGGTGAGGTTGCTTTTTCCGAGGAAGAGGAAATAGGCCTCTTCCTTGGTGTGAGAGGCCATGCTGGAGGAGAGGATGCCCTCCTGGTGGTCACTTTCCCGGGCCTCAACGATGCAGGCCCCCGCACCGTCGGCATAGATCATGGAGTCGCGGTCGTGCATGTCGAGCACGCGCGACAGGGTCTCGGCAGCCACCACGAGGCAGCGCCTGGCGAGGCCGCTGCGGATGTACGACTCGGCCTGGATGAGGCCCTGCACCCAACCGGGACAGCCGAACACGATATCGTACGCGATACAGGAGGGGTTCTTGATCTGCAGCAGGTGTTTGATGCGGGCCGCCAGGCTGGGCAATATGTCGGTCTGGATGGTGTCTTTCTTCACATCCCCGAAGTTCTGTGCGACGATGATCTGGTCGATGGTCTCCTTGGAAATGCCGGCATCGTCGATGGCCTCACGGGCGGCGATGGCGCCGATGTCGGAGGCTTTCAGGTTGTCGGCGACGTACCTGCGCTCCTCGATGCCGGTGATGGCCCTGAACTTTTCGGCGATCTCCTCGTGGGATGCCTCGAAGGCCTTGCCGCCCACATCATAGAATTCGTTCCTGGCGAAGTCCTTGTTGGTAACCGTTTCTGTCGGGATATAACTTCCGGTGCCGGTGATGACAATATTCTTGAATTTCATAGGGTCGAATCTTTTTGCGTCAGGCCGCAAATGTACAGAACTATTTAAAATTGATCTAAAGTATAGGAAGGTTATTTAATCACAGGAGGCGGTTCATAAATCGTTCAGCCAGTTGCCCAGCCTGTCGAATGCCCGCACCAGGCGGCCGCAGTGGGTCCTCACGAACTCCTCCCCGAGGGGTTCGTCGCCGGTACCGTAGGCCGCCTGCAGGGCGCGCTCGCCGTTGAAGTCGACGTAAGCCAACCGGGCGGTGAGCTCTTCCGGCTGTCGTCCGAAATCGCTGCCCGGGAGCATGGCCACTCCGGTGTCGTCGAGCAGCCGATCGCAGAACTCCACGGAGGTGTATATGCCCTTGCGATTGAATTTCTCACGGTACTGCTCGAAGTCGGCGAAGAGGTAAAAGGCACCCTCGGGCCTGGGATAGGCGACGTTCATCTGGTCCAGTTTCGCCGTCAGCTGGCGGGCGATTGCCTTGAGGATCTTCCTGGAGGTCCTGAGGTACCGTTCGATTTGTTCACTTCCGTTGAAGGCGGTGATCGAGGCGTACTGGATCGGTGCCGAGGTGGCCGTGAAGGTCTCGCTGGCGACGATGGCCATGGCATCCTGCAGCCACTCCAGATCGGGTGGGAACGAGAAGGTGCCGAGGCGCCAGCCCCCGGCGCCGCACCATTTGCTGAGGCCGCTGCTGATGATGGTGCCCTCAGGGTAGAACCGGGCCACGGATACGTGCTTGCCCTGGTGGTGTATCTGCCCGTAGATCTCGTCGGAGATGAGCACGATGCGGTACCTGCGGGCCACTTCGGCGATCTCCTTCAGCCGCTCGAGGGTATAGGTGGCCCCGGTGGGGTTGGAAGGATAATTCAGGATGACGATGCGCGGCAGGTTGGGATCGGCGCGGCAGATGAGCTCCAACTTCTCGGGCGTGAGCCTGTAACCATTCTCTTTCATCGTGGGGACCCAGTGGACATTCCTGCCGATGATCCGGGCCTGGGGCGAATAGGAGACCCAGCTTGGTGTGGGGATGATCAGGTCGCCGTAATACACCAGCTGCAGGATGAAGATCAGCTCCTTGGAACCGGGGCCGATCATCACGTGCTCGGGCCTGGTATGGACCTTGATGGTCCGCTGGTTGTAACCGGCCACGGCCTCCCTCAGTTCGGGAAGGCCTTTGACGGGAAGGTAATCCTTCTTGTGGGCGAACCTCCTCAGGGCCTCCACCACCTCTTCCGGCACGGGAAAAGGCGACTGGCCGAGCCCCAGCTTATATACATTCTGGCAGTTCCTCAACCGCTCCATGCTCTTTTCATTGATGGCCAGCGTGGAGGATGGCCGCAAACCGCGGACATTCAGGTTCAGGTTGATGTCGATGCGGGTGTTTTTGTGCTTCGCCATGGGTCGTGATTTCCGGAGAACTTCTTCAAAGTTATAACAAAGATCGATACGTGCCGGCCACGGCCCTTCAAGCTGTCAACAAGTTTTAAACAAATAGGGCTCAAGGGGATATGCAGTTAAATGCATTAGTGATATGACCGCCAGAGAACCGGGCCTATGGATTCTGACCCCGGACAGGGATGTCGTGGGACCCTGTTTTTTTATTATTTTTACAACCCTTAACCTATAAAAAAACTGCCCTATGAAGAACCTCCTGACTTTCAGTTTGATCTTCCTTGCATCACTGGTGATGGCACAGGAGAGCAATTACACGGCCACCAAAATATGGTCCACGCCTGACATGCTGACCACCAGCGAGTCGGTCTGTTACGACAGTGTGAACAAGGTGCTGTACGTTTCATGCATCGACGGGAACCCCACCGACAAGGACGGTAACGGCTTCATCTCCAAGCTGTCATTGAACGGGGAGGTGCAGGTGTTCCGGTGGGCCGGCGGGCTCAACGCCCCGAAAGGCATGGGGATCAGTGGCAACGGACTCTATGTGACCGACATCGACCGGGTGTTGAAACTGAGCCTCGAGGATGGGAAATTGCTGCATTCGATGGATGTGGAAGGGGCCCAATTCCTCAATGACATCACTGTCGGGCCCGACGGCAGCGTTTACGTGACCGACATGTACACCACCAGCGTCTACCGGGTGCAGAACGACAGGATCGCCCTGTGGATCAGCAGCCCCGAATTTGAGAACCCCAATGGGCTCAACTTCCTCGGCGAAGAGCTCCTGGTGGGGACAAGGAACGGCATCTTTGCGGTGCAGACCGCTGACAGATCGGTGCGCAAAGTGGTGGGCGACACCGGCGGGATCGACGGGCTGGAGATCTTCGACGACGGGTATTTCATCATATCCGACTGGTCGGGCAAGGTCCAGCTGGTCCATCCCGACCGCGGGCCCATCGTCCTGTTCGACACCACCCCGCAGGGGATCAATGCCGCCGACATCGAATATATTGCCGAGCGGCGCATGCTGCTGGTGCCGACATTCATGGACAACCGCGTGGTGGCTTATGAGATCTCGGCGGATACCGGTCAGTGATCGATAAGACTGGCAAGGTATGTGTATTTGAGAGCCGTTGTGATTCGCACCCAGAATTGTTTCAAATAAACCTTATGACAATATGAAAAAAGTAATGTTGGCCATGCTGATGCTGGGCGTCCAGGTGGCCTTTGCACAAAAGATCGCCTACATGGAGATGACCCTGGTCCTCGAAAAGATGCCGGCCTACGAAGAGGCCGGGATGCTCATCGACGCCCAGGTGGATGCCTGGGAAGCGGAACTGGACGCGAAGTTCCAGGCCATCGAGAGCATGTACCAGGAATACGTGAACAACGAACCCATGCTCGACAATGACATGAAGCGGCAGAAGCAGGAGGCCATATTCAAGGCCGAATCGGAAGCCAACACGTTCAAGGAGGAGAAATTCGGGATGGATGGCGAGCTAAGCAAGCTCCAGGAGGAGAAATTCGGCCCCCTTTACGAACAGGTTTATGCGGCGGCCGAGAAGGTGGCCCTGGACAACGGCTACGATTATCTTTTCGACAAGAGCACGGACAACAGCTGGATATACACCAGCAAAGTCCACGATCTTACGGAGAAAGTGATTTCTGAGCTCGGACTATGAGACGGCTGGTCGCCCTTATGGTCGTGGCCGCCCTGTGTGCGGGATGCGACCGGGAGAAGGATATCCACACATTCGGGATCGGGGACGGTAATTTCCTGGTCGACGGGGAGCCCATCCACCTGTACAGCGGGGAGATGCATTTTTCGAGGATCCCGCACGAATATTGGCCGCACCGGCTGCAAATGGCCAGGGCCATGGGCCTGAACACGATCGCCACCTACATTTTCTGGAACTACCACGAAACGGCCCCCGGGGTATGGGACTTCGAGACCGGGAACCGCAACCTGCGAAAGTTCATTCAACTGGCCGGCCAGGAAGGACTGATGGTGATCCTCCGGCCCGGGCCCTACGCCTGCGCGGAGTGGGAGTTCGGCGGCTACCCCTGGTGGCTGCAGAACAACAGGGAACTGGTGATCCGGGAATACAACCAGGCGTTCCTTGATTCCTGCCAGGTGTACATATCCCGGCTGGTGGATGAATTCAGGGACCTCCAGGCCAGCAGGGGCGGCCCGGTGATCATGGTGCAGGTGGAGAATGAGTTCGGGTCCTATGTCGCCCAGCGCCCCGACATTCCTCTCGGGAAACATAAAGCATACAGCCATGCCATCCGGGACCAGCTGATCGCCGCGGGTGTTGAAGTACCGCTGTTCACGTCCGACGGAAGCTGGCTCTTCGAGGGGGGTGCCGTCGACGGTGTCTTCCCCACGGCCAACGGCGAGGATGACATCGACAACCTGAAAAAAGTGGTGAACGAGTACAACGGGGGGCAAGGCCCATACATGGTCGCCGAATTCTACCCCGGATGGCTGGCCCATTGGGCAGAGCCCTTTCCGCGTGTAGCCGCCGAAGATGTCGTGGCCCAGATGAAAAAGTACCTGGATGGAGGGGTCTCCTTTAATTTTTACATGCTGCACGGCGGAACCAATTTCGGGTTTACCTCGGGCGCGAACTACAACGGGGACCATGACATCCAGCCCGACCTCACCAGCTACGACTATGACGCCCCCATCAGCGAGGCGGGCTGGCCCACGCACAAGTATATGGCCATCAGGGAAGTGCTTCTCGGGCATGTGCCCTATGAAGTGCCTGACGTACCCGATTCGATCCCCCTGATCCGGATCCCTTCGATCCGGCTGAATAAGGCAGCGGACTACGGGAACCTGATCATGCAGGCCCGGCCTGTTGAAAACAACCGGCCGCTCACCTTCGAGGAACTGGGACAGGGTCACGGGTATGTGCTCTATGCCAGGCTTTTTGAGGAAGGCATTGGCGGCACCCTGGAGATCGCCGGACTGCGGGACTATGCCACCCTGTATATCAATGGCCGGTTCGCCGGCGAACTGAACAGGTATTACAAGGATTACACCCTCGATATCGATATCCCG
Organism: uncultured Bacteroidales bacterium; assembly: GCA_964386225.1. Taxonomy (GTDB): domain Bacteria; phylum Bacteroidota; class Bacteroidia; order Bacteroidales; family JAADJA01; genus JAADJA01. Next base: position 31,430 of record CAYLTG010000002.1, read on the forward strand.
GACGGTGGCGTGCTTGAGATATTGGTGGAAAACATGGGTAGGATCAACTACGGTGCGGAGATCGTCAACAACCGGAAAGGGATCATCAGCCCGGTGACAATCAACGGGAAGGAGATCACCGGCGGGTGGAGGATGTACGGGTTGCCCATGGCATCACCACCGGATGTCCTTTCCTTTGAAAGCAACCACATACAGGGCAGGCCGGCAGTGTATCACGGCAGTTTCAGGCTGGATGCGACGGGCGACACCTTCCTCGACATGAGGGGCTGGGGCAAAGGGATCGTGTTCGTCAACGGCCACCACCTCGGGCGTTACTGGCAGGCGGGCCCGCAACAAACCCTGTACCTCCCCGGCGTATGGCTGAATGAGGGAGAGAATGAGATTGTCATCTTCGAGCAACTGAATGATTCGCCCGGGAAAGAGGTCAGGGGCATCACCACCCCGATCCTCGAAGAACTGATGCAGGATCAGAGGTCGAAATAGACAAAGCCCTGCTGCACCGGGTTGATGCACATCACCGGGATCTGGGCCTCGTTGAACATGATCTTCTCGTTCCAGGGCCCCAGGTTGAAATAATTGGTGCCCAGCTGAGGCTCCGTGACGATGACGATCAGGTCCATGTCGCTTTCCACCGCGAACTCAACGAGCTTCCTGGCCGATTCGCCCCCTTTCGGGGAGGTGGAGACGGTATGCTTGACGCCTAGTTTGTTGAACTCCTCGGATATCTGCCTGGCGATGATGTCGATCCTGCTGGCCTCGCCCGGATCACTGACCTTTTCCTTGTACAGGTGGATGGTCGACCCGAAACGGGTGGCCACTGCGCTGGCGTAGCCCACCTTTTGCCGGGCTTCCGTAAAGGTGTTGACCGGGAACAGGATATTGCGGATCCCTTTGAACTTCTTCTTCTGCACCACAACGGTGGGTATCTCGGCCTGGGTGATCACCTTGAGGGCATAGCTGCCGAAGAGGTGCTGCATCCCCTTTTTGCCGTGCGTGCCCAGCACGATCATGTTGGCGCCGATCTCCTTGGCCTTGGTATGGATCAGGTCGAAGATGCTGCCGCTCTCGTACTGGTAATCCATCTCGACGTCATGTTGCAATTTGAACTCGTCGACTATGCTCTGGAGCTTGCCGGCCACGGCAGTTCCGATCTCCCCCTGTCCTTTGAAAAGGGCATGGGTGTCTTTGTTGATCACATGGTAGATCACCACTTTGAAATGGATGTCCTTTGCAACATTGACCGCATAGTCGATGGCATTGTGGCATACATCGGAGAAATCCGTTGGAACCAGTAAAATATTGTTGAGTTTCATACTAACATTGGTTTATTTATGGAAAAAGAAGATACCTTGTATTCAACTGCCTGCATCCTATCTGCAAAGGTCCGAAGGCCGGGATCAATCACCCAGGGCAATGATCAGTCCGCCGGTGAAATCGCCCTGCACCATGGCGGTGCCGGCGCCGACCGAGAAGCCCGATCCTCCTGTGCCGACTGTAAACCCTACCCCGCCCCAGAACATGGGCAGCATGAGGCGTCCCTGGAGCCGGATGCCCACGCGGTCGGAGAGCCAGATCTTCGCACCGCCGCCCAGGGTCACCGAGAACTTCCAGGTATCGTCGTAGCGGACCTCCCCGGTATTGGTGCCGGGCAGGAAATAGGCCGCACCAAGGGTGAAGACACCAAAAGGCCGGATGTTATCATAATTGATCTCCCTCAGACTGCCGACCTGGATATATCCCACGCTGACGTCGAATGGGGGTGTGGTAAGGTAATCATAACTGTATTTCCCGACGAACCGGGCCTCGGTGCTCATCTGGGACCAGAAGAGCTCCAGTTTCGTATTGGGAGCCACCTCGATATCGAGGGCAAGGCCATAACTGGCGTTGTCGTTGATCTTCAGGTCACCTTCATAGAACCGCATTTTACCACCGAACATGTAACCGCCGAAAGGGGACACCTCGATGCGTGCCTGTGCCGCCGCAATGGCCGGTAGCAGCAACGCGACCAAGCCTGCGGCCAAAAAAAATCTCTGAGTTTTTTTCATCATGAGTTGTGCTAACTTAGGTCATTTGCTGCTAATCGCCCCAGGCAAATCCCAGGGAAAGACCAAACCAGGAGTGGTCGATGGTATCTTTCGCTTTGAACACGTAATGGTATCTGAAGCTGATGTTGAATTGCGTATCCATGGACACGGGGAACAAAAGGCCCACCTCGGGGGAGATCCCGAAATGCCAGTTCCTTTCTTCCAGTGACCAGACACCTACGTTCGTCCGCTGGTTGATCTTGTATGGCCCCACTCCCGCACCCAGGTATACGCGGGGCTCGAACTCGTCGTCGGTCGAATACCAGTGCCCCTGGAAAAGGATGGGAAACGCATTGATATAGCGGTACTGGGTGCCGGTGAGGGTGGTATTCCCCTGGGTATAGCTCTCACCTCCCAGCATCTCATAGAAGGTGGCCCAATTGAACATGCCCCCGAGGCTGAACTGGTCTGATACAAATCCCCTGCCGTCGAAAGTCATGCCGCGGAAACTCGGGCTGTTGATGTAATCCCTGGTATCACCCGCACCGAACGACATGGTATAATTGAGGGTGTAGATTGCTTGTGAATATCCGGCCATCGACAACAGGACGGCAGCCGCGATCGTGATGAAATATTTCATGGTGGTAACTTTTTCAGATTTGATGATTGACTACTCGCCCGAAAGGTAAGGGGACTGTTTGAATCCCTGGCGGACGCCGCGGGTGATCCTGTCTTTGGTATTCTGCACGCTGGAACCCATTACCCCGTTGATAGCCCCCTGCCATTCGAGGTAGATGACCTCATTCTCCTCATCCACATTGTCGGGGTCGAAGAGATACCACACGAGTGTTCCCACATCGTACGAGGTGACATAGGTATAACCGTACCACGGATAACCCCATCCGTACCCGGGATAACCCCAATAACTGGTCTCGTCGGAGCTTTTCCAGTACCAGCCCCAACCCCAACCGGGATACCAGGGCACCGAATAAATGTTGTAATTGGTGACACGGATCGCCGACAGGGTGACGGCCACGTCAGGCTGTTCGGTATAGGTGGAGTCGACACGCTCCCAGCCCAGGTCCGCAAAGCTGCTCTCCATCTCGGCGACTATGAATGCGTCCAGCGCATGGTCGGCCTCTTCGCCCTCCGGAAGGACATAGCTGACCGAATCGGCAAGGTAATAGGTCTTTACAGCCCCAAAATCAAAATTTGGGTTGTAATTGGTGACCACGATGTCGGTGTCGGAGGTATATTCCGCACCGCCCGGGTAACAGGAAACCATGGCCAGCGCCAGGAATATACCTGCCCCGAAGATCTTCAATTGGCGTTTCGTATTCATTGGATAGTTAGATTGGGATTTCTTATTTATAATTTGGACTAATTAAAAAAAAGTCACGATGCAAATATATGCAAATAACATCAAAATGCCTCGGTAAAACTTATATAGAAAGCATTAGAGCCGATTCCGAACCCGTAATCGACCCTCACGTTCATCCGTTCCTGCAACTCGAACCGAAGCCCGAGCCCTGCATTGGGTATCCAGTATTTGATATCGCCATATGAAGGGGCAACTGTTCCGATCCCCGACCAAAGCACGAACCCCATCGGACCATAGAAGTCTCCCCTCGAGTTCGGGTTCCTTCTTGGAAGCATGTACCGGTATTCGGCCAGTGCGAACAGCATGGCATTGTCGCGGTACTGTCCCCATGGGTAGCCCCGCAGGTCGAACGGATTGCCTACCATGGAGAACTCGGTCCAGGGCACATCGCCTGTCACAGTCCTGGTCTTGACCTGCCAGGCCAGGGTGCTGCCCCTCCGTACGATCTGCTGGTATTGCCTGTAGTCCAGTTCGTACGCCTGGTAAATATGGGTGGAGGTGGTATGCTTTCCATACAACGTGCCTGCCAGTTCCAGCAGGACCCCCCTGTAGGCGTTCTCGGGGAAGTCGCGGCTGTCGTACCTGAAGACCATCCCAATGCCCGAGTTGTTGATCTTGCCTCCATGCTTTAAAAAATCGGGATCCTGTTCCATCTTTGGGTTGATGTTGGTGGCCTCGGTCCTGTTCCGGTCGTAGTTAAGTCCCACGAAGAAGTTCGGCACGATGCGGTAGACCACCTTCAGCTTGATCTGCCCCCAGTTTCGCTGATATCTGGTGGTGCTGTCAGAGATCTTTGTATACCGGGCATTCTTGTAGCCCACGCCCCAGTAATTGTCGGGCATGTATTTCAGCCAGTACTCGCCGGTCAGCCGCAACCTGTCGGCCTTGCCGTAGATATTGGCCCGCACGCTCACCTGCAGGGATCCGTTTGTGCTGTATCCGATGGAGAAAGGGATTGACGACCTGGAGAGCAACGGGTTGTCGGGCTTGACCTTGAAGGTATACAACCCCCCCACGGTCAGGGTGAGCTTCATCTCCGGGCTGTATGATGGGGCGATGAACGGGGTCAGGGTCGACCTTCCCCGTTCGATCTTCCAGTTCTGGATGGAATCGAGCCGTTGCAAGAAGGTCTTTTCCTTATAGACCGTGTCTTCCTGGGCATGTCCGACAAACAAGATCAGGAGAAACAGAACCGTGCTGACAAACCGCATTTCGAAGTGCTTTTCAGCGCAAAGATACAGATTTATGGCACCGGGCGACTACAGAACTACCGGCGCTCCCATGTGCCCCAAGAAGGTCAAAAAAGGCGGGTTGAATTAACAATTTGATAACATATCATGATCACCTCAAAGTCGGGCCGAAATAATATTTCGTATTTTTACATCAACTTTTTCTATCAGACAATCGATATTCAAACAATAAAATTACCAATTATGAAAAGACCTTTATTCACCATTCTTTCCATCCTTCTTTCAGCGATGTGGCTTTTCGGCCAGCAGCCCGAGAACCCGGGCTTCGAGGATTGGGAGGATGCCGGCCCCACCATAATCGAACCCGTGAACTGGAGCTCCATCAAGAGTTCCGATGCCGGCGACCTGATCAACAACATGGCGCCGGTGGTCTGGTTCCAAAGCACCGATGCCCATACGGGGAACTACTCCATCGAGCTCATGAATGTGCAGTCCATCCTCCTGGCCACGGGCACCATCACCAACGGCAGGATCCATGCCTCCCTCACGCCCGGGGCCTCCAACTCCTATACCAACCCCGACGACCCGCGATGGCACACCCCTTTCACCGCCCGCCCCGACAGCATCGCGGTTTGGATCAAGTATTTTCCTGAAGGCAATGATACAGCCCAGGTAAAGGCCGTCCTTCATGTGGGCGAGGGAACCCTACCCCCCACCCCGGAAAACCAGGCCAACTGGATCGCCTATGCCCAGATCGATGTCTGGGAAACGGTGGAGGAATGGACCCGGGTCACCGCTCCGTTCACCTATTACAGCGAGGACAACCCCGAGTATGCCCTGATGATCATGACCTCCGGTGCCGGGCTCCAGCCTGTGGAAGGCAGCGTGGTAAGGTTCGACGACGTGGCTTTCGTGTATGATCCGGCCGGCGTCGGCGACAGGACCCTCGGAAATTCCCTGATCTACACCCATGGCATGGAACTATACCTGACGAACCTGCCCCTTTCTTTCCGCAAAGGGGCGCGTCTCGAACTGTTCAGCCTCCAGGGAGCCGTTGCGGGGAGCAGCCTGGTGTCGGGCGACCGGGTGGACCTCGGCGCCATCGGCGTCAAGCCGGGGCTCTATGTGGTCAGGATCAGCGGGAATGAAGGCACGTACGCCCAGAAGATACAGCTTCGCTAATCGTGCCGGGTCCTTTGCCGGGTCTATCCCAGCTGGCTTTTAGCAATCAAATTCATCAAGAAAGATCCAATCAGAAACGGTTTGATTCCATTGTATAGATTCATTTTGCTCGCTGCGATGACCACCCTCTCCCTGGGCCTCGCGGGCCAGGAGGTGGCCGTCTTCCGGGGCACCGTGGTGGCGGATGACAACGGCGAGCCGCTCATCGGGGCCAACATCAAGGTACAGCGCAATCCCACCCTCGGCATCGCTACCGACCTCAACGGCAATTTCGCGATGCAGGTGCCCCCGGGCCGGTACAATTTCATTGTGACCTATACCGGCATGATGACCGACACCCTCGACCTGGAATTCGCTCCCGGCCAGGTCACCGAGCTGACCATCCGGCTGCAGATATACATGTCGGAGCTCTCCGGCGTAGAGGTCAAAGTGGGACGCTTCGACCAGCAGATCGAAGAGCTCACGGTGTCCATGGAGCTTATCCGGCCGGAGCAGATCGAGAACAAGAACACCTCCGGCATCGAGCAGATCCTGGACTACACGCCCGGCCTCAACATCCTTGACGGCGAACCCCAGATACGCGGCGGTAGTGGTTTCACCTTTGGGGTAGGCAGCAAGGTGGGCGTATTCGTGGATGGCATGCCTGTCCTTTCCGGCGACGCCAACCGGCCCTACTGGGAGTTCATCCCGGTGGAGAACATCAAGCAGATCGAAGTGATCAAGGGGGCCTCCTCCGTGCTCTCCGGCTCCTCTGCGCTCAGCGGGGCCATCTATATCCGGTCGGCCACCCCGCAACTGAAACCCCAGACCAAGATCCGTGCCTACACGGGATTCTATTCTCCGCCGCGGTATGATTACATGAAATGGTGGGACCAGGCCCCGCTCATCGGCGGGCTCAACTTCATGCACTCCCGCATCCAGGGCAATACGGACATCATCGTCGGGGCTGACCTCAGGTACGACCACGGCTACGAAGGTCCGCCCGTGACCCTGCCCAACGTGGTCGACACCATCTCCAACTTCACCGAGTCCCAGATGGCGGAAAGAAGGTTCGGATTTAATTTCAGCCTCCGTCACCGCAACAAGAAATACGACGGACTCAACTATGGGATCAACGGCAACTTCATGTACGACAGGACCAAGATGATGCTGGCCTGGCTCGACGACTCCGCCGGATTCTACCGGGCATACCCCGGTGCCGTGATCCTGCAGGACCATAAGATCTTCTACCTCGATCCGCATGTCAACTATTATTCCAGGCTCGGGTTCCGGCATAGCCTCAAGGCGAGGGTCATGTACAACGACAACGAGATGACCAACAACCAATCGGTGAGCAACACGGTCATCTACACCGATTACAATTACCGGAGGGATTATGCCAACCTGGGCGGCCTCAAATTCATTGGCGGGCTCTCGAGCCAGTATACCATCTCCGATGCCCTCCAGTACAGCGCCTCCGGGTCCAACATCAACAAGCTGTTCAATTTCTCGGGCTATGCCGAGCTGGAGCATAACTTTTTCAATGTCCTCAACCTGGTGGCCGGTTTCCGGTTCGAGTATTTCAAGCTCAACGACCTGAATTCCAACACCAAGACCATCTTCCGTGCCGGGGCCAGCCTCAAGCTGATGCAGGAGACCTACCTGCGGATGTCCGTCGGCCAGGGCTACCGCTTCCCGACCATCGCGGAGCGTTTCATCCGGGTCAACCTGGGCACCTTCGGGGTGTTCGAAAACCCCGACCTCATGCCGGAGACCAGCCTCAATGCCGAGGTGGGCATCAAGCAGGGGTTCAAGTTCATGAATTATTTCGGGTACATCGATGTGGCCGTCTTCCAGCAGGATTACCAAAACACCATCGAATACCTCTTCGGGTTCTGGGATTCGACCTATACTTTTGCCATCGGGGGCTTCAAGTTCCTGAACACGGGCAAGTCGCGCATCATCGGGATCGACGCTTCGGTCACCGGCAAGGCCCAGATCGGCAGGCAGGTGATCCTGAACACTGTGCTGGGTTACAACTATATCCTGCCCCGGTCGCTCGAACCCGATTATGTGTTCGCCAACGACTTCAACCCCTCGGGTGATACGGAGTTCACATACCAGAATACCAGCGTGGACCCTTCCAGGAACATCCTGAAATACCGCTTCCTGCACACCCTGAAGGGAGACCTGGAAGTGGTGTACCGGGGGTTCGGACCCGGGATCAGCATCAAATATTTCAGCAAGATCGAGAACCTCGACAAGGCCATTGAGGATTTCGAAAGGGCCACCGGGGCCGCAGGGGGTACCGTGCAACCCATCAAATACATGAATTATTTCAACAACCATAACAACGGCAACTGGATCCTCGACCTGCGAATCAACTACAGTTTCAAGGAAAGGCACAAGATCAGCATCATCGCCAACAACGTGACCAACCGTTGGTACTCTCTGCGTCCGCTCAAAGCCGAGGCCATGCGGAGCATCCTGTTGCAATATTCCCTGAAATTGTAAGTTATCCTTTAAGCATGCCCAAATCCAAGAGAAAGATGTTCGAAGTCCTCCTGCCTCCCGCAGTAGGATACTCCTTTTCCATCCTTGTCCGTTTCTTCTTCACCAACCGGATCGATGTCCGCTATTATCACCGCCTGCTCATCCTGGGCATCATCAACCTCATCAACCTGCCCTTCCGCAGTTATGAGCGGCTGTTCATCAATCCCCGCATGCGCAAACTGTCCGGTGGCGACGCCCCCGTGTTCATCATCGGGCACTGGAGGAGCGGCACCACCCACCTGCACAACATCCTGAGCCAGGACGGCAACATGGGCTACCTGACCACTTTCCAGGGAGTTTTCCCCGACACCCTGTTCAATAAACTGGGGAAGTTCATCTTTGTCAATTTCACCCGGCTGCTCATTCCCAGGACCAGGAAAGGCGACAATGTGACCCTCAATACTGCGAACCCGCAGGAGGAGGAATTCGCCCTGGGCGACAAGACTCCCCTGTGTTATTACTATTTCTGGATGTTTCCGGAGAAAACGATGGACTACTATGACAGGGCGCTGCGCTACCAGGATGTGCCCCCCAAAACACTGGAAAACTGGAAAAGGGATTACAGGCTCCTGGTACGCAAATCACTGGTGAACACGGGCGGAAAACGGTTCCTTTCAAAAAACCCGCCCAGCACGGCTCGCATCGGGATGCTGCTCGAGGTATTCCCCGACGCGAAATTCATCCACATCCACAGGAATCCCGTTGAGGTATTCCTTTCCACCACCCATTTCTTCAACGTGATGATGCCTTACCTGCAACTGCAGAAAGCCACAGATGAAACGCGGGAGGAACTTGTATTCAGCGTCTATAAAAGAATGATGAAGGACTACCTGGCCGACCGCACCCTGATCCCGGAGGGGAACCTGGTCGAGGTCGCCTTTGACGAGCTGGAAAACAATCCCATGGCAGAGGTCGGGCGCATCTATGATCAACTTGGCATTCCGGGGTTCGATGAGGCACGCGGAGCTTTCGAGGCGTATCTGAAAACAATGCGGTCATACCGTAAGAACCGGCACGCCATCAGCCGCAAAAAACTCGACCGGGTGCTGCAAGAATGGGGCTTCGCCATGACAAATTGGAACTATGATATCCCGTACAACATTGACATCATCGATGACCAGGCTGTTGAATAACCGGACCCTGGGAACACTCCTGCTGGTGATCCAGGCCCTGATGCTCTCCGGACAGGGAGAATGGAACCTGAAGGAGGAGAAGGATGGCATCACCATTTATTCCCGCGAGAACCCCTTCTCCGATTTCAATGAATTCCGCGCCACCACGACGGCAGCCGGCTCGATCCGTGCCTTTGAAGCGGTCCTGAGGGACATCGCGGTCATACCGGAGTGGATGTACAGCGTGAAAAGCTCGCGGCTCCTGGAATTACGGGGCGATTCGGTGGTCATCTATTACACCGAGGCGAAATCCCCCTTTCCTTTCAAGAACAGGGATGGCATTTACCTTAACCGATACCGCCGGCAGGCAGATGGGAAGGTGCTTTGGGTCGGCATCGAGATCCTTCCCGAATACCTGAAGGAGGAAGACGACATGGTGCGGATATCTCGTGGTCAGGGACACTGGGAAGCCAGGCAAACGGGGCCTGACCGCCTGGAGATCGACTTCCAGATGCAGGTTGACCCGGGTGGGAGCATCCCGGCATGGCTTGCCAACATGTTCGTGGTGGACACGCCGTTCCATACGCTCACCGAGTTGAAGAGGATGATGCAGGAGGAGCGGTATGGGGGGAGGTAGTGGTGTGGGTTGCAGTAGGCAGT
>CAYLTG010000002.1:41610-69156 GCA_964386225.1 uncultured Bacteroidales bacterium
CCCTGGTCGAAAACAACATCCGTCATGATGATGGTGGTGGAATGCTCTTTCTTGTAATCGGTCATCACCACCGTCTCTGCATACCAGTATGGATCCCCTTTCTTATAGGTGTAAACTGCGGATTTGAAGGGATTTTCCCCCTTGTCGAAATAATCCATCCTTTCGGGGTAGAAATACCTCTTGTTGAGGGTGACAACGATCCGGGTGTATTTGGATTTCCCTTCGATGGGAACCAGTTCAAGGATGTAGGTATCATCCGTCGTTTCCAAAAGAGTTGGTACATACCGGTCACCGTAAGGCTTCGACTCCATGTCCTCGTACGAAAAGTCAGTCCCCGTAAATTGCTGGCTCTTGGCCAGCAGCGTGATCTTGGTGGGCTTGCCGAACGCGGGGAGATAAAGCCACATGATATCGCCGGGCAGCGACAGGGTGGCTGTCCCCGCCTGCTTCTCCGGCTTGGTATACCTGTAGAGCCTGTAATCCCGCCCCTTTTGCTTCATCTCGGCCTCCCGCTCCTTGTCTTTCTCATTCTTTCCGTCGAGCAGGATCTTGACCGTGGCCTGCTTGTCCTTTGGCGCCAGCATCAGATCGTCCATCTTTTGAAGCAGTTCGTCGGCATCCTGGGGCCTGGCCATGGGCGTGACCAGTAAAACGGTCAGCGCAATTAAAGTTATCCTCAATGCGTAAGTCATGGATTCTTTTTCCTGCAAATTTAATTTTTTTTATTTCGGTGGACCAGGATAAGGATCACCGGAAGCAAAGTCAGTGCGCCCTGGCTCGAACCGAACATGCTCAGGGCGATGAGCAGTCCGAAATACTGAAGGGGCACCATGTCGGAAAACACCAGGACGAGAAACCCGGCCGACACCGAGATCACGTTGATGATGATGGCCTTGCCGCTGATCATGATGGTCTCCTCGATGGCCCGGGCGGCATTGCCCGTGACCTTGTACACGTGGTTGAAATGGGAGATCACGTGGATGGAATAGTCGATCCCGATCCCCAGGGCCACGCTGGCCACAAGGACGGTGGCCATATTGAGTGATATCCCTGCAACGCCCATGACCCCGAAGAGGATCATGATGGCCGCAAATATGGGCAGGGTGGCATAGATGCCGCTGGAGAAGGAGCGCAACAGCAACCCCACGAAAATGACGACGAACACCAGGGCGATGGACAGGCTGCCCAGCTGGCTGTTGATGAGGCTCCGGTCCATGGTGATGTCCACGAACGGCATGCCGGTGATCTCGATCTGGCAACCGGGTGAGGAGTTCTCCGCGATGAACTTCTCCATGTAGGCGGCAAATTCCTTCTTCGCCTTGTTATCCGGCGACCGGAACTTCGACATGAGCACGCCCTCATCCAGGTCGTCGCTCACAAAGCGGGGCATCACCTCGTTGCCTTCGAGAAGGAACCACATCTGTTCGATCTTGTCGCGCTCATCCGGCACCTCGCGCTCGCCGTCAAGCACCTGGTTGATGTCGGCGATGAGGTCGGCGATCGACTGGGTGGTGTATACCTCGGGGCTCTGCTTCATGTATTCGCCGGTGCGCATCATCGTCTGGAGCACCTCCGGGCTCTGCATGTCGCCCTTGAACAGGACGAATATAGGCTTCGTACCCCCGAATTTCTCCACCATAATCTGCTCCGCCAGCCGGGTGGGGTTCCCCTTCTTGAAATATTCCTGGATGTCGACGCTGCGTTTGATCAGGAATATACCGCCGACACTCAGCACGATCAGGATGGCCCAGGAGGTGAGCACATACTTGGGATGCTTGAAAAGCAGGTTCTTCAGGGGCGACAGGAAATTCTCCGAAAGCAACGACCTCCTCAGCTTCTGCTGCAAGAGGATCTCGCTCCGCTTTTCCGATGTAAACGCAGTGAGCAGCGACGGCACGAAGAAAAGGGAAAGGATGCATGCAAAGAGCGTCCCCAGGGCGGTGAAGATCCCGAAATCAACGATCATCTTGAGGTAAGCCCCGAAAATGAACGAGGTAAAACCGATGATCGTGGTGACAGCGGCCAGCAATACCGGGATCATGACGTAGGCGAGTGCGATGCTCACCGCCAGCCGGGCGTCCTTCTCCAGGACCTGGTTGACCCTGTTCAGCACGTGGATGGCATAGGCGCTGCCTACGGCCAGGAGGATGATGGGGATGTTATTGGAGATCATCGACATCTTGAAATCCAGCAGGGCCATGATCCCCAGGGTCCAGATGATGGATATGACGGCGGTGAGCAGCGGAAGGGCCACCCCCTTGAAGGACCTGAAGCTGAGCAGCAGGATGATGGCGATAAGCAGGAAGGCCACGGGCAGCAGGCTGGTGAGGTCGTCGCGCATGAGCTCCGAGATGTAATTCACCAGCATGGGCGAGCCGATGTAATAGATGTGCTCGGGCAGGTCCAGGTCCTCGGTCCTCTGGATGACGGTCCTGGCCACGTGCCTGACGTCGGCATCCTCGCGCAGGGTGAATATGATCAGGGTGGCCGTGCCGTCCTCGGAGACCACCGACCCGCGGTACATCTCCTTGGCCATCACGTTTTCGCGCAGCCGGTCCAGTTCCTCCTGGCGCTCGGGGATCTCATATTCGTCGACCAGCTTGCCGATCTCGATGCCATAATCGTCACCCTTGATGTTGATGATGTTGGTAATGCTGGTCACCGAGGAGATCCCGTCGATCAGGGAGACGCTGTCGGTGATGGCCCGAACATGCTGCAGGACCCCGGTGGTGTAGATGTTGTCGGCCTCCACGATGATGACGCCCATGTTGTTACCGCCGAAACGTTCCCCGATGCTTTTCAGCAGGGATGCATCGGGGTCGTCGTCCGGCAGCGAACTGATGATGTCGGCGTTGATCTCAAGCTTGGGCAGTTGCAAGCCCATGATTACGGTAAGTGCGGTGACAAAGAAAATGATGGGCCACCGGAAGGACACGATTCGTTGCACTAACTTCTTCAAAACAAGAAATGATTGAGCTATGGCAAAATAACGAGGAATATCATTTATTAATTCATTGCTAAGATAATAAATTTTCCTTCGCGACTGACAGTTGGACCATCAGGGCCGGGTCAGACCAGGAAAGGGATCACCGCCTTGCGGCCGGCCGGATAATCAGGGAATTGCTTCCTGTACCACCGGTGGTGGTCGAGGGCCCTCGGGACCAGGTTGACGAAGGTCCAGAGGAAAAAGGAGAAGGAAGGCATGCACCATGTCATCAGGGCAAAGCCGCCCCACTCCACGATCTCGCCGAAGAAATTCGGGCAGGAGATGTACCGGAAAAGCCCGCCGTGGGGTATCTTGTACTCCCCGTTGCTGTTCTTCCGCAAGCTCAACAGGATCTTGTCATGGTACTGGTTGATTACGAACCCGGTAATGAATACCAGCGCACCGGCGATGAACCGCGGGTCGGAGAACCAGGTGTCGGGGTACCCTTCCGACAGCACCCCCAGCCAGTATCCGTTGATGAAACCGTTGACGAGGTTGAAAAAAACGGCCGAGAGCATGATCACCACCGGCATCTTTTTGTTCTTCGTCTTGATGCGGAAAGGGAAAATGACGGACCGGTGGAAATAGTGGATCACCCAGAACAGGAAGAATACGAAGACGACATTCTGTGTCATGTTCGTTCCCCTGAGCATGAACCAGGCGAATACCAGCAAGGCGGGCAACTCCATGATGATCCAGCCCAGCCGGTTGTCGATCATGGGGCCCCACTTCCCTTTGGCATGCCGTCCGTAGGGTGCGGTCACTTTGAGCAGGACCGGAAAAATGACGATCGCGATGGCGATCCAGGCATATACGATGATATTGAATGTGTCGACAGAGATCATTTTATTCATTTTCGGTTGATAAATCCATTTTCAATAAACCAGTTGAACGTGTCGCGCAAGGTCTCTTCCAGCGACCTGGACCGGTAGCCGAGCTCCTTTTCCGCTTTCGCGGAGGAGATCCTGTCGCTTGAATGCTTCAAAATCTCAAGGGTCTCGGCCGTGTAAAGCGGATGTGCCCCGGTGGCTGCTGCCCACAGGCGGATGAAAGGCAGCCCGAGGTGGGCGATGAAAGCGGGAGCCACCAGCCGGGGGGTCGGGGCCCCGCTGACCGTGCCCACCAGGGCCGACAGCTCGGAAAGGCTGCGCCAGGTGCCCGAAAGGATGTATTTCTCGCCGGCCCTCCCCTTTATCATGGAGGCAAGGGCCCCGTCGACTATGTCGCGGACGTCCACAAAATCGTATCCGCCCTCCACGAGCATGGGAAGGGTGTTCCTGAACATCCTGATCAACGCCTGGCCCAGGTAGGAAGGCTGGTAATCATAGGGACCGATGATGGCTGTCGGGTTGAGCACCACGGCATCGAGCCCGCGTGCTGCGGCATCCAGCACAAGCCTTTCGGCCTGCAGCTTGGATACTTCGTAATGCATGGCACTGTGGTTGTCGGACGTGCTGGCCTCATCGAGCAGCGCTCCATCCGACTGATTGCCAAATGTGTGGATGGTGCTGAAATGCACCAGGCGCACCCCTTTTTGCCGCATGCACGAAGTGATCACGTTGCGGGTGCCTTCCACATTCGTCGCATAGACAAGCTCCCTGTCCCTCCTGTCGATGGATATCCGGGCTGCCAGGTGAAAGACGATGTCGGCCCCTTTGCAGAGCTCGGCCAGGGAATCCGGCTCGAGGATGTCGCCCCGTACGATCCCCACCCCTATCCGGGCAAGGTCGTCCTCGTTCCTGTGGACCAGCGCCCTTACCTGGATTCCCTGCCGGACAAGCTCCCGGCAAAGCACGTTTCCCACATGGCCACTGGCACCCGTTACGGCAACTTTCATTGGACAGTTGATAATTTTTTACCGGGCCAAAGATAGGATTTATCGGAACATGCATGGAATTCCGGGGTCGTCGGGTGCCATTTTCCGGACGGCCGGACGGCCGATGCCCCGGAAAAACCGAAATAGTCTTATCTTTGCCGCAACAAACCAAATTTTTCACCTTAGCAACTAAATCATGATGAAAAAGATCACCCGATTCGCACTGGTCGTACTGATGACCATCTTCTTGGCCGGCACCCTGGCGGCCCAGCACACGTTGGAACACATTGCCAAAACCGCGGAACTGCGTGTCGGCATGACCGCCACCCAGCCGCCCTATTCCATGAAGGCCAAGGATGGCAGCATCATCGGCTACGAGGTTGACCTGGCCAAAATGTTCGCCGAGTCCATGGGTGTGAAGCTGACCATAGTGGAGACACCCTTCAACGAACTGCTGAACGCACTTGAATCGGGGAAAGTGGACCTGGTGATGTCGGGGATGACCATGACCATGGAAAGGAACATGAAAGTGGCCTTCGCCGGACCCTATTTCATCACCGGCAAGTCCATTCTCACAAAATCGCCCGAACTCTCTGAAACCGATGAATCCAGTGACCTGAACAAGGATAACCTGACGCTGGCGGTCCTCAAGGGCTCCACCAGCGAACAATACGTGAAGCAGGAGATGCCGGAGGCGGACCTGATCCTGGCCGAGAGCTACGACGATGGCATCAGGGCGCTGGAAGAGGGCCGTGCCAGCATCATGGTGGCCGACTATTCAATCTGTGCCTATACCGCCCTGCTTTACCCTGAAAAGGGCCTCATCACCATCGACGACCCCCTCACCATCGAGCCCATAGGACTGGCCATGCCGCCTCATGACGCGCATTTCCACAACATCATCCAGAACTACCTGAATGCGTTGAGCCTGATCGGCGCCCTGGAGCTGCTGGAGATCAAATGGTTCGATTCGGGGGAATGGGTTCCCCAGGTCAAATAGACCGGCCATATCGAACAACATGGAACAGGATGGGGCCTTCCATGACCCCGCCTTCCCGCAACATGGAAAATGATCCCGCACGCCGATCGCCAGGGGTCATTTTTCTTTTCCGCCAAAATTGAAAGTGGCACCGAAGTAAAAGCTCAGGGTGTTGACCATGCCGCGCATGATATCCTGCCTGCTGCCCTGCAGGGCTGCCTGCTCATCGTAATTGTATTCAACGGGATCGGTGAGGTTGATGAGCTGGGTCATATTCTTCTGGTACCCGAACGAATACTGCAAGCCGGCGATCAGGTCCTGGCCAAGCACGCGAAGTGCAAGGCCCCCTGTGAAATGGTAAACATCCAGGTTGAGGCTGAGGGTTTGAAAGGACTGGTTTGCCAACCCTTTCTCCTTGTTCAACCGGTAGTTGAAATCGGTCCTGAAGCCGGTCATCAGCATCAGGTTCTCCCTCAGTTGCGACCGGTAGCCAACGGCCGCATTGAGCACCGGTCTGGCCCCGCTCAGAAAGGTGAGCCATTTGTTGTAGTCCTTCCCCTCCAGGAACGTGCCGGCCCCCACGAGCGGATTGACCTCCGCCTGCGTCATGGCATATTCATCCATGCCGGCAAAAATTTCCGCGGTGAGGTATAGGGTCTGATCACCCTTGCTGAAATCGTACGTGGCTCCGGCAGCTATGGAGAAGGGGCTTTTCATGTCAACCTGCACGTCCTTCTTTTCCTTGTAATCCACGATCACGAACCCCGGCAGGGGAACCCCTGTCTCCGGGTCACGGATGTTGTCCTCCTTCAGTTTCCTCGAGACCCGCTTTCCATCCGAATACACGCCCACGGAAGGGGTGGTCATGCTGAAACCGATGCTCCAGCGCTCCTTCCTGTACATCATGCCGAACTTCCAAAGAAGCCTGTAATCATTGAATTTCAGGTATTCCTCTATCTGGTAGGTGGCAGAATAAAAAGGGGCATATCCCTGCCCGGTCTGGATGGAATCCTGCACCGGAAAGGCATCGATGTCGGTCGAAAAATGATAATCGAGCGACCTGACAGAGACAAACATGCTGGCCCCGAGGTACAATGCCTGGCCCAGGTTCCACGACCCCCCGGCGCCTACCCAGTCATCGCGGTACAGGTGCCTGTATTGCAAAAATGCAAAATATCGTTCCTCCCCGGGCAAGTGCTTCAGCACATCTTCCTGGCGGTCCACATTCGCTGCGAATTCCGACCTGTAATCCTCGTTGTTGAGGAAGGCGACCTCAAAACTCCAGTCAGGATTCTTCCTTGGCTTGATCATGTATGACACGAACCGCGGCGCAATGGACAGCCGCGAGGTATTGACATCCAGGCCGTCACCCAGGGCATTCTTGATTGATAAAAGATTATATGAGAATAGGCTGGCGTGAAGGGAGAATTTGGACTCCGTGATCTCCGAGATGCAGGAAGGGTTGTAGTAGATCGCGGAGGGACCGGCGCCTCCTCCCACCACGGCACCGCTGAGCAATGACGATTCCTCGTTGAAACTCCTTGTCCAGTAATTGTGCGACTGTGCATTGGCGGTGCCGGCGAACAGCATCAGACAGATGGCTGACTGCAGGGATCCGCATATCCAATATCGCGGTAGTCGGTTCAGGAAGAGCTTCACAAACCCAAAAATAAGGAAAATATATCTTCCCCGACCACCCTATTATCGCCTCCGGGCACCTCCCGACGGGCGGGCCCCGCCCGAGGGCATGCTGTTGCCGGAGGGCCGCTGGTACTGATAATTCTGTTTGTTGTGGTTGTAGTTCGTCGACCGCTGGGCGCCCCTCGACCTAGCATTGGCATCCCGGTTCAAATTGTCATAACTCCCGGAAGAAGGGGTTTTCCTGTTCACATCGCGGTTGACCGGCTGCTGGGCGGGCCGGCCCGCATCCCGCGTGGCCGGCTGCACACTCCGGTCCGCAGGGGTGCGCCCTGCCTCGCGGGTGACCACATCTGTATTTTTCCACTGTCCGTCCTGCCGCGATTGCCAGTTCGATCCCTCTTTCCTGTATACATTGCCGTCGCGGTCGGTGAACACATTGTTGGACCCACCCGCACGGGCAGGTTGCTGACGGGTGGCGGGTCGATCCGTGCCGCTGATGGCCTGACCGGTTCGGGGGTTGTATGACGAGCCACCCGTGCGGGCGACGCCGTTGGCCCTGTTCCTGTAGATGTTGTTGGAGGCAGTATTCCGCTGCCCCGCCTGGTAGCCGGCCCGGTACCCCGCTGCAGCACCCCGGTTGTAGCCGTGCCGATAACCGTGATAATAGCCATGATGGTAGCCGTGACGATAACCGGCAGGGCCCCAGTATCCGGGATGGGATCCGACCGAAACGGTGAACCACCCCCTGGAGACTGTCATGGAAAACCCCCACCCCGTATAGGGGTTGTAATGCACATTGTACCCATAGGTGACAGGCCTGGGATAATAATAGTAGCCGTACCAGGGCCGGTAATAGTAACCGGTGCCGTAGTACACCGTTCCCATGTAAACATAGGAATGAACGTACCCGGGCGTATAACCCACGTACACGACGGTCGGGGTGTAATCATACACGTAGACATATTTCACATTGTAGACCGGGTTGTCGGGCGGGATGTCCTGAACATCGTCAGGCACCGCCACCGACACCACCCAGGGTCCTTCCGGCCGGTCCGACTCGAACCAGACTGCATTGTCGCAACAGTAATACCTGCCGTCGATCAGGAGGACCGACTTGTCGGTGTTGACGGCATACTGCATCCCGGTACCTTCGATGGGCTCAAATTTGGGTTTCCCGTCGTAGGTCACCTCCAGGGCGGCATCCGTCCTGCTCACCTCCGCAGTCTGTGGTATCTGGCTGTCGAGGACCGCTTCCATTGCCTCCTCGGTCCCGGCCACGCTGGCCCTGACCGTGGCCATGTCAGAATCGGCAGGTATACCGGCAAAGTCCTCGGGCACCTCGTCCGGGGCCACATAGCTCCAGGGCCCGCCGGCCAGTGACCTTGACCTGTACCAGCGCCCGGAGATGAGCACATAGTATTCCTGGGTGTCGATGTCCATGAGGATATCATCGTCCGTGTTCTTCATGAAAAGGAGCGATGTGCCCGGTATGGGCTCGTATTCGGGCTCCCCTCCCGATTGGAGAAGCTCTGCAGGCACCGTACGCACCAGGATGCCCGGGACGACGGTATCCTTTTCAGCCTCCGGGGCTTCCCCTCCTGCCTCCGGCCCCAGCAATTCATCTGCCATCTGCTGCACCTTTTTCGGGGGGGCTTCGATGTTCTGCCATCCCGTAAACGGGTCGAGGCTGGAATACCAGTGGTCGCCACCCTTGATGTAAAACGCCTGCCTGTCCTTCTCCCGGGCGACGAAGAAGGGGGTGTTCACCACGTATTGATAGTCCTGCTTGCCGAAGTCCTTCCAGATGGGCTCCCCGTCGATGAGCACCAGCACGGTGGGAGTGGTCGCAAAGATGATCTCCGGGGGGGCATTGTTGAACTCTTCCACTGCCGGTGCGCCGGTCTCATCCGGGTCCAGGTCCGCCAACAGGCGGTCGAGGGACAACACGATGTCCCACCTGGGGATCTCCTCCTCAAGAAACCTGATAAGACGGTCGATGTCGGCCTGCTCGGACTCCGGGAACCTGGCCGCTGAAACGCTGACGTCCAGGAGCGTCACCGTGCGTTCATCACGATCGGTGGAGACCCGGCAGTCGAACCACATGGCCCCGAACACCGGGGATGGGTTTTCGGCGGTGGTGACCGATACGGCGGCCCGGGCTTCCAGCCTGTCATAGACAAAACTTTCCACCTGGGGCTGGTAGATCACCACCTTCCCTTTCTCACTTTCGACCTGCCGCGGCCAGGCATCCTGGTCCCTGGCCTCCTGCGCAAGCGCACTCAGGAGCGGAAGGAATAAAAGGGCCCACATCAACGCATTTTTCTTTTTCATGGTCATATGATTGTTCTGATTGAACTGATGTTGGATACGCAATGGTGTAATAACGAATCGCTTCCGGTATTTGGTCTGTCAATGGCATCCATTCGAGGCATTTTATCCTGAACCGGTGCGGATCGGGGGGCTTTTTTACACCCCCTCACCAACATTTCCAACGCTGAGTTGTTTGAATAGCAAATGTAAAACTATGGAAATTTTCATTCCCTACCTCCATTACCTGTCCATCATGGTCCTGATGGGCTCGCTCATCACCGAGCACCTGATGCTCAAGCCCGGCCTCGGAGAGAGGCAGGTTCGGACCCTCGCAGGGATCGACCTGGTTTACGGAATTGCGGCCATCCTGGTGCTGGCCACCGGCCTCCTGCGCTGGTTCGTCTACGGCAAGGGAAGCGATTTTTATCTGAGCAACCCGCTGTTCCACGTCAAACTGACCCTGTTCGTGATCATGGGCGTACTTTCCATCTTCCCCACCCTGAAATTCCTGCGCTGGAAAAAACAGTTCAGGCGCGGGGAGGATCCCGAAATCAGTAAAAAAACGGTAAAACGACAGCTCATGTTCGTCCGCTTCGAGCTTCTCCTTGTGACCATCATCCCCCTCCTGGCGGTCATGATCGCCCGGGGAAAAGGAATGTGACACGGCGGTGTGGTCCGGTTTCGAGGATAAACATTACTTTTGCTCCCCGAAAATTTAGAGCCACACATCATGAAAGATTTTTTTCAAAAAGAATTCTATTACAACACCGTAAGTGAATGGGCCATTGCCCTGCTCATTCTGCTGGGGTCGTTCGTCCTTGCCAAGCTGATCTACTGGATCTTTGGGAATGTCATCCGGCGGGCCACGAAAAGCACGAAGACCAAGGTCGACGATGTGATCGTCGACATGCTCGAAAAACCGGTCATTCTCGGACTGACCATCTTTGGTTTATGGTATGGCATCCGTCAGCTGGTGTTTCCCGACACGGTGGTCGATTGGATCAACAGCGTATATATCGCCCTGATCACGCTGACGGTCACCTGGCTTCTTGCCAGGCTGGTGGACGCGATCATTCGCGAATACCTTGTTCCCCTTACCGAAAGGACCGAATCGGACATGGACGACCAGTTGCTCCCGGTCCTGAGGAAGGGACTGCGGGCCACCATCTGGATCCTGGGTATCATCGTCGCCCTCAACAATGCGGGCTACAACGTCGGCGCCCTGCTGGCCGGGATCGGCATCGGGGGCCTTGCCCTCGCCATGGCCGCCAAGGATACGGTGGCCAATATTTTCGGGGGGATCACCATATTCACCGACAAGCCTTTCAAGATCAACGACCGGGTGAAACTGGACGGATTCGACGGGACCGTCACCGAGATCGGCATCCGCTCCACGAGGCTTAAGACCCTCGAGGGCAGGATCGTCACGATCCCCAACGCCAAATTCACCGACGGCATGGTGGAGAACGTCACGGCGGAACCCTCCCGGAAGGTGGTCATCAACCTGGGGCTTGTGTACGACACCCCGGCAGAAAAAATGGAAGAGGCCCTCCGAATCCTCCATGAGATCGCCGGGGGCAACCAGGACCTGGAAGAGGAGCACCACGTGGGATTCAATGACTTTGGCGCCTCCGCGCTCGGGATCATTTTCATTTATTACATCCGGAAAGGGGCCGACATACTGGGAGCCCAGACGGCGGTGAACATGGAGATAAAACGCAGGTTCGAGGCCAATGGCCTGGAAATGGCTTTCCCCACACAGACAGTCTACACGAAACAACTGGCCTGATCCGAGGCACTCGCTGGAACGCGGGCCGGGAGGTCCACTGCGGCACACAGGTCACTTCGATCGGCGGCCAGGATTTGCAGGCCGCCTCATTCGGTGCCTTCGCCCACATAGTGGACGACGATCCTGTTGGCAAGCCCGGTACGGGTGATGGGATCGCCCGACACCACGATGATGGGGTCGTGCCTGGATGCCCATTTGCGCTTCAGCAGGAGCTTATCGACCGCCCGGATGAAACTGCTTCCCGAGACCGGCTGCTCAAGGTAGATAGGCTTGACCCCGAAGAGCAGGGTGAGCAGTCGGAGTCGCTTTTTTCCCGAGGTGAAGGCCAGGATCGGAACAGGCAGGCGCAGCTGCGAAAGGTAGATGGCGCTGCCGCCCCAGTTGGTCCATACGACGATGAACCTGGGCTTCACCTGGTCGGCGATCCGCTTCACCCCTTCCGCAATGGCGAGTGTCCGCCTCGAATGTTCAGGCTTGATGACCGCGGCACCGGTCTGTATGCCATGTTCCCGGATGAAATCGTTGGTACGGTCGGACACCTTGCTCATCATCGCCGCCGCCTGCACGGGATACCGGCCCATGGCCGTCTCCCCCGACAGCATCAGGGCATCGGCACCATCAAAGATGGCATTGGCGATGTCAGACACCTCCGCGCGCGTGGGCACGGGGGCATCGATCATGCTTTGCAGCATCTGGGTCGCCACGATGACCGGCTTCCCGTATTCCTTGCAGAGGTGGACGATCTTCTTTTGCAACAGGGCCACTTCAGCCAGGTCCATTTCCACGCCCAGGTCGCCGCGTGCCACCATCACCCCGTCGGTCTCCTCGAGGATCTCCTCCAGGTTTTTAATGGCCTGGGGCTTCTCGATCTTGCAGATCACGGGGATGAGGTTGTTGATGGATACCGGCGGGAACACGGAGCTGGCAAACACGGGGATGGCCTCGATGTCCCTTGGCCTGGCCTCGAGGGTGACCAGCAACTTCTTCAGCTTGCGCAGGTCCTCGGCCCTCCGGACGAAACTCAGGGCCAGGTAGTCCATCTTCTTCTCCACGGCATAATGGACACAACGCACGTCCTTCTCGGTGAGGGCGTCCACCGACAGGTCACTGTCGGGCAGGTTGATCCCCTTGGACGAAGTGACGGAACCGCCCACGACCACCTCGCACCGCAGCAGGGTGTTCTTTCCGCTGCCTTCGCGGGAGATCACCTTCAACTCCACATTCCCGTCATCGAGCAGGATCTTCTCCCCTGTCCTGACCTCCTCGATGAAGGCCGGGAAGGTGGACGAGAAGGTCTTTTCAAAGCCCGCGGTCCCGGTAACGACCTCTCCTTTCACGAATTGGCACTGCTCCCCTTCTTTCAGCATGACACCCTCTTCGATCACCCTCCCCACACGGATCTTGGGACCGGAAAGATCACCCAGGATGGCCACATGGACGCCTGTTTCCTTTTCGGCCTTTCGCACATTGTCGATGAGGGGGTCATGATCGCTGAACTCGCCGTGCGAGAAATTGATGCGGAACACGCGGACGCCGTTGGCGATCAACTGCCGGATCACCTCGGGGCTTCCCGAGGCGGGACCCAGCGTGGCAATGATCTTGGTAAGTCTGAAATCGGGTATGCTCATTGCGGTCAATTAAAATAGTACCTCACGCCAATGCCGCCCGACATGTCGAAGCGGGTCTCCGGGATGAGGTTCAGCCCGGGACGGATCTCAAGGAACACATCCAGGGGCGCTTCCTCGAAGTGATAGGCAATCCCCAGGGGCACATGGACCCCGAGCACGAAATCGCTGGCGAACTTCATCTTGAGCCCCCCGCCGTAATACAGGGGCATCTCTCCCGACGAGAGCTCGATCACCTCGAAATGGTGATGCACGTAATTGGCATGCAGGTAAAGGGATCCATCATCCAGGAACGACCAGGCCAGGGCCCCGTCAAGCGCATTGGTGCGGTCGAGCCAGTATTTGGCCGACACACCCGTGGGCTCGCCCACCACAATGCCGACACCCAGACCGTCCCCTTGCGCCCGGGTGGCCGTCGCCAGGGAAAACAGGACCATGAAACTGAACAGAAGTTTTCTCATCATACCGGCAGTCTAGAAGTATTCCTTTCCCTTCGCGTCATCGGAATGGTAGAAATCTGCATTCCTGAACAGCGCGAAGTTCAGCGAGATATAGAAAATGTTCACATCCAGGTTCTCATAGGGCTTGCTGCTTGTCTGCGAGGCCACATAGTCCTGGTTGTGGAAACTGCTCAGGTAATACTTGAACTTGAGGTTGGTCCCGTAAGGAAACTGGATCCCCACCAAAAAACCATGCTGGATCTGTTCCACCCGGTCGGAAAACCAGGCCGTGGTCTTGTCCTTGTTGTCGTCAATGAAGGTTTTCTCTTTGTAGTGAAAGGGGAATTCCACCTCGTAACCGCCATAGATGAAAGCCTTTTCAAGGTTGCCGATCTTGATCCCGGCAGGGATCCCAAGGTTATAGGTACGGAATTTCTTCTTCACCGTGATCGGATCGCCCACATCATTGATCATCTTGTAGTCATTGAAAATATAGCCCACGTTCCGGATGGACAGACCCGTGAACAGCCCGAAGTTCTTTCCCATGTCGACATTCAGCATGCCCTGGAAGTTGAATACCGGCGACCACCGCATGATGCTGCTCGGCTCATCGCCCTCATAGTCAATGCTGGCAAAGGAAAAGATCATCTCCCCGCCGGAGGTAAAATAAACATCACTTTGCTGGGCCTGCAGCATGCTGCCGGACGCGGCAAAGACCAGGATAAAAAGGATTTTTCTCATCGTATTGATTTTAAGTTAAACTGATCACTTGTCATGGGTGGTCACCACCTGCTCCGCCCTTCCCGCCATGAAGTTGTACTGGTAGAATATGTGGGTGACGGCATTGTTGATCTCGTCCTCCACATGCCTGGGACGCTCGCTCAGGGCCTTTGTCCCGGCACCGTACCAGATGAGTTCGTTCCTCTTCCGGTCGACAAGCTCAATGATGAGGGTGCCGACCTCGTAATCGTACTCCCTGACCTCCGTCCAGCCATAGCCATAGCCTCCGTAATACCCGTAATAACCCCAGCCGCCATAGTAGGAAGGAGTGTAGTAGGTGGTGGCCTCGTATTGCTTTCGGTCCTCGATCCTGAAAAAATAGGTGACCAGGATGTCGGGCTCCTCGGACAGGGTGTACCCCCTGACCTCCATCTCTTCCCGGATCGCGCTTTCCACACGCCGCTGGTTGATTGGATTGACCAGCACCGGGATCACGTTGTAATCCAGCACGCTGTCGGGTTCATAAAGGTTGAAAGTTCGATACTCGCTGAAATCAAGTTGGCCGTTGTAGTCGGAAACGACCTGCAAGGACCCGGTACATCCTGCGAGAACGAGCATTCCCATAAAGGACAGGTAAAGAAATGTCTTGTTCATAAAGCTGTTTTAGAAACAATCAAGGGATCGATAATGTTCTGTCAAGTTGGTTTCAAAGCACAAAAATAATACAATACCTGCCCTTCCGCTGCTATTTTTAGATTTTTTGATCTGCGGCCCACCCCTGTTTCAGGATAACCACCCATTTAATTCCTACATTTGCAAGGTGATGCACCGACTTTTCATCCTGGCCGTTTTTCTTTGTCACCTGAGCGTTTTTGGGCAGCAGGAAGGCATCCAGCGTTTTCGACTGGGGGCCGGCGACCTGGTGCATGACAGCGCTTCGGCAGACCCGGGGATCTCCACGGCCAGCCGCAGCTTGAAATACCTGAGCGACCTGCCCGTGACCGCCTACGTGGTGACTCGTTCCGATATCCTTGAAAACGGTTATATTACCCTTGTCGACGTACTGAAGGATGTCCCTGGCATCAAAGTGTCACAACCCGGCTCGGGCATCGAGGGCGAGACGTTCCTCATGAACGGCCTGTATGGCAATTATTACTGCAAGGTGCTGGTAAACGGAATTCCTGTCACGCCCTCTGTTGCCAGTGGCACGGCCGTCGCCGGGCATCTTCCGGTGCGTCAGGCCGAACGCATAGAGATCATCTCAGGCCCCTCCGCGGCGTTGTACGGCTCCGACGCCATCGCCGGGGTTGTGAACATCATCACGCGCAAAAGCGACCGGCCTGTATGGACCCAGGCCGACCTCTCGGTGGGAAGCCAGGCCAACTACAACATGAACGTCATGATCGGCGGCAAATTCGGCAAGGACAAGAACGTGGCCGAATACAACCTGTACGGAAACTATGGACAGCAGGGCGACATGAATGTCAAATACGACATCCCGGGCAACTACGACCCCACGCTTTACGATGAGGATGCCCCTTCGGGCCCCTACTACAGGGGAACGCCCAACAGCCCCGAATTCGACCGGCTGCCCCTGAGCAGCAGCCTCCTGGGTTTCGGCATCACCTACCGGGGGCTCTCCGCCCATTACGATCATATGGAGAGGCGCAGCCACTCATCCATAGGACAGAACACGGCCAATTATGCCTATTACGATCCCGCCGTATACTGGGGCGAACAGATGGACCGCCTGACACTGAGCTATGAGAACACGTGGAACAGGTTCACCTCTGCCACGCAATTCTCCTTCCTTGCATACCGCCTCGATGAGAACACGGCCTTCCGGATGATCAGCGAGCGGGGCGACAACGGGAAGGTATACAAGTACATGGCTTCCGACGATATCTTTTTCGACGAGATCCTCACCTTCGCCGTCAACAGGGACCTGGAGCTCAGTGGCGGCCTCTCCCTGCAGGCGTCCGGCAACCTGCCCCTCACCAACGACCTGGCCATGCCCTTCGATACCGATAAATACCGGCCGTTCAGTGAGACCGTGGAGGTGACCGATACCCTGATGGGATCCTTCGGGATCAATCCCACCAACTTTTACAATGTGGCCGGGTACCTGCAGGCCTATTATTCCATCGGCAAACTGCGGTTGCTGGCAGGCGCCCGCTGGGACCAGCATTCCCTGTTCGGCAGGAACCTCAGTCCCAAGGTTGGCGCCGTGTACCGGCTTTCCCGAAAGCTCTCCTTCCGGACCAATTATGGCCATGGGTTCCGGGCCCCCTCGCTTTTTTATGTGTACAAATCTCTGGCCTATCCCGTCACGACTGGCGACAGGATCGAAATTGCCTATGAGAACCTGCCCAACCCCGATGTCGGACCCGAGCGGTTCCGGGCCTTCGAGTTCGGTGTGCGATACGACCTGGATAAAAAAGTGAGCCTGGAGTTCGTTTTCCTATATCACAAAATGATCGAGAACATTTCCTATTCCCTGACCTTCATCGACAGCACGACTTACCCGGCCCCGAATAACTTCCTGGCGCTATCCGCGAAGAATGATGACAATTCCATGGCCGAGCTTTTCCTGGGACAGGTCAACTTGCGGGTAAAGGACCTGGTACCCTCGCTGGCACTCGGGTCGGACCTGTATGTCACCTATACCAGTGGCAAAGAGGTCCTGCCCAACAATTTCGGCACCCTGCAGGATTACAGGAACATGCCGGACTGGTTCATCCAGTGGAACCTCGACCTTATGCCTGCCCGAAAATGGACCCTGATCATCCACCAGGTCTTTTCGAGCAGCTGGAAAAAACGGTTCATCCCGCTTCCGGTGGAGCAGCTGACCGGCCTCATCCCCATTGAGACCGACGGCTATTACACCCTTGACATGACCAACAGGTTCAGCATCAACAGGAACTTCCATGCATTCCTGATCGTCAATAATGTCTTCAATGCACGCTATGGGGGGATCGATGCATATGGAGGGGCCCTGGACCTGATCTACAATCCCCAGTTTGGCAGGAATTTCCGCCTGGGGTTCAGCTTTACAATGGAATGACATGAGAAGGGAGACCGTCATACAAGGGTTTATGCTGTTGCTTTTGATCGCGGCAATCTCGGTTGCGGTCAGCGCATGGGGGCGCCCTGCCCCATTTCATCCCCTCCCCGACACGGTCACCGACAGCGTGAGGCTCGGTCGCAACATCATGTACAGGATGGGAAAGGCCGATGCCTATGTGATGTTCGCCGAAATGGAAGAACAGCGCGGCAACCTGTCGGGGTCGTTGCACAACTATTTCCTGGCCGTATATGAATATGAGATCCTGGATGACAGCATTCGCATCGCCGGGTTGAAGGAAAAGATCGGGACCCTCTTTCAAGCCAGCGGCCTCCTCGGCAAGGCACGCACCTATTACGCGGAGGCCCAGCTGATCTATCTCCGGAACGGACAAATGGAGCACCATCCCGATCTCCTGATGAGGTTGGGCAGCGTGAACTATGGAAACGGCGATTATGCTGATGCGCTGGCGGACTTTCAGCGTGCCGAAGCCATTTATCGGCTGAAGCAGGCCGATGCGGACCGGCTGTTCGCCCAATACCAGCAGGTGCGGTGCTTCAATGCCCTCGGCAACCATGCCCGCGCCCTTGAAATCAACCTGGCCATCCTCGACCATTACAGGCTAAAGGACGATTCCGCAATGACGGCCACGGCGCTCAACAACACAGGCTATGCCTACAAGAACGTGGGGAACCATGAGGAGGCGCTCGCCCATTTCCGGGAGGCTGCGGCCCTCGAAGTGGCGATGACCGGCTCCCCCAGCCCGCTGACCCTCGTCAACCAGGCCATCGTATACCAGAACATGGGCGACAACACCACCGCGCTCAAAAAACTCCACGAGGCCTCCCGGTTGGTCGACGGGATGAAGGACGAACGGCAGGCGGCCGAATACTACCACCTCACTGCCCTGGTATATTTCAGCATGAAAGACTATCATAACGCCCTCATTTACAACAATCGAACCATCACCCTGGGAAAGAAGGCGCATGATCTGGCCCTTCTGGAAGAGGCCTGGTTGCTCTCCTCTCGCATCTATGAGGCCATGTACAATTATGAGGAGGCCATGCGGCGCTACCAGAGCCACCTGCTGATCAGAGATTCGTTGCAGCGCCAGCAGATCAGGACCCATGCCGTCCTCAACGACATGGAATTGACGGTGGAGCAGATCACCAGCGAAACAGAAAGGCTCTGGGCCTCGGGTGAGCTGGCCTTCCTCGAACTGGAGCGGCTCAAGCTGGATTCGGCAAACCGCCAGCAGGAATTGGAGATCCTTTACAAGACCGATTCCATCCAGCGCATCACCATCCAAAACCAGATGCTGGAGAACCAACGGGTACGCCAGTCGCTGCTGCTGAGGGAGGAGCAGATCTACGCGGCCCGAAAGGCCCGGGAGGCGGACTCGATCAGGCAGGAGGAAGCGAGGAAGACGCTGGAACTCGAAAGGGAGCAACTGATCCGCAAAGACCAGGAGAAACAGATCGAGATCCTCGACCGGGAGAAAGAGATCGCCACTCTGCAGATAAAGAAGGTACAGACACGCAACAAGTGGCTTGCCGGCTTCGGGATGCTGGCGCTGGTCATCATTTACCTCGTCTGGCGCGGACTCAGGTATGCGAAGAAGACCAACAGGATCCTGACCAAACAGAAGAACGAGATCGAACGGCAAAAGGACGAGATCGATTATGAAAGGCAACGGTCCGACAAACTGCTGCTCAACATCCTGCCGGAAGAAACGGCGGAGGAATTGAAGGAGAAAGGGTCGGCGAGCCCCAGGCAGTACGACCTGGTATCGGTGCTGTTCACCGATTTCAAGGGCTTCACCAACATTGCCGAGAAGCTGACCCCGCAGGAACTGGTGGCCGAACTAAATACCTGTTTCCTTGCTTTCGACCAGATCATCGACAAGCACAACCTCGAAAAGATCAAGACCATCGGTGATGCTTACATGTGTGCCGGCGGCATCCCGGCAGCCAACACCACCAACCCTGTGGATGTGGTCCGCGCCGGGCTTGAGATCAAGGAATTCATGGAGCGGCTCAAAGCCGACCGGGAGTCCAAAGGCCAGCCCTTCTGGGAACTCAGGATAGGGATCCATACAGGCCCCGTAGTGGCCGGCGTCGTGGGAAAGAACAAATTTGCCTACGACATCTGGGGCGATACGGTCAATACGGCCAGCAGGATGGAAAGCAGCGGGATCCCCGGAAAGGTAAACATCTCTGGAAGCACCTATGCACTTGTGAAAGACCGGTTTGAATGCACGCACAGGGGGAAGATCACGGCCAAGAACAAAGGGGAGATCGACATGTACATCGTCGAGGGCCGGAAAGGAACGTGAACAGCAGCGCCTGCTACCAGCCCATGTACTGGACCTGGTCCTGCTTGATGCCCTGTACCGATTTTACCGTATGCTGTCCGGGATTCATCCTGGAAATGAGTATCACCAGGCTGTCACCAGTGTTCACGTTGCCCCTCAGCCGGTTGGAGGTGATGGAGTCGGTGAATTTCTGCGCATCGAAGATGTAATGGTAATAGATCTGGTTATAGGAATACAGGTCGAAAAGCTGGAGGCTCCTCACACTGTCCACATGGGCTATTGTTTCCGCCTTTTTCCCGATATTCCTCAAGGGCAGCTTGAAATCGCAGGCGAACAGGTATACGGCGAACAGAAACGCCAGCAACATGATAAGCCTGATATTGAAAATCCCTTTCATTCCATTCTGTTTTTTGAACTTGTTGCTTCCCTCAGCATCAGCACAATAACCTGCTGAATGTGAAGGATAGGTGTATACGGAAATTTTTCAGGGGGGTTACCTCGAGGCCAATGAAAGCCGGGGGGCAGTCATCACTGACCACCGCCGAACCAGGAGGCGATCTGCAGGAACAGGTCGATGCTGACCGCGGCGAGCAGGGTGAGTGCGAGGGTCCAGACCAGAATGCCGGCAATGGTCCAGGTCAGCAGCTTCCGTGGCGACCGCACGATCACCAGGCCGATAAGCATGGTCATGTTCGGTCCCATCACCAGGCACCCCAACAGGCCGAGGCCTGCCGTACCGTATCGTTCCAGCAGCCTTTCCGCACGCGCGTTGCGTTTCTCAGCGCGGGGCTTCTTTTCCTTCCTTGACAGGTACCGGCGGATCCTGTCACCGAAAAAGTAGAGGACCACGGCCGCGACCATGGCCCCGAGGGAGGTCATAAGCCAGGTGAGCACGGGACCGGCACCCAGGGCAAAACCCACCGGCACTGCCTTCCAGATGCCCAGAAGGCCCATGAGGAAGATGGCTGCGGAATTAGTGACCACGCGTTCCATGCACACGAAAGTAGTGAAAATGCCGATGCGGCCGGCACCCGTGCGCAAGAGGCAAAATAAAAAGGGAGCCCGCCGGGCCTCCCTTTATTCGATCGGCGGGGCCCGGAGGCCCGGGCCTATATGTATCCGAAAAGCATGGAATAAATGATCAGCACGATCATGGTCAGCCCCAGCCCCAGGAAACTGTAGCCGAACAGCTTGACGACCCGCTCCCACTTGGGCCTGGCCTCCTGCTTCACGACCACCTTCTTCAGCTTGCCGCTTGCTTTCAGCTCCTCGTACTCCCGCGGACGCTCATGCTTGAAATGGTCGTAGGGTATCGTCCCGGTGAAGATGACCGTATCCATCGGAAATGCATCCGGCCGCAGGTGGGTGTTGAAGAAATGGATGGTAAAGATGAATCCCACCGCCAGCAATGCCTCGTCGCTGTGAATGATCATGGCCACGTTAATGAGCCATCCCGGCATGAATTGCGTGAAGAATTCCGGGAACCAGAGGATGAGCCCGGAGAAACCGATCACGGCAACTCCCCAGAAAACAGCAAAATAGTCGAACTTCTCCCAGTAGGTCCATCGCCCGTAGGCAGGTTTTGGACCGAGTCCGAGGAACCATTTGAGGGTAGCCCAGAAGTCCTTGACATCCTGCATATTGAACATCAGGGAGTTTTTGCCGAACACAAACCTTCCCAGGGGGATCCTCCGCTTGATCTTGGTCCGTATCAACGAAACCACGTGGAAAATGAAATAACCGAATGTGATCACTGCGGCAAAACGGTGGATGTTGCCGGCCACGTGAACCCCGCCGAGGACCCGCGACAACCATGCCGCCCAGTCCATGCCGGCGAATTTGAGCATCATCCCCGTCAGGGCCAGCATGATGAAGCTGATGATGACGAAAACATGGGTGATCCGCTGGCTGCGTGTGAACCGACGGACATAATACTGGCTTCCATAGCCACCCTTGAGCTGCTTTTTCTTCTTCATGGCCTGGATCGACCTGGGCAGCCACAACAGCAGGTGGATGCCGAAGAACCCGAACACACCGATCAGCAGGGAGGTCATCCCCCAGAATGTGTAATAAAGGACCGGGTATTTGGATTTGTTGTGGTGCGTGGCATGGGTCAGGTACCCGGTGAACCGGATGTTGGCATCGGGGTGGCATTTCTTGCACGTCTCCACGATATTGGCACTGCTCACCGACGAAAGGGGGTTGCTCGAATTGTAGATCTTGTGTGCCCCGTGGCAGTCGGAACAGCGCGCAGCTTTCAGGTAACCCAGTTGGTAAGCCTTTCCGTGGTAAGTTTCCATGTAGGTGTCGGACAGGTCCTCATGACAGTTACCACACTGATGGGTCACCTCATTCATGAACTTGTCCTGCTGAATGTCAGAGATCACGTGCGCCGTATGGCAATCCGCGCAGGTGGGATAATTCTTATGCTGATCATCCCGGTTGATGGCGTGGTCGCTGTTGATGTAGTCGTCGTAGATCCCCTTGTGACAAGAGGCACAGGTAGCAGGAATATTCCTGGGATTTACGCTGGACCGCTCGTCTTCCTCCTTCAGGATGTAGTGGGTGGTATGGCAGTCGGTACAGACCGCGCTCGGGAGCAGCCCTTTCTCGAAAAGTCCTTTTCCATGCGTGCTTTGCGAGTAATCCATATAGGCATTGGTCTCCTTGAGCGAAGCCACCTCCAAAGCCTTTCCATCCTCCCTGTGGCATTCTCCGCACATCTGCGGGATGGCCGTGCGGTATGTCGGGGAGGTGTCGTCAAACCTCGACTTGACAACATGCTTTCCATGACAGTCGGTGCAATAGGGGGCATTTTCCTCTTTCCGGAAGTGGGCCTGTCCGTGTCCGCTGGCATCGTAGATGTTGGAAACCTCGGCGTGGCAGTTGGAGCAGTCCACCGTCCGGGCAGTTTCGCAGGGGCGTGCCAGCTGGGTGGAAACATCGGAATGGCATTTGACACAATTGATCGTGCGGTGAACGGAGTTGGCTATGTCCTCCTTGTTCACCTTGAGCGATACGACCGAATCGCCAACCATCTTGTGCACATCGTCCTGCTCATGGCATTTGAGGCATGCCTTGTCGGAAATGGTATTGACGATATTCTGCACGTTCACCTTGTGAGGCGGGTGGCAGTCGGTGCAGGCGGGGATGGCGCCCGGTTCCTTTTCCCAGAGCTCCTTCCTGATGATCTTGGTGTGGACCTCCTCGATCTCGGCATGGCACTTCATGCAGGTCCCCGCGATGTTCTTCATGGAAATGGAGGAGTTGGGGCTCGTATGGGGAAGCACCAGGTGGTTGCCGTGACAGTCGTTGCAGGTGGCCGAGACGATGAGGCCTTTCTTGAAGAGGCCCTCGCCATGGATGCTCTGGCTGTAGTTCTCGAGGATGTTATGCTCGGTAATGTTGTAGGTGCGTGCCACGGGAGCCCCTTCGCGGTGGCACTTCCCGCAAAGCACCGGGATGTTCATCTTGTAGGTCCGCGAGCGGGGCGAGGTGTGATGAAGGATGTCATGTTCGCCATGGCATTCCTTGCAGGTGGGTGCATACAGGGCATTCATCTGCAACGCCTGCCCGTGGATGCCCTTGTCGAACATCATCTGTGCCTCATCATGACAATTGCCGCACTTCACGGGGGCGAGGACCTCATTGTGGGGAAATTCCTCCACCTCGGCATCCTCGTGGCATAAGATGCAATCCACCTCCCGGTGCACGGAATTCTGAAGGACATTCAGGTTCACGAACATGGAAACGGTGCGGCCCCTGCGCTCCGCCGTCAGTTCAGGATCCTCGTGACACATCATGCAGTCCTCGTTCGATTGCCCGGAAGCCAGCGTTACGATCCCAAGCATCCCCAACATCAAACCTGTAAGAATCTTGCTTTTAGCCATATAGATATATCATTAAATAAAAATAACCCAGTCTTATTGACAGGACTAAATTAGTTAATAAGTTAACAATGCAAACATGTACCTATTAATTTATATGGATTCTAAAAAACTATACAGAGAAGCTGCATGTATAATGTCTGGCCCCGGCCCTGCCGGCCACGGAAATACCTGTCATCCCGTTATTTTCGGAGGGCCGGACCGGGATTTCCGGGATGGAGGGGAATAAAAAACATGCGCATTGTAACAGGAATCACAGAAAAATATTTCATCTTTTCCAAAATATCCGTATTATTGTGTGAGGAAACTCTTTGGACAGATAAAAGTATAAAACGCTGCCAGCAAGCAGTTTGGTTTTTTTGACTGCGGCAACCGGACAAAGGTTCCCGGTGAAACAATCGGTAAAACGCAAAGTGGCCTGATTTTGGCAGTTGACGAACCCCGGAACTGACAGCGTAAATATGAAGCACAAAGACAGTAGTCCAGTTGATCCATAAATAAGTAATACTAATCTAAAAATTATCAGTTATGTTAAGTAAAAATTTGACCCTATTCCTGGTTCTGGCGCTTTTTGCCGGAAGTTCTGTCATTGCCCAGGATTTCGAGTACATTGGTGCGGTTAAGTGCAAGATGTGCCACAACAAAGCCGCCACAGGCGAGCAGTATAAGATCTGGTCCGCAGGTCCGCACGCAAATGCCATGAAATCGCTGAGCAATGAGGAATCAATGGCCTATGCCAAGGAAAACGGCATAGCCGATCCGACGACCGACCCAAAATGCGTCAAGTGCCACGCCACTGTAGGCCACACGGATGCCAGCCTCCATGCCGGCATCAAGGTCGATGAGGGCGTATCGTGCGAATCTTGCCACGGACCCGGCAGCAAGTACAAGTCCAACACGATCATGAAGGACCGCCAGAAATCCATCGAGAACGGCCTGATCGTTCCGGATGAGAAGCTCTGCAAGACTTGCCACAACGAGGAGAATCCGTTCCACAAGCCCTTCAACTACGAGGAGTCGTTGAAGAAAATCGCACACCCCAACCCGGCTGCGAACTAAATGAACGGAACACGAATGAAAAACTCCTTCGGGTTGTCCGAAGGAGTTTTTTTATGCCCTTCCCGCCCGGGAATTAATGGTTAATTGTTATAAGTTATTTGTTGCCAAGCCCTCGAAAGGACCAACCCCGGTTGGTCAAGGCCAACCTTACACATTGAACATTGAACCCACTCCCTAAAAACCTCCGGGCGAACTATATGTCTTTATCGTATTCGAAGGGGTCACAATGATGAAGTCCGCTTTGCCCGCGTTCTCCTCTGACAGGGAATCCAATGCATCCTGCTGCACGGTGGTGATGGTCACGACCTCCAGGTCCGGATTAGCTTTTTTAAGCCACCAGACGATCCCCTCGTGGTTGTCGGAATGGAAGCTGCCGTTGTAATGCAGAAAGGTCTTTCCCTTCTCCCAGTTACTGAGAATGGAATGCGCCATGGTCGCATCCTTCAGCGCCTGTGCCTTCGCAATGTTGAGGGTATCATGGTTTCTCATGTCGCGCATCATGGCCATCATCTCCTTGTAGCAGCCCACAGTTGGATCGAAGGCGATGGGCATGGGCGGCATCAGGGCGTATGCCTGCAGATCGAGACTGTCGAGCCCCTCGAAACCTTTTTTGTTGACCACAGCCGCATACCGTCGAGGGACGTTGGTCGCAATGAAAGGGAGCATGTGGTCTTTGGCGAACACGACCAGATTCTTGTAATCGGTCTTGTAGTTGTTCCACAATTTGGCCTCTGCCTCGAAATTGCGCTCGGCGACGGTTCCAGCAAGGTATTCATCCAGCAGCAATTGGTTGTCGGTCTCGAACATCTCGGCACCGAGCACCAGTTCGTCACCCACTTCGCCGAAGAGGTCCTTGGTGAGCTCGTGCTGAAGCCAGTGGCAGACCGAATTATCGTGCAACTCGCCAAAAAAGACCACATCGGCCTTCGCGGCGGCTTTGAGCATGTCGCTGTAAGAGGATTTTCCCCCGTCCGCATCGAATATCCTGTAGATCGGCTTGTCGCCCTTCATGGACATCAGGGTCAGCGGGAGCATAAAAAGAAAGAGTCTGGTAAGTTTTCTCATATTACATGGATTTAACGATTCTAACACGTACGTTTTCATCGATGGGAACGGCGACACCCTCGTCGTTGATGCGGACGAAGACCATCCGGGTGGAGCACACCAGGTCCTCTTCCCTGTTTCCGAAGGGCACCCTGCGCGCCTCCACCAGCACCTTGATGGAGCTCTTCCCCACGGAAAGGATCTTCCCGTAAAGCTTGAGGTGTTCCTTCACCTTCACAGGTTTCTTGAAGAGCACCTCATCCACCATGAGGGTGATCATGTTGGGCGAGCAGCACCTGGCGGCGGCAAAGCATGCTCCGGCCTCGTCCATCCACGACAGCAACGTGCCGCCGAACAGGTTGTCGTTGACACCGATGTCGCTGGTCTTGCATATTTTAGTGGAGATCAGTTCCAATTCGACAGGTTATGGTGTGCGTTTCAGTTCATCCGCCCTGAACATCAGCGGCAGGAGATTGCTCACGCCATGGACGACATTTATTTTTCCGTTCTCGCCCCGCATGATGAGTTTCAGTTTGTTGTTGAAGCGGTTTTCGGACTCGGCCATCACCTGTCGGCAGGAGCCGCAGGGGGTGACGGGGGAATGGACCGTGAACCCCTTCGCCTTTGCCGATACCGCGATGGCCTTGACCGGCACTTCAGGGTACTGGGCAGAAGCGTAAAAAAGGGCCACCCGCTCGGCGCAGATCCCCGAAGGGTATGCCACGTTTTCCTGGTTGTTGCCGGTGAAGACCTTGCCGTTCGCGAGCAGGACGGCGGCACCCACATGATAGGCCGAATAAGGGGCATAGGCCGAATTGATGGCCTCCCTGGCCCGGTCGAGGAGCGTGCGGTCCTCCTCTTCCATGTCGTTCAGGCTGTCATACTCATCAAAGGTGACGGAGATCTCGATCTTCTTCATCAGTGGAAATATGGGTAGCGAATATACGAAATTATGACTGAACAAAGCCTTTTTTCAGCATTGTTGTCAGGATGAATGAATGCAATGGCGACTTGCCCTTCCGCAGGCAACTGCGCATCCAGGCTGATCAGGGACAGAAGATCGTTGGTCAGCCGGCAGGCCATTGCCCGGCTGCCCTGAAGCATAGAATACAAATATATATGACCATAAAATGAATAATTTATCGTGGCCCCGGGGTAAAAAAACTATACAAATTGCTAACTTTGCAGTTCAATATATGTTTATTCGAAAATAGTAGTGATCAAAAACACAGACATCCATATTTAACGCAAATTTACCGATGAAAAAGCTCTTCTTCCTTACCATCCTGATCGTCCTTTCTTTCAGTTTCCTGCGCACGGCAGCCCAGGACCGCCTCGTCGACGGAACCCCAAAATGGTTCATCATGATGCAGGACCCGCAGGTCAACTTCTTCGATGTCCAGCGCGAGGCTGAGGCCTATTTCGAGGAATACGGCACCGGCCGGGGCACGATGTATAACATTTACAAGCGCTGGGAGTGGTTCAACGGCGACCGTACCTGGCCCACCGGCGAACGGCCGCAACAGGATCACCTCTGGAACGAGATGAAGAAATTCAAGTCCTCCCTGCCGGCCAAATCAAAGGTCACCAGCAACTGGGAGGAACTGGGACCGAGGGTGTGGGAGGATAATACCGGCCACTGGAACCCCGGGATCGGCCGGATCAATGTGGTGGCGATCGAACCCGGCAACGCCCAGACAGTGTATATCGGCTCCCCCTCAGGAGGCCTGTGGAAGACCA
Source organism: uncultured Bacteroidales bacterium (assembly GCA_964386225.1). Taxonomy (GTDB): domain Bacteria; phylum Bacteroidota; class Bacteroidia; order Bacteroidales; family JAADJA01; genus JAADJA01. Next base: position 69,025 of record CAYLTG010000002.1, read on the forward strand.
CGGATGAAGGGGAAACATGGGAAGTGCTGACGGATGACTTCCCGGCGCTCGGTGTCTCCGCCATCGCCATCGACTATACCGATACCGACATCATCTACATCGGCACGGGCGACCGCGATGCCTCCAACACTT
>CAYLTG010000003.1:0-24907 GCA_964386225.1 uncultured Bacteroidales bacterium
TGGGCGACTGGTCGATGTCGATCACCTTGTCGAGGTGTTCCAGCCCGGAAATGGAACGGTAGGGAAGAGGTTTCTTTTCAGCCCTGTAAAAGTGTTTGTTGAGAATCGGGAAAAGGGTCTCGTTAATCAGGGTTGATTTGCCGCTTCCCGATACCCCCGTGATGCAAACGAATTTGCCAAGCGGCAGTTTGAGATCGATGTCCTTGAGGTTGTTGCCTGTCGCCCCTTTCAGTTCAATGTGCCTGCCGTTTCCTTTCCTGCGCTGGTCGGGCACCCTGATCGACCGTTTTCCGCGGAGGTATTCGCAGGTGATCGTCTTGCATGCGATCATGTCGGAAGGCTGCCCGTGGGCTACGATCTCCCCGCCATGAGCCCCCGCTCCGGGACCGATGTCCACCACGTAATCAGCTGCCAGGATGGTCTCTTTGTCATGTTCCACCACGATCACGGAATTCCCGATATCACGCAGGTCCTTCAGGGATTGTATGAGCCGCAGGTTGTCGCGTTGATGGAGTCCGATGCTCGGTTCATCGAGGATGTAGAGGACGCTGGTGAGTTGGGACCCGATCTGGGTGGCGAGCCGGATCCGCTGCGACTCCCCTCCCGACAAACTCCTGGCCGGCCTGTTCAGGGCCAGGTATTCCAGCCCCACGTCGAGCAGGAAGCGGATCCTGTTCCGGATCTCGCGGATGATCTCGTGGGCGATGATCCCTTTCTGCCTTTCCAGTGTGTCGGGTAGTTGGCCGATCCAGCGGTCAAGCCTGATAAGGTCGAGATTGGCCAGCTCGGAAATGTTCTTGCCGTCGATCCTGAAATGCAGCGATTCCTTCTTGAGCCGGAGTCCGCCGCAATCCGGGCAGTTGATGGTGTTCATGAAGTTCAGCGCCCATTTCTTGATGCTTGCTGAGCCCGATTCGCTGAACTGGTTGGTGATGAAGTTGATGATCCCCTCGAAGTTCAGGGTATAGGTGGACGTGATGCCCAGGTATTCTTTCTTGATGGTGTAATTCTCGTCAGACCCGTACAATATGGCGGATATGGCCTCTTCGGGGATGTCTTCGATGGGGCTGTCCAGGTCGAACCCGTATTTGTGTCCGATGGCCTCCATCTGGTGGAAGATCCAGTTGTGCTTGTACTCTCCGATGGGTGCGATCCCGCCTTTTTTGATGCTTTTCTTTTTGTCGGGAAAGATCTTTTTGAGGTCGACCTCAGTCACGGTGCCCAGCCCGTTGCATTTTGGGCATGCGCCGTATGGTGAGTTGAACGAGAATGTGTTGGGCTCCGGCTCGCTGTAGGAGATTCCGGTGGTCGGACACATGAGGGTCTTGCTGAAATGTTTTATCACTCCCGTTTCATGGTCCATGACCATCACGGCCCCCTTTCCGTATTTCATTCCCAGCTGGACCGACTGGATCAGTCGGTTCTTTGCTTCCGGGACGACCTTTATTTTATCGATCTCCAGCTCAATGTCGTGCACCTTGTACCGGTCGAGCTGGAGGCCGAAAACAAGCTCCTTCATGGTGGCGTCCACGCGGACATTCAGAAATCCCTGTTTCCTGAACTGTTCCAGCATCTCACGGTAATGGCCCTTGCGGCCTTTCACCACCGGGGCAAGCACGATTACCTTGCGCCCGTTGAAATAAGTTTGGATCAGTTCCAGAATCTGGGATTCCGAATAACGGATCATCCGTTCGCCGGTCTCATAGGAATAGGCATCGGCCACCCTGGCAAAAAGGAGCCTCAGGAAATCGTAGATCTCGGTGATCGTGCCCACCGTGGACCTGGGGTTCCGGTTCACCGATTTCTGCTCGATGGAGATCACCGGGCTCAGTCCCGTGATCCTGTCCACATCCGGCCTCTCCAGGTTCCCTATGAACTGGCGGGCATACGCCGAAAAGGTCTCCATGTACCTGCGCTGTCCTTCCGCATAGATCGTATCGAAGGCCAGCGATGATTTGCCGCTGCCGCTCAATCCCGTGATGACCACCAGTTTGTTCCTGGGGATCGACACATCGATGTCCCTGAGGTTATGCACACGTGCCCCGAATACCTCCAGGGAACCATCAGAATTCACATTCTGCTCCGGTGTTTCATATGTCTTTTCCTGTCTCACCCGCGGAGATCCCTTGAAGTTTCGTCACTCATTGCCCCTGTTGCATCGCATGAATTTCAATGAGGTAGCTCTTCCCGCTGGCGTTGGGCAGCGATCCGGAGCGAAGCCAGGGGTTCAGTTCCTTGAGCATTTTGTAGTTCATTCCGTTGTCATCGGCGAAATCCGCCAGGCTGACAATCGGGGTTTCCACCGTTACCGGTTGTGTTTGGATAGGCTGGTAGAGATCGGTCTTGTTCAGGTGGAAACCGTATGCCTCCCGGTTCTCATAGAGGATCTTGATGGCAAGGACCCGGTAGATGTACCGCGAAGTTTCTTCATTCAGGTAAAGGTCATAATATGATTTTCCATGCTGGTCCTCCAGCGATTCGGATATTCTTCTATTACCGGCATTGTAGGCTGCCGCCACGAGAGTCCAGTTCGTATAGTTCTCGAATGATTCCAGAAAATACCGGCAAGCTGCCTGGGTCGATTTTACCACATGATAACGCTCATCCACATAGTCGTTCACTTCCAGTCCGTAATCCCTGGCGGTCTTTTCAAGGAACTGCCAGAACCCCGCAGCGCCTTTTGGCGAGACCGTGCGGGTAAAGCCGCTTTCGATCAGGGCCACATACTTGAAATCATCGGGGATGCCATTCTCTTTCAGGATGGGCTCTATGACGGGGAACCACCTGTTGGCCCTCTTGAGCATCAGGATGGTGGAACTGTGCCAGTAAGAGTTCACCAGCAATTCCCGGTCGAGGGACTCTTTCACGTAGAACAGTTCCAGCGGGGCATTTTCACCGGCAAAGTCCGCCTTCTTCGGGATCTCGGGTGAAATGACAGTAAGGATCCTGCCAGGTTCCTGGTCGGGAAGTTCCTCGCCATTGACCCCTTTGTCGCCGGCGAATGTAAAGAGCAGGAATACCATTCCTGAAAAGATCAGCACCGTGGTCAGCAAGAGTATTTTATTGAGTGAAGTCCTAGCCATTGGAAATTTTGAATTTGGTTTTCAGTTGGTTGAAATGGGGCGCCGCACGGTCCTTTTCCGAGACGACCGGATCGGCATATTGCCAATCGATGGCCAGGTCAGGATCATTCCAGCGGATGCTGCCTTCTGAATCTTTGTTGTAGTAGTTCGTGCATTTATACTGGAAAATGGTTCCTTCCGAAAGGGTGAGGAAGCCGTGGGCAAATCCTTCCGGGATCCAGACCATATGCTTGTTCCTGTCGTTCAATTCGAATGCCACGTGCCGGCCATAGGTGGGGGACCCTTTCCGGATGTCCACCGCCACATCGAGTACCGCGCCGGTCACCACCCGGACCAGTTTACCCTGGGCATGGGGCGGGTTCTGGAAATGCAGTCCGCGGAGCACGCCTTTCCCTGACAGGCTTTCATTATCCTGCACAAAGCGGGCATTGATCCCGAGTGACAAGAATAACTCCGTCCGGTAGGACTCAAAGAAGTAACCCCGCTGGTCGCCCAGCACCCGGGGTTTCAGGAGCAATAAGCCTTCGATGTTCGTCTTTTCTATTTCCAACTTCTATGTGGCATTTGCCCGGATCGCCGGGAACAGTTAAACTCAAAATAGTTCCGGCCGACTTTCGCCGGATCTTAAGAAAACAGATCCCGGAGGATCATCGACCTATATGTGGATCACCTCCCCGTAGGCTGCTGCAACAGCTTCCATGACCGCTTCGGACATGGTCGGATGGGGATGTACGGTTTTCAGAATCTCATGGCCGGTGGTTTCCAGTTTCCTTGCGGCCACGGCTTCGGCGATCATTTCAGTGACATTGTCGCCGATCATATGGGCACCCAGCCATTCGCCGTATTTGGCGTCAAAGACCACCTTGACGAATCCTTCCTTGTTTCCTGCGGCACTTGCTTTTCCGGAGGCTGTGAAGGGGAATTTGCCCACCTTCACCTCGTATCCGGCTTCTTTCGCCTGTGCTTCGGTCATGCCCACGGATGCGATCTCGGGGTTCGTGTAAGTGCATCCCGGGACGTTCCCATAATCGATGGGTTCGGGGTCGAGGCCCGCGATCTTCTCCACGCAACAAATTCCCTCGGCTGAGGCTACGTGGGCGAGGGCCGGTCCTGGGACCACATCCCCGATGGCGTAATAACCTTCCACGCCGGTGCGGTAGAACTCATCCACCACGATCTTGTCCTTCTCCACCTTGATCCCTACCTCTTCGAGCCCGATGCCGTCGAGGTTGGTGGCAATACCCACTGCTGACAGCACGACCTCGGCTTCCACCGTTTCGTTCCCTTTCTTTGTCTTGATCGTTACCTTGCAGACCTTACCGCTGGTGTCGACCGATTCCACGGAGGATGCGGTCATCACCTTCATCTTCGCCTTTTTGAAGCTGCGCTCCAGCTGTTTGGCGACCTCCTCGTCCTCAAGCGGGACAAGGGTAGGCATGAACTCCACAAGGGTCACGTCCGTGCCGATGGAGTTGTAAAAGAAGGCAAACTCGGAGCCGATGGCGCCGGAACCCACAACCACCATGGATTTGGGTTGTTTTGGCAGGGTCATGGCCTCCCGGTACCCGATCACTTTTTTGCCGTCCTGCTTCAGGTTCGGCAGCTCCTTCGAGCGGGCGCCAGTGGCGATGATGATGTGATCGGCCTCGTAAGTGGTGGTTTTCCCTTCGACATCGGTCACTTCCACTTTCTTCCCCGGCATGGCCTTCCCGGATCCCTGAATGTGATCGATCTTGTTCTTCTTGAAAAGGAACTGGATCCCGCTGCTCATGCCGTTCGCAACCGACCGGCTCCGCTCCACCATGGCCTTGAAGTCAGGTTTTGCATCGCCGCCCAGTTGAATGCCATAGTCGGAAGCATGGTTTATGTAGTTGAATACCTGGGCACTCTTCAGAAGGGCTTTCGTCGGGATGCACCCCCAATTGAGGCATACACCGCCAAGTTCGGCTTTTTCCACCACGGCAGTCTTCAGCCCGAGCTGAGAGGCGCGGATGGCTGCTACATAACCTCCTGGGCCACTGCCAATCACAATAACATCATACTTCATTGGATATTTTTTTTGATTCTTGAAACAAACGGCAAAATTATTAATTTTTCAGGTAAGTAACAGTGCAATGACTATTTTTGTTGACATAAATCTCTGAAAGATGGTGATATACAAATTCGGGGGTGCCTCGGTGCGCAATGCGGAGTCGTTCCGGTTGCTCGGGAATATCGTGCAGGGCTGCACCGAGCAGGTTATCATCGTGGTGTCGGCCATGGGAAAGACCACCAATCACCTGGAAGAGATTGTAAAGCTGGCCGGAAAGGGGTCGGAAGAGTATGCCGAAAAGATTGCCTTGCTTCAGAAATACCATCGCGAGATCGCGGAGGAACTGATCCCTGATGCACTGGATCCGGTGCACAACGAGATATCCCGGTTGTTCGTTCAAATTGCCGGACAGGTGGAGAGATTCAGGGACCAGGATTTCAACCTTTTCTACGACCAGGTGGTGTCGTTCGGAGAGGTCCTTTCCACCCGGATCGTGAGCCGTTACCTTCAGCTCCGGGGCCTTCACAATGTGTGGGTCGACCTCCGCGACTGCCTCGTGACCGACTCCAATTTCAGGGATGCCTCCGTCAATTATGAAGGATCGGGTCAGCGGCTCCGGGAAGCCCTTGATTTCGAAAGTTCCGACCGCTTTGTTTGCCAGGGGTTCATAGGAACCGAAGGATCCGGGCTGGTCACGACCCTCGGCCGCGAGGGCTCCGATTTTACAGCCGCGGTCCTTGCCCACATATTCGATGCCTCCAGCGTCACCCTCTGGAAAGATGTCGGCGGCATATACAATGCGGATCCAGCCCTGTTCGGGCATGTGACACTGCTGCCGCGGGTGAGCTACCAGGAGATGATCGAGCTGGCCTATTACGGGGCCAAGGTCATTCATCCAAAGACCATCAAGCCCTTGAAACAAAGGGGCATCCCGCTTTTTGTGCGTTCTTTCTATCATCCCGACGAGGAAGGCACCGTAGTGGGAGAACTTCCTGCACCGGGGCAAAAGGTGCCCATCACGATCATCAAGGATAAGCAGATTCTGATCTCCATCTCGCTCGAGGACCTCTCGTTCATTGCCGAATCGCACATCAGCAAGTTGTTCGGGCTGCTCTACAGGTTCAGGCTGAAAGCCAACCTCATGCAGCATTCGGCCGTCAGTTTTTCCGTATGCGTGGATGAACCGCGGGGAAGGGAAGTGCACGACCTGATCGGCATCCTCAGGAAAGAATTCAGGGTGCTCTACAATGATTCGCTCACCCTGGTCACCGTGCGGCATTACACTGAAAAGAGCATAGGGGAAGTGGTACGGGACAGGCGTATCTATGTCGAGCAGCGCAGCAGGAACACCGTGCAGTTCGTCACCGCCTAGAGGAATCTTTCAGCTACGTATTCCGCGATCTGGACGGCGTTGGTCGCTGCTCCCTTGCGCAGGTTGTCGGCCACTATCCAGAGGTTGATCCCATGCTTCACCGAGTTGTCGCGCCGTATCCTTCCCACGAACACCTCGTCCCTGTCGATCGCCGTGAGTGGCATCGGGTACAGATTGTTTGCCGGGTCATCCATCACGACGACGCCAGCCGTATCCTGAAGCAGGCGGCGGACCTCCGTGATGTCGGCCGGGCTGTCAAATTCGATGTTCACACTTTCACTGTGCCCCCCTGTGACAGGGACGCGCACCGTGGTGGCGGTGATCGCGATGCGGTCGTCGTCGAGGATCTTCCTGGTCTCGTTGACGAGTTTCATCTCCTCTTTCGTATACCCTCCGTCCACGAACACATCACAGTGAGGGATGACGTTCCCGTCGATCGGGTGGGGGTAGAAGCGGTCAGGGACCCCGCCGGCCCGCTCCGTGTTCATTTGATCGATGGCTTTCATGCCCGAGCCGGTGACGGACTGGTAGGTGGAGACCACCACCCGCCTGATGCCGAAGGCACGGTGAAGCGGGGCAAGCACCATGACAAGCTGGATGGTCGAGCAATTGGGGTTTGCGATGATCCTGTCGTCCATGGTCAGGATGCCTGCGTTGATCTCGGGAACGATGAGTTTTTTACCCGGGTCCATCCTCCAGGCAGAGGAGTTGTCGATGACATAGCTTCCTGCCTGCGCGAACCGGGGCGCCCATTCAAGCGAGGTGCCCCCGCCGGCGGAGAAAAGGGCGATGTCGGGATCGAGGAGAACGGCCTTCTTCGCTTCCATCACCCGGAAGTTCCTGTTGTTGAAGCGCACTTCCCTGCCCGCCGAGCGGGCAGTGGCTACGGGGATTATCTCCCGGGCGGGAAATTTCCTCTCCCCGAGCACTTGAAGCATTTTCTGGCCGACCAACCCGGTGGCCCCTACGATCGCGACCTTCATGTTATTCGTCAATTGTTCGTGACATAAAAACTGATGTCCTGCAAAGATATTGCGGACTGCCTAATCAAGCTTGAATTTTTCTTTCCATCCGTCATTTTCGTCGAGGGGTTTCTGCTCCGTTTTATCGAACAGGAAGTCACCCATCACGAGGTGGTCCATTTCAGTTCGCATGAAGCACCGGTAGGCCTCCTCCGGGGTGCATACGATGGGTTCCCCCCTGACGTTGAAGGAGGTGTTCACGATAACCCCGTAGCCGGTCCGTTTTTTAAAGGCGTTGATCAGTTCCCAGTAGCGGAGATTGTCCTCTCTGCCGACACTTTGGATCCTGGCCGAATAATCGATGTGGGTCACAGCAGGTATGTCGGACCTGACGTGGTAGAGCCTGTCATAAAGGTCCATGCTGTCATAGTTCGCGGGTTCCGGGGTTCTCCTGCTTTCCCTGACCGGTATCACCAGGAGCATGTACGGGGACTTGCCATCCAGGTCGAAGAATTGGTCGATGTCCTCTTCGAGGACCGACGGGGCGAAGGGTCTGAAGCCTTCCCTGTATTTTATCTTCAGGTTCATTTTCTTTTGCATTCCCGGGTTTCGGGCGTCACCGAGGATGCTCCTGTTTCCCAGGGCCCTTGGGCCATATTCCATCCGGCCCTGGAACCATCCCACCACCTGGCCCCGGTCCAGCAGTTCGGCCACTTTTTCGGTGAGCTGCCGGAAATCCTTGTAATGAGTGTGCGGAGCGTCATATTTCCGGGCGGTATTGCGTATGTCATGGGCATTGAACTCCGGACCCAGGAAGGCCCCTTTCATGCCATCCTTTCCAGGTTTGGCGGTCCGTTCTTTCCCTAGCCCGATGTGCCAGGCCGCAAGCGCGGCACCCACGGCCCCGCCGGCATCCCCTGCAGCAGGCTGGATCCACAGGCCCCTGAACAGTTTTTCGCCGATGATCTTTCCGTTGGCCACACTGTTGAGTGCCACGCCCCCCGCCATCACAAGGTCGTCTTCACCTGTCAGTGCTTTCGCGGTCCTGGCAAGTTTCAAAACGACCGATTCCGTGACCTCCTGAATGGCCAGGGCCAGGTTCATGTAATCAGGGGTTATGGGCGATTCCTCTTTGCGGGGCGGGATGCCGAAGAGCCGTGTCCAGGCCCTGTCGTCGGTCATCCGCAGGCCGGAGGCGAACCTGAAATAGCCCATGTTCAGGAGGATCGAACCGTCGGGCCGGATGTCCACTAGCCGTTCTGTAATGATCCGTTTGAATCTTTCGGTCTGTTCCGAGCCCCTCACCCCGTAGGGCGCCAGTCCCATCAGCTTGTACTCCCCGCTGTTCACCTTGAAACCTGCATAGTAGGTGAATGCGGAATAGAGGAGGCCCAGGGAATGGGGGAAATGAAGTTCCTTGATGATCCGGATGCCGTTCCCGTCGCCCTTTCCTATGGTCGTGGTCGCCCATTCACCCACCCCGTCGATGGTGAGGATTGCCGCTTTTTGGAAAGGGGAAGGGTAAAAGGCACTTGCCGCATGTGACAGGTGGTGCTCGGGGAAAAGGACCTTCACGTTTGCACCGCCCAGTTTGGCGAGTTCCTCACGGAGCATTTTTTTCATGAACAGCTTCTCCTTGATCCATACGGGGATGGCTTCATAAAAACTGGTCAGCCCGCGAGGGGCAAGTGCATGGTACGTTTCGAGCAGGCGCTCGAATTTGATGTAGGGTTTGTCGTAGAACGCCACGGCATGGAGGTCCCGGAGCCCGATACCGCCTCTGTCAAGCACAAATTTCGCTGCATTCGAAGGGAAGGAAGGATCGTGTTTCATGCGCGTGAACCGTTCCTCGTGCGCGGCGGCGATGATCTCGCCATCCCTGACAAGGGCTGCGGCGCTGTCGTGATAATAGGCGGATATTCCAAGGATCGATACGGCCATTATCGTGTGTTAAAAAAGGGTGTAGATGAACGGGGCAATGGCGGTGCCGCTTGTGAATACCACAAGTATCCCGAATATCAGCAAGATGATGATGATCGGGAAAAGCCAGAACTTCTTCCTGACCTTCAAGAATCCCCATAAGTCTTTCAAAAAATCCATAGCCTGATCAATAAGGTTTATCCAGGTCTGCCGGGGAATAGGCGTGATCCCTGGTGACAAAAACTGAAGCATCCCCTTTCTTCCACCGTTTCAAAAGCAGCGGGTCTTTCCCGAGCAATCGCCTGAAGAGGGCCACCGGTACGACCATCACAATGAAAATAACGGTAAGGATGATCCTCGATCCGGCAAAGCCGAGCACCTGTGCAAGCCCGAACCAGACGTAAGCCAACGGCTTGAAAATGAGCGGGTACACCATGGTGATCAGCAGTGTCAGCGCAGCCAGCCTGGCGTATACCTCTCCGCCCAGCCACAGCTGCAGGAGGATCAGCAGAAAGGTCAGTGCCATCCCGGTATCCTTTGCCTTGTCCTTGTTTATGACCATTCCGAAGGTCAGTTTCATGGTATGAGATTGGATGTTCGCGGGGACAAAATAAGCAAATATTTCCGAGACCGCTACAATCGCCGGATCCAGGTTCCGTTTGCCGGACCCTGGGACAGGTGTGTTATTTCAGGAGTGCGAGGAAATTGCCGGCAAAGGCGGGCCAGGAATTGGCTTCCAGGAACTGATCCAGTTTATTGTGTTGCCCCGTATCCCCATCTGCGTCCAGCTGGTGATCGATCAATTCCATCATGTGATCATAGTCCCGGAAGGCGGAAATGATCCCATCTTCGGCAAGGTCGGCAAAGGCACCGACCGAAGGCCCGATGATGTTCGCCCCATACCCCAGGGAGTCCATCAATACACCGGAACTGAGGATGCTGTCAAGGGAATAGGTGAACAGTACCAGCCTCGACCCGGCGATCAGCTCCTGCAGGAGGTCGTCCTCAATGAATTTATTCTCGATGAGGATCGTGTCCGAGGCATATTCCATGATCCTGTCAACATAATCGGGAGAGGTTATCTTGCCGACGATATGGATCTTATATTTCCTGTGCAGGTTGTTCTTCGCGAGGAAGTCGAGGAAATTGTCGATCCCTTTGTACGGGGCTATGGTGCCCCAGATCAGGATGTCGTTTGTTTTTTCCGGCGCGGTCCTGAGCCGCCTGTCCTTCGACGGGTGGGGCAGGTAGCGGATCTTTCTTCCAGCGCCGGGCAGCATCTCCTCGCCGAAGGCGATGCCAGCCTTGGAGTGTGTGAGGATGAGGTCGGCCCGCCGAAGCATCAGTTTGAAAATCTTTTTCTTGTTGTCGAAATTGTCCTTGGAGTGCGACAACTTGTTATGCATGGTCCAAATCACCCGGATGCCCAGTACCGGTGCGATGTACAGCAATGTCTTGAGGAACAGGGCCTGCAGACCTCCCCCTTTCCGATCGGGGATGTTCTCGATCCAGTTGAAAAAGACCATGTCGATGCGGAACAGATACTTTACAAGATTGAGGATCCCCGTCTGCGAAGGATCATCTTTGTTTACGATCACGATATCCCTTTCCAGGGACCGCATGAAGTCGTCGAGGTACGGATTGTACAGGCCCAGTTTATCATCGCGGCCGGTAATGGGGTAGAGGTATGCGCGTTTAAGGGTCATCTGGCTCTGGTCAGGTTGAAGAAAAACTCCGGTATTCCGATGAAATACCGCTTGAACAGGCGCCTGGGCTCGTTGTACAACCGGAACACCCATTCTGTGCCGGATCGTTGCATCCACATCGGGGCGCGGGGAACATTGCCCGAGATGAAGTCCAGGACCGCCCCGCCGGCCACGCTGATCCTCACGCCCTCGAGTTTGTCCCTGTTCTTCATCAGCCATAGTTCCTGCCTGGGGACACCCATGCCCACGATCAGCAGTTCCGTTTTTTTGGCGATGATGTCATCGACCACATCCTCATCGTTGTTGAAATCAAAGAATCCGTTGCGGGTCCCGGCGATCTCAATGCCCGGGAACCTGGTCTCCAGATTTTCGGCAGCTTTCCGGGCGATGCCCTCCTCCCCGCCCAGGAGGTAGATCCTTTTTCCGAGGTCCCGTGCCTGGCTGCAAAGCTTGGGGACAAAATCCGTCCCGTTCATGTTCTCCTTTACGGTGATACCCTTGAATCTGGCTCCCAATTTGAAACCTATGCCGTCGTTGAGCAGCAGGTCGGCCGCGTCGAGGGCTGCCTTGTAATCGGGTTTTTTCTGAGCGATGTTGAAACAATGGGCGTTGATGAAAAAGATAGCCCGGCAGCTGCCCGACGCATAGAATTTTTTACATTCCTCGAGGGTCTGTGTGGCGTCGAGGTTATCGAACCGGATGTTATAGTACGCTGTCTTTTCCATGAGTCTCGTGCAAATAGCCGTTATGCCTGCTTTTTGATCTGCCGGTGCCGCAGGAACCTGCTCCTTTTGAAAAGATGCTTGAGCACAGCATGGTTGTAGTGCAGGAAATAGAGCAACGATGCTTCGATCGCGCTCATTTTTTGAACGTCCGTGCGGATCCTGTAATCTTCTTTCAATGCCCTGAACCTTTTCGATTCATTGGTGCCTCCCATTTTGAAACGGCATATGGGGAAGTCGACCCTGATGATCCCCTGCCCGACGCTGTTCCTCAGGGTATGGGAGATCAATGCATAATCTGCAGAGAGTTTGAACCTCTCCTGGTATGGGGGCGAAGGCAACAGGTCCCGTCTGAAGAACATGGCCTGGTGCTGGGTGATCATTCCATATTTGATGGCGGAGTGATTCTTGGCCTTTCGGTAATACTCGGTTCCGTCCTCAGCGACATCCACTGAATCGCCATAGATGAAGGCCGGTTTTTCATCTGCACCTGCAATGATCTTGTCGACCCTGCCCAGCACTTCGGCGTCATGGAATTCATCGCCGCTGTTCATGAAGACAAGGTATTCACCCCGGGCAAGTGCGACGCCTTTGTTCATGGCATCGTAGATGCCTTTGTCAGGTTCGGATAACCAGGAACTGCTGTCGAGGTTCTCATTCAGCCATTCCCTGGTGCCGTCGGAGGAATCGCCGTCAATCACGATCCACTGGAAGTTCAGGCCGGCTTCTTTGGTCAGCGACCGATGGGTCATCAACAGCTCCTCAAGGTTGTTCCTGCATATGGTAATGACGGAAAAACGCATAGTTCGTCAATTGGCCCTGAAGATTCTGGTAAATTTATCAATAAGGTACTTTCTGTGTCTCTTTCTCAGGAATTTTCTCATGTCCTTATCATAGAGCCTTTTTTCCCGGATCAGGAAAGCGTAAAGATAACCCCCCACCAACCCGATGCTTCCGATGAGGATAGGCGCATCGAACAACCGGTATATCGCTTTGAGCAATACGTAGGCAAGCGAGTATCCAAAGCGGTACTCAAAACGGCCCAACAGGAATTTTCCTTTTGTTATTCCCTTTCGCCGCGAACCGGTAATGCGGTAATGGTCCAGCTTGTATTCGGGAAAACACCTGGTCTCCCAATCGTTCATCTGTGCTGACAGGAGGTCAGCCAGGTCCCAGCCGGGTATGGGTTTCAATCCGCCGATATCCTCAAAGCACTTACGCCTGTAGATCTTTGAGGGGCCCACCGGATGGTCGTCCTGGACTTTCTCCTCGACCATTTGACCATTTTTGGGGATCAGCGGCAATCCGCTGGCGATTCCCAGTTTTGGATTTTTTTGAAATTCGGAAATGACCCCCTTGAAATAGTCCTGATCGAAGGAGAGGTCGCAGTCCAGTTTCACCACATATTCCCAGCTGTCGTCGCGAATGTTCTCAAACCCTCTGTAGAAGGTGTCGACCACGCCTGTGCCCGGGAAATAGTATCCCCGGTCCTCCTTGTTGACCAGTTTTATCCATGGATGATCCTTCAGATAACGCTCGATGATTTCCGCTGTTCTGTCTGTGGACCCATCGTTCACAATGATCCATTCCAGTGGCTTCATGGTTTGCCGGATCACGGACTCTATCGTCCTTTCAATGTATTCTTCTTCGTTACGAACAGGTGATATGATTGTATATCCTGACATTGGTGTACCTAATTTTTCTATTATACATATTTAACAGCGCATTGTTTCTGCTGGAAGGCCGATTTGGTCAAATATAGATATCCGTTTTATATATTTGGTCAGCGGGCTTTCTGAAGTTTTGATTTGTAATTGTTTCAACGGCCATTTCATGATTAAGTTCTGCGTTGATGAATATAAATTTAAAATTAGCCCTGTATTTGCAAATATAGGAGAATGATAAAAGTTATTAACTTTTCTTCCCTTTTTGTATTTTAATGCCCACAATCTTGAAGATTTCATTACCTTTGATATAGATTCCCGTTAGTAAAAAAAATTCCCAATTTGGGAAACTACTGCAAACCTAATTGCTTGATATTCAGGTATTGATCTATTTAAAGGCGCGGGGTATGGTTTTTGAAAAATGTCATAGCCAACAATCGCTTACGTAATTTGTTAAATAGACGAAAACCTAAAAACATGATTAAGGAAAGAGAACAACAGATCAATAACATCTTTGGTGTTTTCGATGTGTTTTTGTCGCTACTGACATTTGTAGCGGCATATTTAATCCGGGATGCATTTTTCGAACCACCCATCAGTGGGACGCAGGAATACATCATTATCGGGCTGATCATACTTCCAACCTGGTTCCTGCTGATCAAATCGCTGCGGCTGGCAGAGATGCACCGTACAAAGACATACTCCATGATCCTGGCATCTTATCTCAGGGTAGTGGTGATCGGCCTGGGGGTCATTTTCGTGTCGGTATTCCTTTTCAAATTGACTTCGATAAGCAGGATCATGGTCCTGATGTTCGGTTTCCTTAACCTTGTCACGCTGTTCTCCGTGCGGATCATGGCTTACAGGGTCATGAAATACTTCAGGGTCAAGGGTTACAATACACGGAACGTGGTCCTCATCGCAGATGACACTTCCGAGGAGTTCATCGAAAGGATCATCGCCAATAAGGAATGGGGATACATCATTAAGTACATCGTGACCAATTCCAGCTTTCTGTACAAGAGGTACAGGGAATCCTTCTCCGTGCATCCTGAACGGGTCAGCATAAGCAATCTGCTTGACATTGATGTCATTGACGAGGTCATATATTGTAAGAACGAGATCAACCAGTCGAATTTGAAAAGTCTGATACATGATTGCGAGGAGGTCGGGGTTGTCTTCCGGATGCAATCGCAGTTGTTCAGCAAGTCGGCCACAAAAGTGCATCTGAATCACTTCGGCGATACACCATTCCTCACTTTTGACAACACGCCGTCCGACCATTTTGCATTCAAGGTCAAGAATGTATTTTCCGTGGTTGTGGCCTTTTTCATCCTGCTTATCTGGGCTCCAGTCATGCTGGTTATCGGGGTCCTGATCAAATTGACATCTCCGGGCCCGGTTTTCTTCAAGCAGAAGCGTGTAGGCTTGCGCGGCAGGACATTTTACATGTACAAGTTCAGGACCATGGTTGTCAATGCCGAAGCCCTGAAGGCATCCCTGATGTCGCAAAATGAGGCTGATGGCCCGGCATTCAAGATCAAGAACGACCCCAGGATAACGAAGATCGGGAAATTCCTGCGCAAGTCCGGGCTCGATGAATTACCCCAGTTCATCAATGTGCTGATCGGGGATATGAGCCTCGTGGGACCCAGGCCGCCCATCCCGGAGGAGGTAAAGCAGTATGAGCGCTGGCAGCTCCGCAGGCTATCCATGAAACCCGGGATCACCTGTACATGGCAGATCGAAGAGAACAGGAATGATATTTCTTTTGAGGACTGGATGAAGATGGACCTTCAGTATATCGACAATTGGTCGTACAAACTTGACCTGATCCTGTTCTTCAAAACGATCCGGACTATCTTAAAGGGATCAGGGTCATAGGATTTATTCAGCTGGATTGCGCGTAAATTTTTTTAACCCAATAATTAATGATATTTTTGCACCTATGTTGATCATAGGTGCTTTTTTAAGAAAACAAGTGGTGAACAAGTTCGAATTTTCGCGGTCAAAGGTGCTTCTGTCCATCATGGTGCTGGCCTTGCTGACTTCCTGTATTCCCAAAAAGAAGCTGATCTACCTGCAGGAGGACAGTGAATCCCAGCATGTGAACACCTATACCAACGTCCGCCCGGAAAAAAAGATACAGCCTTTCGATAATCTTTACATCAATGTATCCAGCATTGATGAGAAGACGGCAAACATCTTTTCCAGGGACACTCGGAACCTGCAGATGGTGGACCTGATCAGTTATACGGTCGACCAGTCCGGCAACATCAACTTCCCGTTCGTTGGCGAGATCTTCATTAAGAACCTGACGCTCGAGGAGGCCCAGGAAAAGATCGAAAGAGAGGTTGGTCAGTATTTGTCGAACATCTCCATCACCGTCAAATTCGTGAACAACCGGGTGGCCGTCCTGGGGGAGGTCCGCAGGCCGGGTGAATATGCCTTCTCGCGCGACCAGATCACCATCTTCCAGGCATTAAGCTTCGCTGGCGATTTTACGGATTACGGGAACAAGAAGAGTGTTGTGCTGGTAAGGGAGGTGCAGAACCAGATCAATTACTATTACCTGGACCTTTCGAACAAGGAAGTTGTTGCCTCCGAGTATTACTATGTGATCCCGAATGATGTGATCATTGTGCATCCCATAAAGCAGAAGTTCAGGAACCTGAGTGTCGTAAATTGGCCGATCTACCTGACAACTATTACCACTGCAGTTACGTTGTATTTATTGTTTGCACGCAATAACTAAACCTACAGGAATTGGTGAAGTCGGAAGAAATATTTCATCAGAAAACTGATTATAAGAAAATAATAATCAGGTACTTCAAGTACAAGTACTATTTTGTGGCCGCCGTACTTTTTGCGATGGTGGTGGCCTTCTTGATCAATCGTTACGGATCGAAGGTCTACAGCAACTTTTCAACCATCCTGATCAATAAGGAACAAAGGAATTCATTCCTGAGTTCGGATGATATTTTCCAAAGCGGTTTGTTTTCAGGGATCGAGAGCGTCGAGAATGAATTGGCCTTGTTCACCTCTTACGCGATGATCAGCAGGGCTGTCCAGGAAATGAACCTGGAGGTCTCCTATTACTTGTCAGAGAACATCCTGCCGTTCGACTTTATCCGGCTGGAAAAGGAAACAGAACTTTATATCAGCACGCCCATTCGTGTGATCTTCGATCAAACACATGTCCAGCCAGTCAATGTGAAGTTCTACCTCGAACACATCAATGACAGTGTTTTCAGGTTGCTTGCCAATGACGTTGAGGTGTCATGTTACGATTATGTGGCCAACAATGAGGTCAGAAGGCTAGATACCCTTCAGGTGGCGGGCATCTATAAGTATGGGGAAAAGATCGTCAGCCCGGATTACAGCTTCACCGTTTTTCTTGAAGACAGGAATTCCCGCTTCATTGAGGAAAAGAACAAGCTGTTCTTTACGTTTAATAACCTCATCCAATTATCCCTTATGTATGCCGGGGCCCTTTCGGTGACAAATACTACTCCCACTTCATCCGTGGTCAGTATCCTCCTTTCCGGTTCTCATCCCTACAAGGTGACAGATTTCCTGAATACGCTGACATACGTATATCTCGACGAGAATTTGCAGAAAAAGAACCAAACCGCCTTCAATACGATCAAATTCATCGATGCCCGGATTTCGGACATATCCGACTCACTGTCGTATGCTGAAAGCAGGTTGCAAAGCTTCCGCTCCCAAAACCAGGTTATGAACCTGAGTTTCCAGGGTGAGAAATTGTTTGAGAAGATGAACGAGTTTGAAAATGAGCGGGTTGACATAATCATGCAGCAAAGATATTTTGACTATATCCGCGATTATTTCAATAACAACGACGATGTGTCCGACCTTATGGCCCCTTCCTCCATGGAAGTGAATGATCCGACACTGAACGCCCTCATCGGTGAATTGATGGAGCTGAACAATCAGCGGATGAATTATATTGAGAACAACCCAAAGAACCTGTTTCTAAAGGACCTGGACATTCAGATATCAAATATCAAGAAGACCATACTGGAGAATATCGATTACAATTACAAGAAATCGGAGATCGCGCTGGAGGAGATTGACAGCAGGGTCGATAAGCTCAATTCGCAGATCACGTACCTGCCGAAAACGGAGCGTGAACTGATCGGCATGGAAAGGCAGTTCAAACTGAACGACGCGATCTATACCTTCCTTCTCCAAAAACGAGCCGAGGCACAGATCGCAAGGGCATCGAGCCAGCCTGATTATGAAATAGTCAACAAGGCACAGTATTTCACATCCAAGACGATATCGCCAAAAACGACCATGAATTACATCATAGCCATGTTTTTGGGGTTGTTCATTCCATTTTCCGTGTTCCTGGTCCGGGATTTCTTCAATGACAAGATCACAGAGATATCCGAGATCGAGGAATTGACCGATCTTCCCATTGTCGGACACATTCTTCAGAATACAACGAAATCAAAGACCATCATCAGGGATTATCCCAAATCGCCCATCGCCGATTCATTCAGAACCGTCAGGACCAACCTTCAGTTCTATTCCCATGGGAATGATGCGATGACCATCCTGATCACCTCCACCATCAGCGGCGAGGGGAAATCCTTTTGCAGTATCAACCTTGCGTCTGTCTATGCTTTGCTGGGAAAGAAGACCGTCCTTTTGGGGTTCGACCTCCGCAGGCCTGCGCTGTATTCCGATTTCAACCTGAAGAATGACAAGGGTATCTCATCCTACCTTATCAACAATGCCACATTGGATGATATTATCCAATCCACACCGTACGACAACCTGGACCTCATATCGGCAGGACAGATCCCGCCCAACCCTATGGAGCTTATTGATTCGACAAGGACGGCAGCTTTTTTTGAAGAGTTAAGGAAGAAATATGATTACATCATCATCGATTCGGCCCCTCTTGCCGCTGTCTCTGATTCACTTCTGCTTTTCAAATACAGCGATATCAACATTCTCGTGGTCCGGCACAATTACACCATCAAGGATGCCTTCAAAATGAACCTCAAGAACATCCAAAGCAAAGGCCTCGACAAGATCTCCATACTTGTGAATGATGTAAAGATCTCAAGCAACTCCTACGGGTATAGTTACCAGTCGAAATATTATTCCAACGTGCCGGTCAAGGGGCTTAACAATAAGATCGCACAGACTTTCCGGAAGAAGGTCGTATAAAAGGGCCTCCCTGTATGAGATGGTTGGCGATTCAGGTTGTCCGGAATGCTGACCTAGACCGTAATCTTTAATTTCACCAGTTCTGTGTAGATACTGTTCGCGCGTTCCAGCAGCTCCTTATCGACATCGCCGGCAGGCTTCTTTTTGTGGTCGAACAGTTTGCCATGGCTTGTATTAAGGGGAATGTCAAGGATGGACTCAAGTGTTCTCAGAAGGTGATCAGGCTTGGTAAGAAAGTCATTGTAGTCCACAAGAACAAGGTTTTCGCCTTGGGCTGACTCCAATATCCGTGTGTAATAATTGATCCAGGAGATGATCCAATAATCAAGACCCTCCTTTGGCCGGTCTCCATAGGGCATCATCCCCTCAAAATTGAATGGTCTGTGATTCAGGCCGAATTCATGGTGTCCGAGCCAGTTCATGTATTCCAGTACGAATGGGTCGTCCTTTTGCATTGAAGAGAACCTCAAATGCTGTGATAGGAGTGAGGCGGCATGATCGGTGGGTTCCCTGAACAGCATGATCACTTTAAAGTCCGGGTCGATCGATCGCATTGAACCATACCTTAGGATCAGGTTGTTGTTCTTTGCAAGGTAATGGGCCTGACCGGCATTCAGTCCTATCAAGCTTTGATAATCAAGGTATTCCTGGTATAGCTCAGGAGTGATCTGATGCTCGACGAGGCCATCGGTACGGATGAAGGAGTCCCGGAGCTGTACTTTGAAAAAATATTCCTCGAGGGCTTCGATCGTATTGTACCCGAACAGAACCTGGTCGCCATGTGCTCTTTCCCTCAGATCATTGTCCTTTGGCTTATAGATCCGGCCCCACAAGTTCACGCCCAGCAGGAAGGGCATGTTGGTGTAGGACAGGGAATAGAAACTGTTTGTTTCGTAGAGCAGCTTGGTCAGCGCTGTCGTTCCTGCCCTTGCAAGCCCTGTTACGATAACATATGGCCGCCTGGGACTGTCACCTGTCTTCAGGTATTTCTTTTTTTCGAACCTGAAAATCGACTTTGAGATGTTGAAATTGTCGAGGATTATCTGATGCAATAGGATGGACCAGTCTGAATAGTTGTTCCTGCTCTTTTTTGATGGCAGCACGAAAGGGATCGTGAACCCTGCGAGCATGAAGCCGAAAAACTGAAAGGAGCTGGTATCCATGTTCTCGTATTCAATGCCACGCAATCCGTTGTATGCCAATATCGGGGCCAGCGATACAGCTATTGACAGCAACAAGATGCCGGTAAAGAGAAAAAGCGAGGACAGGACAACGCCTACTTTTTGAATCAGCAGCTTCTGCTTTTCATCCTCATTCAGCAAATTGTCCAGGATGGTATCCAACAGGGAAAGGGTGCTTCTGGAGAGACGGAAGAAAGGCTTCTTCATCAGCAAAAGGCCTAAACCCATCAGGAATGAACCGATGAAAACAAGAGAATAGTAGATCATTTTTTGTTTTCAGCCTTTTTGAATACCCGGTTGAAGAACTTCTTTATCGGGGTCCACACAATGATGAGCAGGCTCACCACTACGATCAAAAGTACGATAAGAACGATAATGATGGTCCCGATGCCAAGACCCGGTCCGATATACAGTATCATGCTTGTCATAATTTAATGTTTAAGTGTTCATAAATTCTCACCCAGTGGGGTCTTTCGACCATGTTGTCAAGAGGTGTGTCAAAAAATTTCTTTAAGATAATCTCTTTCTCGTTCATGATATACATTTTTCCTGAATTCTGGCTTTCCACATACGTGTCGCCATTGCCCAGGATCTCATAGAACCCTTGTGATTGCGTAAAGATCCTTTCATTTGAAAAATGTTCCTCTAAATGCAACCGGAAAGTTGAATCGCTGAAATTGTAAATGATGATCTCCGAATTTGAAATACTATCGATCGTTACAACTTCGTCAAACCGATACATGGGATTTATGTATTCCTGCCTGGCAATTGTAGAGTGGTTGTTGTTGAAGATGGCGATCTCCTCGTCGGAAATGATGTCCACATCATGCTGATTGAGGAATGGGCCCTGCAGGAGATGCAGGATGGCATTGGTGGAGGGCCTGAATACAAGGATCACGGACCGATGCCTGCAACTGAGGAACAGGTCGCCTTTCTTCCAGAATTTGCCGTCAGTCAGTGCAGGTTGGATGTCGTTCAGGTGAATAGGGTCATTGCTGGTTTTTTTCTGGTTGCCGATACCGTATATCATGTATTTATAGCCGTTCTCCTCGAATATCTCGGTAATGCTCTTATCATAGAGGATCTGACCTGTTTCGATGTCATACTTGGTAATATAGTCATCTCTGAACCTGTTCACTTGGTTTTTGCTGTTGTAGAACCGCACACCTCTGGCATTGCTGGTACAAACCCACAGGTTGCTGTCAGCGTCGAGATTGATGGCATGGTGAATTAGCTTTTCATGTGTCTCCCATATGATCCCGGAGTTCCTGTCGATCCTGAACAGGTTGTAACTTTCATCGCATCCGGCAATGAGTGAGGCATCCGGCAACAAGATGCAGTTCCTTGGCTCTATGTTCCTGAACTTCCTGTTTCCCTTTTTCAGGTTGACCTGGTTTTTGTTCAAATACCAGCTGTGCAGGATGGAGTCGTTTCTGAAGTTGAAAAGCCTGATCTCCCAGACATCATCCCTGCTTGGCTGGATGAATGAATTGATCCCATAGAGATCATAATCCAACCTGTTGATCTGATGAAAGGAGTTATCCCTTTTGCCATAAGTTGGCGGTATTGAAAACAATTCCGGACTTTTCAGGACTTCGTAGACGATATTTGGGAATGTTGCGAAATAATATATGGGCTTGGTGAGGAATCCGAGTCGTTTGCCGCCCATCACAACATGAAAGACACTGAAACTGAAAATGCAGAGCAATGTCAGTTGCAAAACGGTCCTGCTGATGATCTTTAATGTTCTGCGCATTTTGTCTATACCCCGGGCAGCAAGGGAACTTAAATAACTTCCGGTCCCTGCTCATTGCTGATCGAGGCGGTTATCTATTATACCTACTCAACGAGGATTTTGTTTTCAGTCAACCTGAGTTTCCTCGACCATGAAGACATCAACAACTGATTATCAGCGTGTTTGAAGCCAAATTGCCAGATCAGGGTGTCAGGGTTGAAATACAGGTATCTTCCCTGGTTCGTTTCTTCGACGAATATGCTGCCGTCTTCGTATATCTCACACCTGCCCTGGGTTTCAGTTGCAATATTAAGTTCCTTGAACATGCGTTGGTACGGTTGAGATGTCTCCTGCGAGGAGAAATCGTAAATGTATACGTCATTGTGATCAGCGAGGAACCAACTGTAATGTTCTTCCGGCCGGGTCCTGGACCAATTGATGTAAAAGACATCATTGCCGAACACAGAAATCCGGTTCGAATCAAGAATGTCCACGTCATGCTGGTATAGCCATGGCCCGCGTTTTTTCCAGATTATTTCATTGGTTTCGGGCCGGTAAAGGAAAACAGTGCTGCCCTGTCTGTAACTGAGGAACAGATCTCCCGTCTTCCAATGACGCGAGCTATGCAAAACCGGTTGTATGTCATTCAAATGTGTCATGTCCTTCACGATGATATAATCCCCGAACTCGTCCGCCCGGTAGCCATTATCGATTAATATCTCAAGGATGGATTTGGAGAACAATATTTCTCCTTCGGGGGAGACCTTTATGATCGCATCATCGCGGAGGTTGAATTCATCATAGAATCTTCCGCTGAAAAGGACACCGGGCACCCAAAAATTCCCTTCGTGGTCAAGTTCGATGGAATGGTGAAAATCGCCGTTCAGGACCCATTCAATGCTGGAAGAGGAGTCCAGGCGCACCAGGGGGCCATGATGAAGGTTGAAGACCACATCATAATCCTCCAGTACCATGGGGTGCAGGAATCTTTTCGAGTGCTTGTCGATGCCATTTGTAAAGTAGTTTTCTTCCATATTTACATTCAGCACGGCAAGGGACAGGGAGTCCATTCTGGAATAAAGTTCATTCAAATCAGGGATCCATTCATGTACGACCACTTTCGCATTCAGGTCATAGAGCTTGATAGTTGATTGACCGTGATCCTGGCTCCAGTTGCTCTCCAGGAGGTAATGTCCCGAATCGATGTTTTGCATATCAGCGAGGTCCCCTATTCCGGGAAATCGGTTGGGCACCAGCAGCTGGTTCTGCGCTTTAAATCCCGATCGTGCAACTTCCTTTACCAGGGCTGGGAATTCTGCGGCCCAATTAAGCAGTTTCCCTGGAAATCCAAGTCTTTCGGTATGATTGAAGGCCCACCCCAGAAGCACCAGGACGCAGAAGATCAGTATCACGTATACGTAAACTTTGTAAACTATTTTCTTCATGGAGACTGAGGTTTGAAATCATGTTCAAGGATCCGGCTGAACAGATCGACATACATGGACCCGATGTCCGTGTTGGAGGGATAATAGTTTGCAATGTTCAAGCGGATCTCATCCTGGGAAAGCTCCTCAAATATGGTCAGGTCAATGGCCCTGGCCGCACTTCGGGTATCCCTGGGGTCGAAGGTGTTGTTCCTGGTTCTTTTCAACACCGGCCCGATGTTCGTGATATCAGGACCCACCACAGGTCTGTGGTATGCGAACCCGAGAAAAACATTCCCTGAATTCAGCGTGTCGATCCTGGGGATAAAAAGCATGTCCGAGGCGTTCAACAAGTATTGGATGTTCTGTTTGGGGATGTCGCCGAAATACCTTCTTTGCCTTCGCACACGCGAATATAAGGCTTCCAGCCCGGGTTTCAGCCGCTGGCTCCCCCTGAATACCGGCAGCGGATAATGAGAAATGAGCAGAAAGGCATTTTTGGATTGCACCATGCCAAAGGCACTATTGATCAAGGCGAGTTCATCGTCATTTCGGATCCTGCCAAAAACGAGGATGACCTTACTCGAAGGATGAATGTTGAGGAAGGACCTCGCTTCTTCTTTCGAAACGGTGTTCTCGTAAGACGTATAAACCGGATGAGGTATTACCGCCTGCTCCTGTCTTTTGGTGAACCTGTGGCTGGAATACTGCGCCAGGTAGTTATCACGGCTGAATTCTCCAAGGTGCACCACGGCATCGGCATGGGCATACATGAGCTCGTACAATTTGCCATAGTGGATGTCCTTGCTGTTGATATGCGGTTCAATGTTATGCCTCGTCAACACGATCTTCGACCTCCCTGACCAAAATTTTAATGTGCTTTCAAGCGATTCGAGCTCTGTTTCAGCTGGCGGGCGCCAACTGAACAGTTCCTCAGGCCACTGAAACACGATGACGTCGTAATTCCCTTCCCGTTTCCAGAATTCATCCGTGCCCAGGGTAGTGCCAACGCTCAAACCCCGGAAGATCATATCCAGTTCCCGTACATAGGGATTAATCTGGCTCGATTCGGAAGAGTATAATAATGCGTTGATCATTAGTCGATTAAATCATGTGTTGTTGTTTCTGTGCAGTGTCCCGGCGCATTTGGGAAACCTTATAAAGTTCATTCCAAGACCTGATGCAATTTCCCCAATAGGAAAATTCATATATAATCTCGCTGTTCATCGATTTTTTCGATCCCGAACCATTCATCAGGTGTTTCGCGATCTTCTCTGCGGCACCCGATACATCATCCACTTTCAGCAGGGTGACACCAAGTTCGTCCAGGACTCCATAGGGAAGCCAGGAACCGGTAAGGACATTGGATCCGGCATATAAGTGCTCAAGCATTGAACCTGAAAGCTGGTCGGTGATCTGAAGGTTGATAAAGTAATCCGAGGCTTTTCTCAGCATGGCTATTTCCCTGTCATTCATGAAATTGGAAAGCACGGAGAAACGGTATCTCGTGGAGTGCAGCATTCTAGACACCTTTGCCTTGTACCGGTCATCGCCTCCGTAGGTCATCGGCACCACCAGGTGGATCCGGTCGGAAAGCGCATCCTGGTGTCGCCGGAACGATTCCAGTATATCGATGTGCTGCTGGCCCGGGAAAGCATTGTAACCAAGGCAAACTGATTTGCGGTCGAGGGGGAGGTTCAGTGCCGATTTGCATTCCTCCCTGCTCAATTGCAACGCCTCCAGCCGCTCAAGCGGTTCCAGCCCAAAGCGCACAATGACCAGGTTATTGAGCCCGATCTTGTGCTCTGATTGATAGTATGCCTTGAATTCATCTCTCATTTCAGGGTTTTCGAAAGTGATTTGGTCTGCCCTGATGAGGAGTGGCAACATATTTTTCCTGA
>CAYLTG010000003.1:25007-63995 GCA_964386225.1 uncultured Bacteroidales bacterium
GTTCCTGTGCACCACATCGATCCGTTTTATGGACGGATTGGTTTTCCTGATCCACTTCACCAGGTTGTATACGAATACATGTTTTTTATCGCCGATTATCAGTAATTTCATTTTCCTATCTCATGTATTTCAAATATTCATCCCACGTCCCGAAATCTTTCCATGAACCGCTGTTGACCGGGAATACGCCAACATTCCTGTTCGCTTGCCTGAGGTCGTCGATCAGTTCGGTGATATGGTAGAAACGGTTGCCGGGCACCAGGTCGATCACCTGCGGCTCGAGCAGGTAAACCCCTGTATTGATCTGAATGGTTATTTCAGGTTTCTCTTTGATGTCAAGGAGTTGACCGTTCGGCCCGGTTTCCATTGTGCCATAAATGATGGGGAAATGTTTCAATGCGGAAAGGATGGTCAGCTCATTTCCATTCTTCTGGTGGTAATTGTAAAGGTCTGCATAATCGATATCAACAAGTATGTCGCAATTTGAGACGAAAAAGGGCCTGTCGATCCTGTTCTTCAGCAAAGAAAGGCTCCCGGCGGTACCAAGGGGCTTATCCTCTTCAAAGAAGGTGATCCGGTATTTCTTTTTGCTCAGGTTTGAGAAATAATACTTGATGAAATCTGATTTGTGATTGACCGATAAATAGAATTCGTCGCATCCGAATTCGATGAAACGGTCCATGATGCTCTCCAGCAGCGTCTTCTCCCCAAGGGGGAGGAGGGGTTTTGGAAGGATATGCGTAAGTGGTCTGAGCCGGGTCCCTTCTCCCCCGGCCATGATCACGACAGGAAGGTTGATCTGTCGTTTCAGGCTTTCCTTGCCGGGTTCGAATACGTCATCCCAAAAGTATACGTCGACCAGTTCATTTTGATCATCCAGCACCGGCATACATTCGGTCCGGTGCATGAACATCCTTTGCTTGATCGTTTCGAAGGGCTCATGCACATGCGCACAGGTGATATCCTCCCGCATGACCTTGTGAATGGCCGTGTCCATGGGTAGCTTCTGGAGGATCGCCCGCTGTATGTCGCCGATGCTGAGCACACCCGCGAATGTTTCCCGTTGGAACACAAGCAGTAACTTCTGATCGATCCTGTCCATGTGCTTCAGCGCATCGATCAGGGTGGCATTGTTCTGGATGGCCCTTGCTTTGTATTTCCTGTCATCATTCATGGACATGCATATGCATTAAGGTGCGGACTCAGCAACTCACGGCTGGTCCGCTGGAATTCTTCTATGTTAATTGTTTTTCATTATTCGATAAAAATCCTGTAACGTTTCAATCCAGATCATTTTTTATCACCGAGCTTGGAATGTTCACAAGCCGTTCGGCTATGAATTTTGCGTTATCAAGGTTTTCCTTATGGGCATCCCTGAACATGATCAGGTTGCTTGCCAGTTCCCAGGCAGGCCTTGTCATCACTCCGTTTTTGTTCGTGAATGCGAGGAACTTATCCCGCTGTTCACGGCTCCCAAGAAGCAAAGCGTTCAGCCAGTAGTTGGATTCGGAATGTTCCGGTTCGAGGAAAAAGGAGTAACTGCTGTTTTCAAAGAACTCTTTATATAACATTGCCAGTTTTCTTTTTGTTCTGATAAACCCCGGTAATTGCTCTACCTGGGCCAATCCGATCGCGGCGGATACATTGGATAACCGGTAGTTGTAACCTGTTTCATCGTGGACATACTCCCACGGATGGGGAATTTTCGCCTGGGTGGTGATGTGCTTGGCCCTGCGGGCCGTTTTCTCATCGGCAGTGAGGATCATTCCGCCGTTCCCCGAGGTGATTGTCTTGTTGCCGTTGAAACTCAGGATGCCTATGTGACCCAGGGTCCCCGTATGGATGCCTTTGTAATAACTGCCGATGGATTCAGCCGCATCTTCTATCACCACAATGTTGTGCTCCCTGCAGACAGCCAGGATCTCATCGAGTCGGCCGGCATGGCCGAACGTATGCATGGGTACGCAACAGCGTATGGTCCTCCCGGTGTGTTTGTTCACCGTATGCCCCTCATCCGTGACGTACGTGCTCCCTGAAAGGAATTCTTCCAGCTTGCCGGGTGACAGGGAAAGCGTATCCCTGTCGATGTCAATGAACACCGGTTTTGCCCCCAGGTAACTGATGGTATTGGTCGTGGCCACGAAGGTCAATGGCTGTGTGATGACCTCATCCCCGCGGCCGACGCCCGACAGGATCAATGCGGTGTGCAGGGCTGCGGTGCCGTTGGTCACAGCGATGGCATACCGGGAACCGGTGTAAGCGGCCACGCTTTCCTCGAAACGGTCAACGAATTTGCCCACGCTGGAAACGAAGCCGCTTTCAATGCATTCGTTGAGGTACTTTTTTTCATTCCCAAGGAACAGCGGCTCATGGAGTGCAATGAAGCCATCCTTGCCGTACAACTTTCTTACAAAATCAATGAAATCTTGCATGGACCGCATTTTAGATATTCTTGTATTTCGGATCGTCAGGGTCTGACAGCAGTCTTTTCTGGATGAGTTCCTTCACCTGGCCGATCCCGTCCGGGACGGTCCTTGTGACATGGAACCCCAGGCTGGAACTTATCTTTTCGAAGGAAACCCTGTAATCCCTTGGATCTTCCGTCCGCTCAACATACCTGACCCTAATGCCCGGTATCTGTTTGCCGATCTCCTCCACGATCATTTGCTTTTGGTAATTCTCACCCGAGTCGCCCACATTGAACACATCGAAGGCGGTCTTTTCTTCCGGCGACTCAAGGACCGTGATGATGCTTCGGGCTATATCCGATACATGGCAATAAGGCCGCCAGAACTGTTCCCCAAACACGACCAGTTCCCGGTCCATGGCAAGTTCTTTGGTGAATTCGTTCACGGTCAGGTCGAACCTCATTCTCGGGCTTATTCCATAAACCGTGGCGAATCGAAGGCATGTCGGTTTGCATTTGTTCGCCCTGGGCTGCCCCATCAGGAATTCCTCAGCTTCCACCTTCGTTTTGGCATACAATGAGACAGGGGAAAGCTCCGACGTTTCATCCACGAAACTTTCCGGGTCTTTCATTTTTCCATAGTTCGAGCATGTGGAGGCAAAAATCAGTTTCTTTACCCCATGCCTCTCTGCCAGGGCATATATGCTTTTGAGGGAATTCAGGTTTGTGTCGACGGCGAGTTCGGGTTCTTTTGCGCAAGCCGGATCGCCAACGATGGCCGCCAGGTGAATGACCCCAAAAGCCTTGGAGATGGCATCTTCATAGTTCGCTAGATCCTTGACATCCGACCTGATGAATTCGAAGTTCACATCATTCAATAGCTCTGCAATTGATTCGCCGCCGAACCGCAGGACATCCACCACGCATACTGAATAGCCCGATGCCAGGAGCTGGCGTACCAGTGTGCTTCCAATATAGCCGGCACCGCCGGTAACTACTATTCTTTTTCTTTCCATATGATTATTTTTTTCTTGATAGCGGTTGTAATTGATCAAAGATCATCTTGAAGTTCCTCCCATCAGCAGGGATCCTCAGGATCTCGCTGCCACCCCCCACATTGTAACCGTTCTCCGATAGGGCGACATGCAGGCCCATGCTGTCACATATCTTCCTGGTTTCGTGGTCATAATCGATCATTTTGCCAAAAGGTAATGCAAACACGGGTATGAAGCCTGGCAATTCCGAAAGAATTTGGTAATTCAGGCGGAGGTCCTTCTCCTTCCATTCCCTCTTCATCATTGAGAACCGTTGGTGCTCATTGCCATGCATGCCGATGGAGAAAAGTTCATTGTTCATGTTCTTGAGGTCGGTCATGGTAAGGTACGGCCTGAATCCATCGTCAAGATACTCCGCCAGATCCTCAAATGTATGCCGTAGATTGTCATATTCCCTTGGGTCAGAGGTGTTCCGGATGGTTCTTAGAGTCTTTTCATTTTCCGGAGTGAAGTTTGTTTGGCTTTTTATCTTGCAGTTTTTGAGATAGTTGTATATATTGAACCAATAACCTTTGCCGGATTGATCCAAATAGGCCGTATTTATGAAAAAAGTGGCGGGGATATTTAATTTCTCCAGAAGGGGAACAATATGGCTCGCCACGGACCTGTCTCCGTCATCGAAGGTGACCGCAACCCGGGTGCCAGTTAGCGTCCCCGCTGACAACGCCTCCACACCCTGCATCAAAGGGATGATCTGATATTTTTCCTTGAGGTGCGCAAGGTTTGACTCCAGTTCATCCCTCTTGGTCCAGGTGTATTCACAATGATGCGCCGGATCGAATTCATCCGTCGACTGATGAAGGGTCAATACGACCAGTTTGTTCCTGGGAACCAGGAATCTGCGGGTTATATATGTTTTTATGCCGAATGCCATCGATCAGTCATTCAATATTATTTTTCAGCGGCTGATATGGTTTGAGCGATGTCGTGTTTCATAATCCTATCCATGATGCCCGTCCAAACCTGATTTGCGTTTGATGCCCACAAGTGACAACAGCCGCCATTTAAAGAATCCGCCGACATACTTCAGGTATTTGACAAGGAGTTCCCTGTATGCAAAGGCCGATTCAGAATGTGTCCGGTAGAACAGGATATCCTTTTTTAAATTATAGTTCGATCTAAGTGATGTCATGGAGTCAATCAGGCGTCCAAGGCTGTCATTATGCCTGATCCCTGAATTTGAAGTGTCGTTGTAAATGACCAGTTCAGGGCGGACCCATAACCTGAACCCGTTTTTTTTCGCTCTCCAGGTGAAATCGCTGTCACCGTGATACTGGGGAAATCCCTTGTCGTGGAGAAGCCCGATTCTTTCATACACCGACCTGTGAGTCACGGTTCCCATCCCCGGCAGCCAATCTGCCTCGGTTGGAGAAAGGTATTCCTCACTTTCCTTGGTCCTGTTGCCGAACATGTATTTTTTTCCTGAGCGGGGGTTGAAATAGCCGCCCATTGACCAGATGATCGATTTCTCAGGGTCCATGTATATCTTGGAGCCGAGAATGGTATCGGCAGGTTCATTTGCCAGTATGGATTCCAGGTTGGTAAAGTACTCCTTCTCCGGAATGATGTCGTTGTTCCACCAAAGGATATAGTCCGCGTTCAGCCGGTCAAGGGCGAATTCAACGCCTGCATTGATGCCTCCGCTCCACCAAAGGTTCCCGTTTCCTTTCACTATATGCACCTGGGGATATTGCCTGCTGACCCATTCTGCCGTGCCGTCAGTTGACCCGTCATCGATGATCACGATCCTGACACTCGATCCGCCGGAACCGATCCGATGGTCGTCAATCAATGAGGACAGGGATTTCCTGGTGAAATCCAGTCCGTTGAATACAGGGATTAGAAGTGCGATTAGCATTTTTTTTGCCAGTTTCCATTCTTTCCGATGACCTTGATGGCTCGAAACCAACCCGTTTTGAATTGGCTCAGCCTGCCAGGACATCAGCCTGTCAGGGGTTTGTATTGAAAATGACCCGGTCCAATATGACCCATTTCACTTTGACCGGACATCCGAACAATCCTACTGGAATGTCTGGTATCCTTTTTTGACGAAAAATAGTCAAAAAGGTTCGCCCGCATGTGTTTTCCCGATCAGTTTTTTTGGATTGCAAACCCGTCATACGTTAAGCGTTTCAAGCTTGGTGAATGATTGACGATGACCAGGTGATAAAAGGTTGACCGCTGCCTTATGAAGGCGAATCATGGTTAACGGCGTCGCGGGAAAGTGCCAGATTGAGCTCATAATTGCTTACGTCCATAATGTAAAGGGCAGAGAGTATGACCACAACGGTTGAAGGCCTGCCAAATGGCGAGCCGAAAACCAGGCTCACAACGACAATGACCGCCCAGTATTTGATGAAAACATATTCATTTTTGACCCTAATGGTGAATATCTTCCATAGGATCAGGACCACACCAATGACAAACAGGACCCCATATTCGGTGTAATCTCCAACCAGGCCGATATCAGATTGAAAGAACCCGAGGTTCGTTTTATAATAGGCGATCCTCATGCCATAGGAGGACATCATGTGACCCACCCCGTTACCGATCAGGTAGTTGATTTTATTCGGGTAGAAATCGGTAAGGTAAAATTTCGCCGCCCTGATCCGGATGTCCTCCTGCTGTTGTGATGCTTGTTTTTCCGTTACTTCGACAAGGTTCATGAAGATGTCCTGGAATAGGAAAAAGATCAACAGGGCCCCCATGGCCATAATGACCAGGTTCCTTACCTTGGATCTGACCTGGGTGCTGAACAATATGAAGACCACTGTTCCGAATATCTGTGTAGCAATGGAAGACCTTGTACCCTGGAGGACGGCGATCAATAAAAAGAGCAGACAAAAGAGGATGAACTTTATCTTGTTCGACTTCAGGAACTTGTCAAGGTAATAGAAATAAATGAAGCCGGCGAAGGCACCCCCCGGAAGGAAAAGCCGGATGGTCCCCCGGGCTTCGTCCATCCTTGTGTCCACGATCATCGTGGGATAAATGATATACTGAATGTACCATATCCCAAGAAAAGCATATCCTAAAATAAGGATGAGTTGTATCAGGTCATCCGGTTTGAGCCGAAGCTGATGAAGAAAGTAATAAAAAAAATAATAAAGGATGTAGGATTGGATCCATAAGGACAACAGGTAACTTTGACCATGGCCCCACTTCGCGCCGAACATTGCCGTTACGGTCGATAGCAGGATCAGGGATACGGGCAATGTAAAATTTTGGGGAAATCTTTTTTTTCTGTCATAAACCAGGCTGATGATAAAACCCATGGCCGAAACGGCTACGGCTGCAAGACTCAGGACCAGTGTCATGCGACGGGGAATCCAGATGAAATTAAAAAAATAGGAGGACCCCAAAAAGATGAACAATATAATAAAGCGTGTAACCAAATGAAAGACAAGTTAATCGGACCCCTAAAACCTAGCCTCTCCTGCGAAAGAGACCTTTGACCCGTGTGTTGAACCTGTGAGATACAATTTTAAGCAAAATTTTCGACCTGTAGATGTTCCGGTAGAAGTATCCGTATTCTTCGATGAAAGCTTCCATGTTGTTCATCAGCAGCAGGTCATCAGGTGTCCTGGGAAAGAACAGCACATCTTTCACCCTTGAAAGGTGAAGATCGTTTCCCGGTATCCCCAGGATGACATTGAGCTCATGGGGTTTCATCGAGCGTTCATAGCTTTCTACCTGTGCTTTTGTGGGTTTGCTTGTGATGACGAATTCTGAATTGAGTTTTTCCTTTTTGCCGTAAAGGTCCACTTCAAGGTCCATCCCGAGCAGTTCGGGCGCGAGGGATTTCAGTTTTTCCGGCAGTATCTCAGAATATGCGTCGTAAACATTCAAGGCCTCATGAAAGGGCTTGAACAGAAGCTTATGATTTAGAATGTCGATCTGGGTCTGCCCGAAATGGTTCCTGTACAAGAAGTTGCTTCCCGGGTCTGAAAAATTGGTCGTATAGGACAACTGGGGGAATACGAAATATTTGTTGAATTCGACCATATAGGCGCAGAAGTATTTCTTCCAGGAAGTGGGCGGCCATAATTTGATCAGCATCGGCAGTCCATCTATATCCATGAGGTCCGGATCTGTGTCATACCATTCCTTGAATGGTTTCCAATGCTGATATGTCCATAATTGCCCGTACGAAGAAGCGATCTGCAAAAAATATACATCCGAGTTGTCCCTGAGCGGGGCGAAGGGCAATTTTACACTCTCCGTATAGGGCTGGTTATACAGCGATATCCCTGCAATATTCTCGTCTCCTCCATAATAATCCTGTGCCGCCAATGCAAAATCATAGAAGTAGGGCGAAACATAGAGGTCGTCTTCCAGGATGATCACAGATCCATATTCTTCTGACAGGTCGCCGCATTTTATGATGTGGTTCCTGAGTCCCAGCCGCGTATTGTGGTATATCACATCCTTAGGTCCATGCGACCAATTAAATTGCCTGGCGATACCCACTACATCCTCGTTTTTTCCATTGTTGTCGATACTGATGACCAGTCTCGTGTTTTTTGGTACAACAGCCCTGCGGAGTGAGGAAAGCAAACGGTTCAGGGAATGGGTTCGATTGTAGGCGATCGCAACGATGACGGGGTTTCTAGTTTCCATTTGGTCTTGCCTATGATTACATGGATTTCATGATGAAACCTCAGTAAGGTTTATAAATTTGGTTTTGGCCATTTCGCCGGGAGTTATCTTTCTGATCTCAATCTGCTCCTTATAAGCACGTACACTTGCGCGATCTGATTTCTCTCCGAGTATATTAAATGAATACCATATAAAGATACTAAAATAACCAATTGATAGTATTCGCCAAAAATATTGGCCAATAAAATGAATATTCCCAGGATGATCTTGGTCACCCAGAAACTGTTTATGAACCGTGCTTCGAACCGGAATGTTTTATAGAATCCGTAATATACATTCAGCGGTATGGTAATGACTAAGTTGCATATGGTGTAAGAAATTGCGATGGCCATTACCGAATAAAACGCTCCAATGACAATTGAGGCAATGGTGGCCAATGCCGAAATCCCCCCGAGGTAGAAAAGAGTTTTCTCCCGGTTGACCAGGACGAAAATATTCCCGGTTGTTGAAATAAGTGTCTGAAAAAGAATAAGCAGACCGAAAAAGGGCAGAAAATCGGCAACCTGCATCCATCGCTCGCTCCATAATATCCTTACGAAGGGTTCAGGGAACAAGATCAAAATGGCCCCGATGGGAAAACTGATCAGGCTGATCACCCCGAGGATGCTTTGATATTCGGGCCTGTAGTCCCTGCCCTCCGACTCGAGTTTCTTGAGACTTGGATAGAGTACGCTGCCGAAAAGGCCCGTGATCAGGCTCAGCGACAATTGAAGCATTTTGTAGGACCGGTTGTAGATCCCCAGGTCGTGATTCCCGTAGACCTTCCCAACAATAAGGTTGTCGGAGTTCCTTGCCCAGTAATTGATCAGGTTGAAGCCGCTTATGTTGAAGATGAGGCTTTTGGTCTTTCTGAATGCAATGATAATGTAACCCAGCCGGTAGAACTTCAATCCAAAGTTCACCCTTTTGTTGTATAAGTAGTATTGAATGAGGAGGAGGATCAATTGGGGAAAGATCAGTGACCAGTAAGAAAACCCGAAAAATGCAAACACGATCATCAGGATTACCGCGGTCATGTTCGCGATGAAATTCACCTTCCCCACGTAATTGAAGTCCAGTTCCTTTTTGATCACCGCCAGGGGTGCGATGTAGAGGGAAGACAGAATAAAGGATACGGAGATCACGATCGTCGGCAGGATGAGCGACGGATCATCGTAGAATAATGAGATCGGATAGGCAAAAAGAAGCATGAAGAGGAACAGCACACACCCGATATAGAATGCCAGGTTCCCGACGGCCTTCTGGAAGGTCCTTCCATAGTCACTTCTGATGATAACATAGGACAGGCCCGCATCGGAAAAGATAATGATGAACCCGGTAAAGACTGTGATAAGTGCCACGTATCCATATTCTTCGGGATACAGCAGCCTCGACAGGACGATGGATGCAAGGAAATTGACGATCTGTGAAGCATAACTGTACGCTGCAAGAGAGAAAATATTCTTGAAGAAGCTTTTCTTGAAACTCATAGAGGGTTTGTCAGTGGATTAAATCATTGTACAATTATTATGCTCTGGCTTTCATTCACATGCATTTGGTTCTTCATCAAGGCTGAATTCAATTTCTGATTTATCGGAATGTTGAATCTCCGTGAACTAATGCACTGTTTTCGATTGTGATGCCTGTGGGCCCCAGATCACCCCCACGATCGAATCAATGATGTGTTCCTTGGGATGAAAGTAATCGTAAAAATGATTCCTTTGTTCTGATATCCCGCCGAAATCTGTGTAATCATAAAGGGTGCCCAGATCCCGGATCTCGCTGATGAATCTTTCCTTGGTGCTCAACAGGTCATTTTCGGCGAGGTATTCATTAACTCTCTTATATACTGGCAATATTATGAAATTCAATTCAATATCATGCATTTTGCAATAATCTGAAATCTTGTTGAACTCGGCAAGGAACTCCTTTGGAAATTCATATTTGCCAAAGAACAATTTCAGGTAGTATTCCGATAAGTCATTTTGCCAGTTGATGTTGTAGAACTCGGCGGGTTTGCTGACCAGATTGGTGTCCCTGGTGATCCAGTATGCTATGTTGCAAAATGAATCGAAAAGGATGTCCTTGTTCATGAAATAGTAATAAGGCTTGTCCAGGTAATCCTGTGCGTTGTTGAAAAGGTTGTAGGACCTGTTCTTGTTGAAATTCATGAAGCCCACCTGGAAATAAACCTTTTTCGGTATGGAAATGTCCATGCAATACCAGAAGCTGTCAAACATGGTTTCATAGCTCGACCCGGGCGTGCAAAAGTTGAAAATTTCCTCACCTGTCAGCTCTTCCACCATCTTTTCCTGGATCGCATTTCCCTGGCTGTCTCCAATAAGGATGTTCTTGACCGGTTTCCTCTTATATCTCAATGCTTTCCATAGAATGGTGCCCCGCGGGGAAGATGAGTTTGACCGTTTGAAGACGTCTATCTTGGTTTTGTCATCGATCAGCCCGGATACATTGACGTAGTTGTAAGGGTCAACCACAACAATGATCAATGCGTAAAGGAAAAAAGGGATAGAGAAAATAAATATGGTTCCTACACTTTTCTTCATAAGGCATCTGTCCTGTTTAGAGCTTCATTTTCAGCCTTTGTAGTTTGCTATTTAACTAGACCATGTTGATCGTTCGAAGGCATAAAATTACCATCAAACCCGGTCAGGTCCCGCCCGCCTCATCATTTCGAAAGGAGGGGACGGTATGATTATTACGCTATCTCCGGCAATAAGTTGTGTCAGCTGTAAAATTATTAATTGCTGTTGAACATCGGTCCAAAATAATCAGGAAAACCATGCAGTCAGCATGTGTGCCATTGAATGAAGGCATTACATGTCAAAGCTCAGAAGGTAACGAAGTGGTCCGGATCGATTAAATAAAATTTGTAACTTTGTATCAACTAAAACTTTCGGCCTTATCCAGGGACTTCCAGGGTACTGTGTTTCGTATGGTGACAGTATTTTGGCCATCACAGGTTATCCGGTTCAGAGTAGCATCAGATTAATGCCATGTTTCCCATGGACCTGGAGATTTTGAATGATACAGAAATGTCAATTATGCAGTTGCATAGAAAGTGCCATCCTTTTTCCAAATCAACAGACCATGCCAGGAAAAGCAATTAAATACGTGATCAGAAAAGTGCTCGGGGTATTCAACCTTGACGTACACCGTCGATTCAGGGACGGAATGCCCGTTTATCGGATCCCGAAGAACATTGAAAGGCTCGATCAGGCCCGGAGGCTTGGTTTTAAACCCCGCGTTGTCTTTGACGGAGGAGCATTTCAGGGGTTGTGGGCCAGGGAGGTGAATCAGTTGTTTCCCGATGCGCAATTCGTCCTGATCGAAGCGAACAAGTATTTGATAGATGTGATAGGCGATAATACTTCGGCGTTTGATCCGCCCTCCCTGATAACCAATGTCGCCATCGGGGAGGAGAAAGGCGATGACACGCTCAATGTATGGTCTGACAAAATGGAGGACCAGGGAGCGTCCCTGCTCGATCATGTGAAAGGAAGGGCCAAAACTGTCATTAAGGTCAAGGTTGACACGCTGGATCATATAAGTCGCAAGGTCGACCTTCTGCCCGACCTGGTCAAATTGGACCTTCAGGGGGCCGAATTGATGGCTTTGAAGGGGGCCCACCGGGTTTTGAAGCATGCGGAAATGTTTATCATTGAGTTTGGATGCCTGGAGGCTTATGAGAACAGGGCAACGCCCCGGGACGTCATCTCCTTCATGTATGCCAATGACTATTGTTTGTACGACATCGCCGGTTTGAATTACAGGCCCTATGACGGGGCCCTCAACGGAGGAGACCTCTTTTTCGTGAAGAATACAAGTGCACTCCGGCAATATAAGGGCTGGAAATAAACAATACAGAACCTTCGGAAGAAATACCGACTGACCAACTTGGTCTTCCGGATCACCCGCTCCTTTTGCTGTTTCTGCATTATCCTGCAACGCCGGTGTTTCCCCTCCGCCGGTTATCAATTTGAATAGAACCTCTTCAAAAAGAAGGACTGCTTTCCTGTTGTCCTTTGTAATCATTTCAATTTCAGTGATCCAGCGAATAAATGTTTGTTGGTACGGCCATTGCTAAAAGGGTGTCTTTTCCGATGATCGACGCGATCTGGCTCTTTCATCTGATCGACCCTTATCCGGTTATGTTATAACCTCCGATTTTGGATAGTGATCCTGATGGGGATCTTTGATGTAAGTGTCTGGTAATTAGTTTTGAATAAGGATTTGGCACAATCTTTATTGTCCACGTCGTGGCAGTGATGGTAAGCTGCTTTTGATCATCATAATTAAATCAAGGTAAAATCTAATCTACGTGGAAATGAAAAATAATTGTTATGGACCACCGCGGGTGGAGCGAGTGAATCTGTTTTTCAATCTCAAATTCTGGATACTTACTATCTTTCTTGTATTCCTCTATTCGTCCCTGCTGTTTGCACAATATGGCAGTACGATATACCTGGATCCCTCAAATTCAGGCGATCCGAACCAGGATGGGTCATTCGACCATCCGTATGATGACATAACGGATGTTGGGTCTTTCCAGAGTAATACCGAATACCTGCTTAAGCGG
Source organism: uncultured Bacteroidales bacterium (assembly GCA_964386225.1). Taxonomy (GTDB): domain Bacteria; phylum Bacteroidota; class Bacteroidia; order Bacteroidales; family JAADJA01; genus JAADJA01. The sequence goes on from CAYLTG010000003.1 coordinate 37,705, forward strand.
GGGACCACCATGGTAACCGATGGTCAAATCAAATTTGACAATATCAGCAATGCAAGGTTTGGAGCATACGGATCCGGGAACGAACGGCCAATCTTCACCTCCAGTTCGGAATATTCTGTTCGATTCGTTCGGTCGTCCAATTGCTGGATCGACAGTATCCGCATCATTGCGGACACGGATGCCAATGTTACCGCGCCGGTTAGCGTAGGAGGGTATTGGAGCCCTGGACATCCATGGACGACAGAAACAAAAATAACGAATTGCGAGATCGCAAACGGATTCAATGGAATCAGGGTCATGGCTTATGCCACCGGGGTCGAGGACCTGTCCATTATCAATTGCGAGATCCATGAGGCGACAAGCGACGGGATTTGGCTTAGCGATTGTGAAAATACGTTGATTGAAGGATGTCATATCTACAATGTAAATACAAAATGGTTTGTCAATCTTGAGGATGCAGACGGAGATTGCATTCACATCGTGGGTGATTGCAATAATTGGAAAGTTTATAACACCATTCTGGACAAGTCCAACACAGGGAAGAAATTCTGTTTCATAGTTGATCATTTCAACACCACCAACGTATACGGGGAATTTATCGGAAACACCCTTATCACGCCGCATGCCGCAGGAATAGGTGATCCGGGGAGTGGCATGTACCTGAAAGGGAATTACAATGGGAATAAGCACACCATCGTGATCGAAAGGAACGTGATTTCAGGCCGGGCCAGCGAGCACAGCCATCCTGGCTACATCCCGACTCATGCCGGGGAGTGGCGGTGCGATACGATGTTCATTTCATACAACATCTTCGACAGTATTCCCGGGGGAATGTACCTGGGATCCTCTGCCAAGTATTTTGAATTCTGCAACAATACGTTCATCAGTCCGATGCAGAACAATAATTCGCTGGTGAAGTTCCAGTTCGCGATCCCTGAGAGCAAGATCTTCAACAACATGTTTGCCAGCAATGGCGGCTCCTTCTCAATGAACGGGACCACCTACCAGACCGGCAACAACGTCACCCTGAACAACAGCAGTTACAGTACCTGGAACGCTGACCTGGGAATTGTTTCCTGGCAATCGAAGGATTTTCACAAGACCGTGAATGACAACGGGGGTATGGGTGTCGGAATGAGCTTTGATTTTGACAGCGTCTATGTGAGCAATCCTCCTGATGTAGGGGCGTTCGAATACATTGACGGCACACAGAACAACAACCCGCCTGTCATCCTCAGCCAGTCCTTCTCGATCGATGAGAATGCCTCTGCAGGTCTTGTTGTCGGGGTGGTGGAAGCAACGGATCCCGACCCTGATCAAACACTGACCTTCTCCATTGAGTCGGGCAATGTGGGCGGGGCATTCAGCATCGAACCCCTCGATGGGATTTTGTCGGTGGCTAATCCTGCCCAGATCGATTTTGAGGCCCATCCCGAGTTCGATCTGCTGATCAAGGTACAGGACGACGGCCCAGGTTCCCTCTACGACCAGGCAACCATTACAATCACCCTCAATGACATCAATGAAAGCCCAAGCATGGACGACCAGTCTTTTTCTATCCAGGAGAATGCTTCCAATGGAGAGGTAGTGGGCGTCGTTGAGGCTACGGATCCCGATGCAGGGCAGTCCCTGACCTTCGAGATACTGGAGGGCAACGACGACGGCACCTTCGAGATCAACGGTTCCTCCGGCGAGATCATCGTGAACGATAACAGCGGACTGAGCAGCAGCCAGAACCCAAGTTACGAACTGCTGGTCCGGGTAACCGACGACGGGGAGGGTAATCTCTCCGCAGAGGCCATCATTGAGGTCCTTGTCCTCGAGGTAAACCAGCCTCCGGTGATCGAGGACCAGGATTTCGACCTGGAGGAGAATTCCCCGGATGGGGCGGAAGTGGGATACATCATGGCCACGGATCCAAACCAGGGGCAGGTCCTCACTTTTTCGATCGTGTCAGGAAATACGGATAACACATTCACCCTTGAAGCCTCAACAGGATTGCTTACCGTTGCGAACAATGATGTCCTCAATTTCGAATTGAATCCGGTATTCAATCTTGTGATCGAGGTACAGGACAACGGGGCAGGAAACCTTACCGATGAAGCAGATGTAGTCATTCACCTGGTTGATGTCAATGAGCCACCGGTGATCCAGGATCAATATTTTGTGGTGGATCCCGCGATCGGGAACGGTGAAGCGGTCGGTTTTGTCACGGCTGCTGATCCGGACCAGGGGCAGGAATTGAGTTTTTCCATACTCAGTGGTAATGAGGAGGGTATATTTGGAATAAATGCCGGTTCCGGGGAACTGACAGTGATCGATGATTCGAACCTCAATTTCCTTCAGAATCCTGTCTATACACTTGTTGTAGAGGTAATTGATAATGGGGCGGGGCAGCTCAGCGATGAAGCGAACGTTTACATCTCGACAGACGAGATCAACCAGCCCCCGCTGATCGACGACCAGGTTTTCGATCTTGACGAGAACAGTGCTATGGGGACCCTGGTCGGGGTCGTTCAGGCCTCGGATCCAAACACCGGCCAGACCATTACCTTCAGCATTGTCTCCGGGAATGCCGACGATGTATTCATAATCGACCCCAATTCAGGGGAGATCACTTTGCAGGACCCGGATCCGGTCAACTTTGAGGAGAACCAGTTGTTCAGCATGGTCGTGAAGGTCACGGATGACGGGCAGGGGAATCTTTCGGCAGAGGCGCTTGTCACTGTCAATGTGAATGATGTCAATGAACCGCCCGTCATGGATGACCAGTATTTCCAGGTGGAGGAATTGAGTCCTGAAGGCACTCTTGTGGGAACAGTGACCTCTTTTGACCCGGACCAGGGGCAATCGCTGAGTTTTAGCATTGTATCAGGAAATACGGACGATGCCTTTGAGGTCGATGCGGAAAGCGGGGACATCGTGGTCAATAACCGCGAGGCCCTCAATACAGCCGCGAACCCTGTATTCATACTGACCCTGCAGGTTGAGGATGACGGCGCGGGGAACCTGACCGATGAAGCTACAGTGGTAATTGTCCTGACACCGACGACTGCGGTCAATCCAGTTGAGTACGGACAAGCGTTTGAAGTGAACATATATCCCAATCCCACCAGCAACTACCTGAATATTGCATGTTCCAGTAGTGGGAATGAGGATGTGGCCATCCGGATAATCAATGAACAGGGTAAAGTGATGTACAGCAATGTATATCAAGCCGAATCCGGTGATTTTACGGAGAACCTCAATGTGATTGCATGGCCCAGGGGGATGTATATCATGCAGATCGAGATGGAAGAAGGGGTCAGATGCAAAAAGATACTTAAGATCTGAATGAGGTCAGCGGGTAGTCAATGTATAGCGCATTCTTTAGCCGAAATAAACCCTCAGCAAAGTCGTCCATGATACACCGTTATTAATTACATCTAACAGGTCCATTATATTTTGATATAACTTTGCGGTGCATGCTGGAGCAGAAGAAGGGAGCGGAATAGATTTAAAGGTGATCAATTGGAGAGGTGTCCCGAAGGTCGGGACACCTCTATTTTTTTATGCATTACCTGCATGGCTGCAGAATCGATCGTTAAACGCGGTTCTCTTCCGGGGCCAGGTCCCTTTGCGGCTGGAACCCCAAGTGTAAAGGAACTTCCCTGGCCGGAGACAGGTGACGATATGCAATGGGCCGGGCAACACGATCATATCCGACCTGATTCCCTATGGAAGACTTAAGCTGTAGATCGTGTATCGCTGAGGGTGGCCTTATAAAGCAAAGAGGATATCCCGGGGAGGGATATCCTCTTTGCTAAAAGTTTGCTGATCCAGGTTCTAATCAATGAAAACCTTTTGGGTTGATACCCTGTTACCGTTCATGACCTTCACGACGTAATTCCCGGTTCCGGCAACATTAAGTTCTATTGATTCATCCGCATTTCCTGTCAGACTGCTTACTTTGCGCCCCATGATGTCATAGACGAACACATCGCATACTGACCCGTTGGGATTCTTTACATAGACCGTATTACCGTGGGAGAAGATGTTAACGTCGGAGATAACAGGTTGGTTGTCATCTCCGGAGGATTTGAACAGCAGGTTGAACCTGTGGTTGTCGTCGTTAACATTGGCCGAGAAGTCATACAGCGTATTGCCTTCCATCCTGACGAAAACGTCATTTTTCCGGTCTTCGAGGTAAATGATCAGCCCTTCATCCGCAAGTTTGAGTTCACTGGTGGAGATTGAATACAATCCGTTATTGCCCACAGAGAGGTGCACGGGCACGATAAGGTCATCTTTGAAGTCAGGGATCGAATTGATGCTGAGTTTTTCACCGTTCGAGATGCTCGAAAGTTCAGGGACTTCGGTGATCCCTGCAAGTTTATGCCCGTCGTATTTGGAGTCGACGGCATAGGTGGAATTCTCAATTTCCCGGACCATGATCTCATCTGAGTAGCCGTTGCCGACAACCTGCAATTTGATTTGCTGACCCGGGTTGGCGCCCGATTTGTAGTTGGCTTGCGCGCTGTGCAGACGTGCGCTGTTGGGGATGACCAATTGAGGGCTGAAATCATTTGCATGGACGAAGAAAGCCTGCATCGAGGGCACGTAACGTGTTCCTCCATTCACACCTGCGCCATCGCCAGCCATGTTGAAGCTTGACCAGGCAGTTCCGTTCCAGGCATAAACCGTCATGTCGAGCTGTGTCCAGGTATAGCCTGCCACCGGGTCATTTTCCGTTCCAAGGTCGATGGCCGAGGGGTAGGGGTTACCCACCAGGTTGTATCCTTCCTGTCCGCCATCGACGACGCCGTTGAAGGGAGGCTGGTCGGTGGCCTGTACGGCGATCGGGTAGTCGCCGTAGTTGATCTCGCCTCCGAGGTATGATACCGTCGGGTTGCCCAATGTTGACCAGATCTCCCATCCTTTCCCTACGTTAAGCGGGAGAGTCGTGGGAACAACGTAAGGTCCGTAGGAATTGGTCGACTCATCGAAGTCCCTCAGGTAAATGTCGAAGAATACGTTCGAAACGGCATTCGAGACCGGGGATGAGATGAAGTGCCAACGGTTGTCTGTGTAATAACTTTCAACTGTTTTGCTGCCCAGTACAAAGAGAGGGCCCGTTCCCTGGTCAAGCCAGGAGGCTTTGCCGGTGGCATCTCCCTTGATCGCCAGGTTTCCGACCACAATGAGCGTATTCCCTGATGCCTCCCTGGTCAACCTGGCATTCGGCTCCAGCGTAAGGTTGCCATTGAGGAAAAGGCTCTGGGTGGAAGTGTTCTTGATAATGGCCGTCCCGCCGTTCTGGATGACGACGTTGTTGAGGGTGACTGGTGAAAGTACCCTGACATTCGTGGAAACACCACCGCCGAGCAGGTTGATGGTCCCGCCGGTGGCCTTCCAGTTCGTGTTCTGTTCAAAACGCAATTGGACCCCGACATTCAGTGTTCCGTTCGACATGTTGCCCCCGGAGGCGAAGTTGAAATGGCAGTAGTCGCTTGCCGTGACAGTTCCGCCGTTGATAAAAAGTCTGCCGGCATAATCCACCTTGATCCGCTTCACATTGACAACAGCTCCCGGGTTCACCGTTACTTTCTTCTGGTAGATGGAAATCTCGCCCCAGCCGGTGAGCGTGAAGCTTGCGCCGCTGGCAACTTCAAGGCTCTGGCAGACATTGCTCCCGAAGGCAGCTCCGACATAGATGCTGCCGTTGAAATTGGGGTAGAATGGTGTACCGGAGGGTATCAGGACATCGTCGGTGATGGTGGGGAGCGTATTGTCCTCCCAGTTTCCGGTTTCATTCCATTGCCCGTTGACGAGCCCGGTCCACCGCTTGGGCTCCAGGTTCACGTTCACCGTATAATCCTCCGTTTCACCCACGAAGAAGGCCGGGTTGCTGGGGATGAAACACGGTAACGGGTCGTAGCCCCTGGAAAGGGATAACCGCATGCGGGTGGGTCCAAGCTCCGCATCGCTCGGTACATCAACCATTACCGTCAGGATGCCGTAAACGATGGTGTTGGTGCCCACGGCCAGAGATTCGCCCGGATCCGTGAAATCGTTATCCTGGTTCCAGTCGAACCAAACCCTGACGTATTGGGTTGCCAGTTGAAAGTTGGCCACATTGACCTTGAGTTCATACGAAAGCCCGCGGGCCACATCGGAGGTCAGGGTTGTAAAGTCTGAATAGGGTGTGCCCTGGCTCGTATTGGTGATGCCGTTGAAATTGACCTCGTTGATATAATCGGTGAAGTAGCCGCCCAGGTAATAGGACGCGCAGTAGGTTTGACTATTGGAATTGGTGGAGAGCAGCAGAAATAAGCTGATAATTGCCAAAAGTAGAGGATTGTTTTTCATTATTCTTGGTTTAAAAATTTCTTAATTAAGTTCCTGAGATTCTTGGATAAACCAATACTTGGAATGGCAAAATTAAGAATATTAGCTAAAAAAACAAAAAAATAATTTCCTCTGTTTAAAACAAAGTTCTGTTCATAAAGTTCGACTGCCTGGTTTGTGTCGTTAAGGTATTTTTCAAATCCGGGCCATTTATCCTGCGGCAGGCGGGCATGCCCTTCAGAAACGTTGCTCCTGCGTTGCCGCATGGCGGGCTGTGGCCGTGGTGAGAACCAGGTCCGGATGGCGCGTCTCCCGGGAATCCCGGTAGAATTATTGAATTCAGGTAAAAATGAACAAGTCTTACTTCAACCCAAGAAAAACCCGCTTCAGAAATTTGCTTTTGAGGAGGATGTATTTCTCCAGGATGATGGGTACACCCAGACCGAAGACCATCCCGATGATGAACAGGGATAAAAGGTTCTCTATCCCAAGCGCTTTTGAGAATATCCTCGAGCTGGCGGTGCCAAAGACATGGAAAAGGTAGATCCCATAGGCGTAATAGCCAAGGTCGGCCAGGGGCGAGAAGGTCCTCCTGATGTGAAAGATGAGGTAGATGCCAGTAAGTCCGACGAAGATGCCCAGGATGCCGAACCTCTGCGATGGCAGGCTGATCAAGCCGAACCAGTTCATCTGCTGGATGGCCAGGCCGCCGATCAGGAGGAGAAGCATGATGGCCACTGCATACCTGGCGTATATGATTTCCGAGAACCGGTTGATCCCCATGCCCAGGACAAAGAAAGGAAGTAAATACAGGTAATTGCCACAATTGAATATCTGGACATCAATCAGCGGGCTGATGAGGAACAATCCGGCAACGGCCGCTGCAAATGACAGCAGCCATCCCCTGAATGTGGTGGTAACTTTGAAATACTCAAGGACAGTGATCGTCAGGAAGACAAGGAAAAGGGATTGCAGGAACCAGAACTGGCCGTATCCGAAAATATAGATCCGCCAAATGCTGCCAAGATCGGTCGGGTTATTCACCGATGGGACGAGGGCATTCAGGATGTACTGCACGGTCGCCACTGAAACAAAAGGTAAAAGGATCCTTCTTGACTTTCCGCCAAGGAACCTCCTTACGTTGCCCCCCTGCACGGGCTTGATCGCATATACATACCCTGAAATGGCTGTGAAGAGCGGCATGCGGAGGTATTCGAAGGAATAGTAGAAATACCGCCAAACGGAGCTGTCCTCTACATTCAGCCCTGTTGTGCTGTTCACTCCTATGACGTGTCCTGCCACCATCAGGATGATCGCGATACCCCGGAGGGTCTCTATGGATTCCTCTTTTCTCTTTACCGTCATCTGAAGCAGGTTATGAGGTCATGCGCTGTCAACCGCACATTCCGGTTCATGATTAATCCAGTGGTTTGCATTGTCGGTTCGACAACCCCTGCACCGGTCGGATGGCAGGTTCAGCCTTTCTCCGTTCCGATGTAGTGCCCGTAAACCATCGGAATGCCATCTTCCAGTTCGATCCTGTGATGCCATCCCAGGGCATGAAGTTTCCCGGGGTCGGTCAGTTTCCGGGGTGTGCCGTCAGGCTTCGACGGATCGAACTTCAAATGGCCTTTGAAACCTACTTTTTCCTTTACCAGGCGGGCGAGTTCACCAATGGATATCTCCTTTCCCGTTCCGATGTTCAGGTGTGTGTTCCTTATTTCGTTGGCTTCGATGGCACTCACTTTTACCATGTCCTCGAAATCGGCCGTCTCCATCAGGAACACACAGGCATCAGCCATGTCCTCCGCCCATAGGAATTCCCTGAATGGTGTGCCGCTGCCCCAGAGGTGCAGCTCCACAACGGGACCGTTCTTCCTGATGCCATTTTTATCCAGGTAGCCGAAAATATCGCTTTCCGGTGCATCCGGGCCCACGGGACCGGGGTTTTTAGCCAGGTCGGCACGGATGGCATCCATGTCGCCGTTTTCAAGGCATTTGGCCAGGTGGCACTTGCGGATCATGGCCGGCAACACATGGGAGTTCTCCAGGCTGAAGTTGTCCTTTAACCCGTAAAGGTTCGTCGGCATCACGGAAATGTAATTGGTGCCGTATTGCAGATTGTATGACTCACACATCTTTATGCCGGCGATCTTGGCAATGGCATAAGGTTCATTCGTATATTCCAGGGTATTGGTCAGCAATTCATCCTCTTTCATCGGCTGGTTGGCCATCTTCGGATAAATGCATGTGCTTCCAAGAAAGAGCAGTTTTTTTACCCCCGCCAGGTAGGAAGCGTGGATGACGTTGCTCTGGATCATGATGTTCTCGTAAATGAACTGCCCGCGGTACGTGTTGTTGGCATATATGCCGCCGACCTTCGCAGCCGCGAGGAAAACATATTCGGGCCGTTCAGCCTCGAAAAAGGCCCGTGTCGCATGCTGGTCGGTCAGGTCAAGTTCAGAGAATTTCCTGAACACCAGATTCGAATACCCTTTGGACCTGAGTATCTTCACGATGCTGCTGCCTACCAGCCCGTCATGGCCGGCTACGTATATCTTGTTGTTCTTTTCCATCTGCGGTGGGATCTTATTCGAAGTAGTTCATGATGGTGTAACCTCCGTCCTTCAGGTACTTGTCTTTTTCGACGTTCCTGACATCCGAGCGCACCATGTCGGCCACAAGCCCCTTCAGGTCATATTTCGGCTCCCATCCCAGCGTCGTCTTGATCTTTGTCGGGTCCCCGATGAGCAGTTCGACCTCCGTGGGCCTGAAATAGCGCGGATCCACATTGACAACCTCCTTGCCCGCCGGCAGCTGGTATTTTGGGTTGCTGCAACTCACCACGAAGCCCTTTTCGTTCACCCCGTCGCCTTTGAACTCGACCACAATGTCAAGTTCCTCGAACGCGAGCCTGACGAATTCCCTCACTTCGGTTGTCACACCTGTGGCTACCACAAAATCGTCGGGTTTGTCATGCTGGAGCATCAGGTGCATGGCTTTGACGTAATCCTTGGCATGGCCCCAGTCACGGCGGGCCGAAAGGTTCCCCAGGTACAGCTTGTCCTGCAGGCCGAGCGCGATCTTGGCCACCGCCATCGTGATCTTGCGGGTCACGAAGGTTTCGCCGCGGATGGGCGATTCATGGTTGAACAGGATGCCGTTGGTGGCGAAAAGGTTGTACGCTTCCCTGTAATTCACCGTGATCCAGTAACCGTAAAGCTTGGCAACGGCATAGGGGCTGCGTGGGTAGAACGGCGTTCTTTCCGACTGGGGTACCTCCTGCACCAGCCCGTACAATTCGCTCGTCGATGCCTGGTAGAACCTGGTCTTGTCCTTCAATCCGAGAAAACGGATCGCTTCCAGCATCCGCAATGTGCCTATGCCGTCGGCATTGGCCGTGTATTCAGGGGTGTCGAAACTGACCTGGACATGCGACATGGCCGCCAGGTTGTAGATCTCGTCAGGCCTTGTGTCGCTGATCAACCGGATCAGGTTGGTGGAGTCCGTCAGGTCGCTGTAATGCAGGAAAAAATTCCTGTTGTCCACATGGGGGTCCTGGTAAAGGTGGTCGATCCGGTCGGTGTTGAAGAGCGAGGCCCGCCTTTTCAGCCCGTGTACGATGTATCCTTTCTTAAGCAGGTACTCGGCAAGGTAAGCGCCGTCCTGTCCTGTAATTCCTGTTATAAGTGCAACTTTCGCCATCTTGGTTATTTAAAATGATTCTTAATAAACGGTAAAACTACCAAATATTTTCGTTGGAATGTTTTGTGATTCCTACGAAATTATCAAGGATGGGTTGTGGAAATTTTACTTTCCGATGCAAAACTTGCTAAAAATATTCCCCAGAATCTCCTCCGTCGTGATCTCCCCTGTGATCTCCCCGAGGTGATAGAGCGCCTGCCGGATGTCGACGGTGACCAGGTCCGAGGAGACGCCTTCGCGGAACGCGGACTCGATGCTCTTCACCGCCTCCAGGGACTTGCTGAGGGCCTCGTAATGCCTGATGTTGGAGACGATGGTGTCATCGGTGATGTGTTCGCCTTCCACGAAGTTCGAGAGGTGGTCCAGGATCAGGTTGATGTTCTCCTTCCGCTTGGCGGACACGAACAGGCACTCCATCTCGACCATCTTGCGGAAGCCTTCAGGGGACTCCACCAGTTGGTCGGTCTTGTTGGCCACCAGGATGAATTTTTTATGTGCCCCTTTGCCGCCGGGCAATTTGCGGATGTGCTGCTTGAACTCCTTGAGGGTCTCCCGTACTTCCGCACAGCTGGTCTTCGTCACGTCGAAGACGAAAAGGATCACCTTGGCCTGGTCGATCTTCTCGTAGGTGCGCTCGATGCCGATGGTCTCGATCCTGTCGGTGGACTCCCGCAGGCCTGCGGTGTCGATGAACCGGAACGACACGCCGTTCAGCACAATGGTATCCTCGATGGTATCCCTGGTGGTGCCCGGGATCTCTGAGACGATGGCGCGGTCTTCATTGAGGATGGCATTCAGCAGGGTGGATTTGCCCACGTTGGGCTCACCGACAATGGCCACCGGGATACCCTGCTTGATCACCTGCCCGAAGGAGAAGGACTGGATTAGGCGTGTCAGTTCGGCTTTCAGTTCCTCCAGGAGCCCGAACAGTTTTGACCGGTCGGCGAATTCCACGTCTTCTTCACTGAAGTCGAGTTCCAGTTCGATCAGCGAGGAGAAGTCGACCAGTTGCTGCCGGAGGGCCTTGATCCGGCTGGAGAAGGCACCCCTCATCTGGTCCAGGGCCAGGTCGTGGGAGGCCCTGGAATTGGAGGCGATCAGATCGGCCACGGCCTCGGCCTGCGACAGGTCGAACTTGCCGTTGAGGAACGCGCGGAGGGTGAACTCACCGGGCCTGGCAGTGCGGATGCCTTTGCTCACCAGCAGTTCGATGACCTGCTGCACGATGTAGGGCGACCCGTGGGTGGAGATCTCCACGGCGTCTTCGCCGGTATAGGAATTGGGTTTTTTGAATACGGTCGCCAGCACTTCGTCGATGATGCCCCCTCCATTGACGATCTCGCCAAAGTGCACGGTATAGGGAGCGGCGGTCGATAAAGGCCCGCCTTTCCCTTTTGGCCGGAAGATGCTGTCGCATACCGCGAGGGACTGGTCCCCCGAGATCCGGATCACGGCGATGGCGCTGACTCCGGGAGGGGTGGCCAGGGCGCAAATGGTGTCGTTGCGGTCGGGATTCTGGGTTTTCTGAGGCATAGTTCTGGTTGTTGATCCTAACAAATTTAGGAATTATTTCAGCATGGTAAAGATTTAAATTATCTTTGCAGCCTTCAGAAATCAGAGCTTCTAGGTTATGAGTGTTTTAGTGAACAAGGATTCCAGGATCATCGTGCAAGGTTTCACGGGCAAGGAGGGTACCTTCCATGCCACCCAAATGATCGAATACGGTACGAATGTGGTCGGTGGCGTAACCCCCGGCAAGGGGGGTCAGGAACACCTCGGCAAGCCGGTCTTCAATTCGGTGAAGGACGCCGTGGAGGCCACCGGTGCGGATGTATCGCTGATCTTCGTCCCGCCGCTCTATTCTGCCGATGCCATCATGGAGGCCGCCGAGGCGGGCATCCGTGTGGTCATATGCATCACGGAGGGCATCCCGGTGCAGGACATGGTCACCGTCAAGGAATACCTCAAGAACAAGGACTGCCGCCTGGTGGGCCCCAACTGCCCGGGCGTGATCACCCCCGGCGAGGCCAAGGTGGGCATCATGCCAGGCTTCATCCACAAACCCGGTACCATCGGGATCGTGTCCCGTTCCGGAACCCTCACCTACGAAGCGGTCGACCAGCTGACGAAGCTCGGCATGGGACAATCCACAGCCATCGGCATCGGCGGCGATCCCATCATCGGGACGACCACGAAGGATGCTGTTGAAATGTTCATGAACGATCCTGATACAGAGGCCATCGTCATGATCGGCGAGATCGGCGGCAACATGGAGGCCGACGCCGCATACTATATCAAAGAACACGGCACCAAGCCGGTGGTCAGTTTCATTGCCGGGGCCACGGCGCCCAAAGGACGCACCATGGGTCATGCCGGCGCCATCATCGGCGGCAAGGCCGACACAGCGCAGGCCAAGAAGAAGATCCTGGCCGACTGTGGTGTCCATGTGGTGGAGTCGCCTGCCGAAATCGGCACGACCATGGCCAGGATCCTTGGCAGGGCGTGATCGGCCAACTCACCACGCCAGTACCCAAGCATCCTTATATTTGGAGGGCAGTTCCTCCCGGGCCTTGTTGGCCTGTTCCATGGTCGGGTAATCCGACAGGGAGATCCTGAACTTATCGTCCTTTGTTACGACCTTCGCCTTCTTGAAGCCTTCCCGCGACAGTTTGTTCAATTGTTCCTTGGCATCGTTCAGTGTGTTCAGGCTGCCTACGATCACGTAATACCGGCCTGAGGCCGATGAAACGATGAGTTGATCCTCTTTCACGGCCGGTGGCTTGTTCTCGATGACCCGGTCACTTCCGCAGACCTTCGTGCTTTTCTCCGGGTCGCTCTCCTCTCCGAACCACGCGATGGCGAACCCTTTGTGAACGGCAATGCCGACGGCATTCCAGCTGTAGTTCTCCCATTCCTTGAAATTGGTGATCAGCGACCTGGCGGCAGCGGTCTGCTTCCACTGGTTGAATGCTCTGGCCGCATTGGCCGATCGGTTCTCCCAGTAGACCACCTCGTAGGCATAACCGGGGTAGGAGGTAAGCTCCCTGGGCTTGTTGATCATGCAGGACTTGTCCTTCACATCCTTTTCGAAGCAGCATGGCGTCCAGGTCCCCTTGTCGGACCAGCTGTGGAAATTGCAGGTATTCGTGTCGGGTTTGTTCAGGTCCAGGTCGAGGGCATGTTTCTTCGCCACCCAGCTCAGCGACCTCGACAAGGGAACCTCTCCGAGGGTCAGGGATCTCCTGTATTCATTGATCATCTCATACAGGGTCAACTCTTCGTCGGTGAGGCAGAAGTCGGCCGGGATGGAATCCTGGGCCCTGGTGGCATGAGGGCCTGCCAGAAGCAGCATCAGGAACGCAGGAAGGGCCTTCAGGGGGAATCGCATAGCGTAGTTATTAGTTCCCTCAAAAATAGCAAAATCTACGGATTGACATCATAGGGCCGCAAATGTTCCGGGGGGAATCGCCCATAATCGCGCAGATGTCCATCTTCCCGGGCTTGTTCCCGAAACGTTTCCGGCCCCTAAATTCTTAAGGGTAAATTAAACTTGAGGGCCCTGATATTGGTTATCTTTGCGCTTCAAAAATTCCGCGATCATGCAACTCTTTGAAACGCTAAAAGGCTATTGGGAACAGTTGTACCCGGGGCAGAACGCAGGCCCGCTGGAGGAATTCGTGCGGGAGGTGGAACTGGCCCGGGCCGGGATCGGTTTTCAGGCGCATGAGCCTGAATGGTACAAGGATGCCATCATCTATTCCCTGTACGTGGACCTTTTCAACAAGGACTTCCGCGGACTGACCGGAAAGCTGGATTACCTCCAGGAACTCGGCGTCAGTTGCCTCTGGTTGCTCCCGGTGCTCGATTCGCCCATGAAGGATGCAGGCTTTGATATCCGGCACTATGACCGGATCCGGCTCGACCTCCTGGGCCTGCCGGAGGACTCGGGTGTCGCTGAACGGCAGCGGTATTTCAGGGATTTCCTCGAAGAGGCGCGAAGGAGGGGGCTGAAAGTGATCTTCGACATTGCCATCAACCATACCTCCGATGAGCACCCGTGGTTCGTGGAATCGCGCAGCTCGGAGGACAACCCCTACCGGGATTTTTACATCTGGTCGAAGACCGCGGACCGCTACCGGGAGGCACGGATCATTTTCGAGGGCCTCTGCGAAAGCAACTGGGAGAAGGATGGCGACTGGTATTTTTTTCATCGTTTTTTCGAGTTTCAGCCCGACCTCAACTACCGCAACCCGCAGGTGCTCTTCGAAATGGCCCGCAATTTCCTCTTCTGGCTCTCACAGGGCGTCGACGGGTTCCGGGCGGATGCCATCCCGTACCTCTGGAAGGAGGAGGGCACCACCTGCGAGAACCACCCGATGACACATGTCGTCGTCAAATTCTTCCGGGCCGTGATCGACCATGTCAGGCCGGGCACCCTGCTGTTGGCGGAAGCCTGTCAGCGCCCCAACGAAGTGGTGAAGTATTTCGGGGACGGGGATGAATGCAATGCAGGTTACCATTTCCCCCTGATGCCGCAGATATTCAAATCCCTGGCATCCGGCGAAAAGGAACCTGTGGAACACATCCTGAGCCCGCAGGTGACCCCTGTGATCCCGGACTCGGCCCAATGGTTCACCTTCATGCGGTGCCACGATGAATTGAGCCTGGAACTGGTGTATGTGTCGGAAGAGGACCGGAAGTATATCCACGACAACTATTGCCTGCAGCCCGAATGGGATTTCCGGCTGGGCCAGGGCGTGTCGGCCCGCCTGTCGGAGCTCCTGAAGCGGGACCCTGACAGGATCGGCCTCGCCTTCTCCGTCATGCTCTCCCTTCCGGGCACACCCATCGTTTATTACGGCGATGAGTTCGGAAAACTGAACGACCAGGACTATTACAAGGAAATGATCAAGCTGTCGGGAAAGGATGATACACGCTTCCTGGTCAGGGGTAAGATCGACTGGGATAAGGTGGAGTTGGACCTCTCCGACCCGGGCTCGTTTTCATTCCAGGTTTACGACAAGGTTAGCAAACTGCTCAATGTGAGAAAGGACTGCAGTTGCTTCGGACGGGGAGAGATCCGGTGGGAGGAAGCGAGGGACGCCAGTGGCGGGCCGGCCCCCGGAATCCTGGCATACAGGCGTGTACATGGAAGCCGGGATGTGCTGGTCATTCAGAACCTCAGGCCTGAGGGATCGATCGTCCGGACAAACGTGCGCCTCCCGGGGGGTGAGGACCTGCTCGGCCAGGTGATCAGTACGGTGGGCGATCCCTTCACGCTGCGGATGGAGCCCTACCAGTACCTGTGGATAGACCTGGAGGCGTAACACTGCCATTATCAATCCTGACATCCGAACGAACAACCAAATCAGCATGAAAATAGATGCAGTTATTTTTGACCTCGACGGTGTGATCACCCAAACAGCGCTGGTGCACAGTGCCGCCTGGAAAAAGATGTTCGACGAATTCCTGGGTCAGCACGCAAAAAGAACAGGCACCAGGTTTCTCGAATTCGATCATGAACGCGATTACCTTCCCTATGTGGACGGCAAACCGAGGTATAAGGGTGTGGAGTCCTTCCTGGCCTCGCGGGGCATCGAGCTGCCGCCGGGCGACCCGGCCGATCCCCCTTCGATGGAGACCGTTTGCGGCCTTGGCAACCTGAAGAACAAGGCTTTCAACGACGTGCTCGATGCAGAAGGCGTGGAGGTCTACCCCTCCACGGTGGAATTGATCCACCGGTTGCGGGCGGCCGGCATCCGGGTGGGTGTGGCCTCCTCCAGCAAGAATTGCAAGGCGGTGCTCGAGCGCGCGGGGCTCCTCGATCTGTTCGAGACCCGCGTCGACGGGGTCGTGTCGGCCGAGATCGGCCTCAAGGGCAAGCCGGAGCCCGATATCTTCACCACGGCAGCTGACAACCTGGGGGCCCGCTATGACCGGTCGGTGGTCGTGGAAGACGCCGTTTCGGGGGTCCAGGCAGGGGCACGCGGCAACTTCGGCCTTGTACTGGGCATCGCCCGGGAGAACAACCACCGCGAGCTGAAAGCCCACGGGGCCGATATCGTGGTGTCCGACATCGGCGAGATCGGCTACGAGGGGATCCTCCGCTGGTTTGGCAAGGGCCTTGAGGAGGACGGGTGGAGCCTGTCCTATTCCGACTATGTGCCCGAAAAGGAGAAGTCGAGGGAGACCTTGCTGGCCACGGGGAATGGCTACGTAGGTACACGAGGTGCCTTCGAGGAGGCGAAGGCGGGAGCGACCAATTATCCGGGGACCTACATGGCCGGGCTCTACAACCGGCTGGTCAGCAAAGTGGGTGACCGCGACGTGGAGAACGAAGATTTCGTCAATTGCCCCAACTGGCACCACATATCGATCGCGGTCGGGGAAGGACCCTGGCTGGAGGTGAACGGACTGGAAATACTGGATATCGAACGGAAGGTCTCATTCCGGACCGGTCTATATCAAAGGGTTATGACCGTCAGGGACGGGGCCGGCCACATCACAAGGATCGAGTCGGACCGCTTCCTCTCCATGGCCGACCGTCATCTCGGCGGACAACGCTATTCCGTGACCCCGGTCAACTATGGCGGGGTGGTGCGGCTCCGCACGGGGATCGACGGCAACATCATCAACGATGGCGTAGCCCGTTACAGGCAGCTGGACCAGCGCCACCTGGAGCAGGTGGACCAGGGCGTGCGCGACGACATTTCCTGGGTGGAGGTGAGGACCGTCAGCTCGGGCATTACTGTTGTGGTGGCCGACAGGACTTCGTTCGCGGTAAACGGGAATGACCGGGGCCTCCGTTCCAGGGCCCACACGGCAAAAGGGATGGCTGGCCGCGAAGTCGGCGCAACCCTGGAGCCGGGACAGCAACTCAGCGTCACCCGCATCGTCTCCATACACTCCTCCCAGGAATGGGACACCCCGGAGCCCCGGCAAAAGGCCCTGAAGGCTGTCAGTCAGTCGCACGGATACGACCGGCTCTTTGAAGACAATGCGGAAGCCTGGAAAAGGATATGGGACTCGGTCGACATAACACTTGAGGGCGACCGCCTGGCGCAGAAGCTCCTCCGGATGCACCTCTATCACCTGATGGTCTCCTTTTCACCGCAGAACAGCGTCATCGACGCCAGCATCACCGCCCGCGGGCTGCACGGGGAGGCCTACAGGGGCCACATCTTCTGGGATGAGCTCTTCATCCTGCCCCTTTATAACATGCACTTTCCCAAGGTTACCAGGGCCGCGCTGATGTACCGGTACCGCAGGCTCGATGCCGCCAGGCAATATGCCCGGCAGCATGGTTTCGGCGGGGCCATGTTCCCCTGGCAGAGCGGGAGCGACGGGAGGGAAGAGACCCAGGTGGTGCATCTGAACCCCCTGACCGGCAAATGGGGGCCCGACTACAGCTCCTTCCAGCGGCATGTTTCCCTGGCAGTGGCCTACAATACCTGGCAGTACGTGCATATGACCGGCGATACGGACTTCCTCGCCCGCTACGGTGCCGAAATGTTCCTGGAGATCTGCAGGTTCTGGGTGTCAAAAGCTTCGAAGGACCCCGGATCGGGCCGTTATTCCATCCGGAATGTGATGGGGCCCGACGAGTTCCATGAGAAATATCCCGGCGCCACGGATGGAGGGCTCAAGGATAACGCCTACACCAACATCATGGTAGCCTGGGCGCTGGAGAAAGCCTTTGAGATCGTCAGCCTTCTGGAACCCGGGCAGCGCTCGGCACTTTATGGAAAGATGGCGCTGGACGAACAGGAGATGGCAGTCTGGAAGGAGGTTGCCGGAGCCCTGACCATTGTTGTGGAGGATGACATCATCGCCCAGTACGATGGCTATTTCGGGTTGAAGGAACTCGACTGGGACCATTACAGGCAGCAGTACGGCAACATTTACAGGATGGACCGCCTGCTGAAGGCGGAAGGAAAGTCGGCCGACGACTACAAGGTGGCCAAGCAGGCCGACACCCTGCAAACCTTCTACAATCTGGAGGAGGGTACGGTAACCGCCATCCTGCAGAAACTTGGCTACAGGCTTTCCGGGGATTACCTGCGGAAGAACCTGCAGTATTACCTGGCCCGGACCTCCCATGGCTCCACCCTCAGCCGGGTGGTGCATGCGCAACTGGCCGACATGATCGACGACCATGCGCTCAGCTGGGAGCTTTACAGCAATGCGCTGACCAGCGACTATTCCGATATCCAGGGCGGGACCACCGGGGAGGGGATCCATGCTGGCGTCATGGCGGGAACAGTGCTCATCGCCATCCAATCGTTCGCAGGCGTCGACCTGCGCGGCGATACCGTCAGGATCGAGCCGAACCTGCCCGGCCACTGGCGGGCGATCCGGTTCTCATTTACCTTCCAGGGAGTGAGGTATCATCTTGCGGTCGACCGGGATTCCGTAAATTTGCGGTGCGATGATGCCCCGGGCGACCTGGTCAGGGTTCTCGTGCAGGGAAAAGAGATGGACCTGCGGCCGGGACAGGAAGTGAACATATTGATCAACAGGTAAAAACAAACTACTGTTATGCTAGGTGACATATTATTGATCCAGGACAAGCATAAAAAAGCGGGCGAGATCATCCTGGAGGCCGCTCTCGCACGAAAAAGAGACCGGATGGTCGTGGCCATCTCCGGAGAATCCGGCTCCGGGAAATCGGAGCTGGCACACGTGATCGCCAAGGGCCTGCGGAAACACGGGATCTTTGCCAAGCCGATCCATACGGACAATTTCTACAATACCCATCCCCTCGAACGGCGTGCCTGGCGACAGGAGCAGGGCATCGAGAAGGTGGTGGGTTTCAACGAGTACAAATGGGATGAGATCGATCGCAGCATCGCCGATTTCAGGCATGGCCGCGTCTCTGAAATGCCCTGTGTGGACCTGGTCACCGAGCAGGTGGACACCCTCATCACGGACTTCGGCGAAGTGGACATGCTCATCGTGGACGGGTTGTACGCCATCAGGGCCCAAGATGTCGACCTGCGCGTCTTCATCGACCTGACCTACCTCGAGACCAAAGAGAAGCATACGAAAGATGCACGGGGCAAGGAGGTCATGGACGAAGTCCGGTGGGCGACCCTCGGGCAGGAGCATAAAATGGTCAGCTCCCTCAAGCCGCTGGCCGACATCCTTGTGAACAAGGACTACGAAGTGGAGTTCCCGGACAAGTAACCCTCTCAAGAAACCGATTTGAGTTCATTCAAAAGAAAGATCAAGGCGCCATCCTGGGTCCGAGGAAGGACCATGTACGAGGTCAACCTCAGGCAATACACCCCCGGCGGATCCATCCGGGAGTTCCGCGAACACCTGGCACGCCTTCGCGACCTGGGGACCGGGATCCTGTGGTTCATGCCTATATATCCTGTTGGCGGGAAGTGCAGGAAAGGGTCGCTGGGAAGCTATTATTCCATCCGCGATTACAGGGCGGTCAACCCGGAGTTCGGGACCCTGGATGAGTTCCGGTCGCTGGTGGCGGAGGCCCATGGCATGGGGATGAAGGTCATCCTCGACTGGGTGGCCAACCACACGGCATGGGATCACCGGTGGACGGACGAGCATCCGGAGTTTTATCACAGGGACGAAAACGGCGGTTTCAAAGCCCCCAACCCTGATTGGGAAGACGTGATCCATCTGGACTATGGTAATCCCGGTCTTTGGGATGCGATGATCGCCGACATGGTTTTCTGGATTGAGGAGACCGGTGTCGACGGCTTCCGCTGCGACATGGCCCACCTGGTGCCCACTTTGTTCTGGAACCATGCACGTCGTGAGCTGGATACGGTCAAACCTGTTTTTATGCTGGCCGAATCGGAGAACCATGACCTGCTGGAATACGCCTTTGATACGATCTATAACTGGAAGCTCCTGCACGGGATGAATGACCTGGCCGCCGGCCGCAAGAATGCCCGGGAGTTGGCTGCGCTTGTTTACAATGAACTGGATCACCTGCCTCCGGGGGCATCCCTGTTGAATTTCACCAGCAATCACGACGAGAACTCCTGGCAGGGCTCGGCCATCGAGCGTCTGCATTATTTTTTGGAGCCCCTCACGGTTCTGACCTTCCTATTACCCGGGATACCTCTTGTATACAGTGGGCAGGAAGCCGGGAACTACAAGCGCATCAAGTTCTTTGACAAGGATGAGATCGAATGGAAAGAGGATAAGATGGCCCATTTGTATGCGAAGCTGTCAGGTGTTGCAAGGAGCCTGGCCGCTGAGGGGGGCAACGCCGTGATCGAAAGGATCGAAAACGACGCGGAGGAAAGTGTCATGAGCTGGCAGTTGGCAGTAGGCAGGAGGCAGGTCCTGGTCTTCCTGAACCTTTCAGGCACCCGGCGTAGTTTCCAGATTGAGTGTAAAAACTACGAACATCTTTGGTTCAACTCCGTTGACGGTACCCGCCATGAGGTGGATTGCAAGAACCCTCTGGGACTGAACCCCTATTCCCACCTGATCCTGTCCAACTTCGAGTGACACTTCTCAGTGCACAACTCACTAATTCACCAATTCATCAATTCAACAACTAAAGATTGGGATCATCCACATCCTTCACCAGCAGCGTAAGGAGCCCGGCCAGGATCATGGAAGCCCCGCCGAGGACGAGGGCATAGATGGCATGTCCGCCGGCGACGTTGCGTACGAAGAACCCCAGGATGCTGGCAGCCAGTATCTGGGGGATGACGATGAAGAAATTGAAGATGCCCATGTAGATCCCCAGCTTGTGCTGCGGCAGCGACCCGGTGAGGATGGCATACGGCATGGCCAGGATGCTGGCCCAGGCCAGCCCGACACCCAGCATGGAGAGGATGAGCATGTAGGGATCGCTGAAGAAATAGATGGAGATAAGCCCGAGGCCGCCCGCCACCAGGGCGATCAGGTGGGTCACCCTGCGGTTGGTGTGGCGCGCCATTACGGGGAGCAGGAAGGCTACCATGGCTGCGAACCCGTTATATACGGCGAACATGATCCCCACCCAGTTAGCCCCTTCATTATAGAGCTCCGAGGAGGAGTCGCTCGTCCCATAAATGTGGTTGGTGACTGCCGCCGTGGTGTAGATCCACATGGCGAAGAGCGCGAACCAGGAGAAGAACTGGACCACGGCCAGCTGCTTCATGGTGGCCGGCATCTTATACAGGTCATTGATCACCTCCACGAACCCGTTCTTTTCATTTCCCGACCTGATCAGGAACCCGGTCGTCAGCTGCACGGCCCCGAAGACCATGAGCCCGAACCCGAGGATATAAAGTTCTGCCTCCAGGGCGTACCAGTAGACAAGGAAGGCCAGCACCGCCCCGCCGGCAAGCCAGAAGAAGCTGGCCTTGAGGAACCGCGAGGCCGGCAGGACCTCGTCTTTATGGGCTTCAAGGTCGAACTTCTCCTTCCTGCCCTCGGAGAATTCCTTCATTTCCTCGGGAGAATATTCCCTGGTCCTCAGCACAGTCCAGAGCACGGCGACGAAAAAGACCGCTCCGCCGATGTAGAATGAGAACTTGACCGAAGGTGGGATCTGCCCTTCGGGTGCAGTGTTGGCGATGCCAAGCCAGTTGGTCATGATGTAGGGGAGGGCCGAGGCCACCACGGCACCGGTGCCGATGAAGAAGCTCTGCATGGCAAAGCCCTTGGTCCTTTGTTCGGAAGGAAGCATGTCCCCCACGAAGGCCCTGAATGGCTCCATCGAGATGTTGATGGAGGCGTCCATGATCCAAAGCATGCCCGCAGCCACCCAGAGGGCGGGCGAGTTGGGCATGATCAGCAGGGCGATGGAGGCCAGGATCGCACCCACCAGGAAGTAGGGCCGCCGTCGCCCAAGCCGGTTCCAGGTGTTATCGCTCATGTGCCCGATGATGGGCTGGACGATCAGGCCTGTGACCGGGGCGGCTATCCAAAGGATGGGGATATCGTCCACATTGGCGCCGAGGGTCTCGAATATGCGACTCACATTGGCGTTCTGAAGGGCAAACCCGAATTGGATACCAAGGAACCCGAAACTCATGTTCCAGATCTGCCAGAAGGATAGGCGGGGCTTTTGTTTCATGAAGATCTCATTTAAGGTGGATGAGCCAAATTTACGATAAATTCAAATTACAGGCATGTTGCTGTCCTGATTTGCCCCCGTGATTCTAATGCACAGCAATTAAGGTTGTTGAAAGCGCGTTATCCTTGAAGGGAAACCCTGGTCATTGCGTCGCCCTCCCCGTGGGTTCGCTTCATGGCTCAAAAGGGCCTTGCATTCCTGGGTTTTTTTAATGAAAGTACCTGCAACCTTTTTCGTTTAATGAAGTAATTATAATTTTGTACCCAATGCCAAAAGTCAAGGATCAACCATAATAAAATCATGCAGGTTAAAAAACGATTTTCGAGGGATGTGCTTCACATCGACAACATGGAGGCCGCCGTGGAGCGGTTGACGGCTCAGATCAGGGAAGATGTCTTTCGCCGTTTCAAAAGGCGCGGTGCAGTGATCGGCATCAGCGGCGGGATCGATTCGTCGGTATGCCTTGCCCTGGCGGCAAGGGCCCTGGGCCCTGACCGGGTGTTCGGGGTGATGATGCCGGAAAAAGATTCCAGCCCTGACAGCCGAAACCTGGCCCAGGAGCTGGCTGATGTTTTTGGTGTGGAGGCAATTGTGGAAAACATTTCTCCCGCCCTGGAAGGGTTTGGCTGCTACGGTCGTCGCGATGAGGCGGTCGTGCGGGTATTCCCGGAATATGATCCCGCGACATACAAAATGAAGATCGGGATCAACCAGTCCGGGCTGGATCAGAACCTCCCTCCTGTATTTTATCTCACCATCATCGGGCCAGCAGGGGAGGAGAAGAGCAAGGTGATCCCTGTCAACGAGTACCTTCAGATCGTGGCTGCCTCCAATTTCAAACAGAGGAGCAGGATGTCGATGGTCTATTACCATGCGGAGAGTAAGCATTATGTGGTGGTGGGCACGGCAAACAAACACGAGATCGAGCAGGGTTTCTTTGTCAAGTTCGGGGATGGCGGTGCCGATTTCTATCCCATCGCCGGCCTGTACAAGACACAGGTCTACCAGGTCGCCTCCCACCTGGGCGTCCCGCAGGATATCATCGACCGCACCCCGACGACCGATACCTATACCGCGGAGCAGACCCAGCAAGAGTTCTTCTACCAGCTTCCATTCGAAGAGCTTGACCTGATGTGGTACGGCTTTGAAAACGGTTATTCCCACGAGGAGGTCGGCGAGGTGATGGGGAAAAAAGCGGGGGAGGTTGCGATCATTTTCAATAACTTCGCAAGAAAGAAAAAGACAACGGATTACCTTCGGGCCAATCCGTTATATTATCCACCGGTTGACTGATTCCAGGATGAATGCATTTGATTATTTCTTTGAGCATTCTGCGGCGCTGCAAAAGGATTTTGTGGTCGGTCCGGCCGAGAAGATCTCCTATGTCAACCTGCATTCCAATTGCCAGATCCTCTCCGCTGAGGTCGCCAGGCGATTCGGCCAGGGCCGGAACATCCTGCTTATCAGTGAAAACTCGGTTTTTTTCATTACAGTCTACTTGTCCATCATCCGGTCGGGCAATGTTTGCATCCCCTTGAGCCCGACCCTGGAGCCGGCGGTATTCAGGGACATAAAAGAGCGTACCGGATCGGACATATTGTTTGTGAGCGACCGGCTGGCCGGCAAACATGCAGATGCTGATCAAACGGCCATCACTCCCGGGCAGGTGGCCACCTGGATCGCCACCGGGCGCCCGGAGCGGCACGAAATGCCCAACGGCTCCTTCGACGGCGAAAGACTGGCGGAGATCATCTTCACTTCCGGGTCGACCGGGGAGCAGAAAGGGGTCATGATCACCCATCACAACCTCATCGCCAATACGGCCTCCATTGTCGAGTACTTGAATTTGAAAGGATCGGATACCATGGAGGTGGTCATGCCCTTCTATTATTGCTATGGCCTTTCCCTCCTGCACACCCATCTGCGGGTGGGCGGCTCCGTGGTCCTGAACAATTCCTTTGTCTTCATCGGGTCCGTCATCAATGACCTGAAACAATACCAGTGCACGGGTTTTGCGGGAGTGCCGAGCCATTTCCAGATACTGCTCAGAAAATCCAAGGATTTCAAGCGGATGACATTCCCCTCGCTGAGGTATGTGACCCAGGCCGGCGGAAAATTGCACCCTGTGTTCATCCGTGAATTCACGGAGGCATTTCCGGACATCGATTTTATCGTGATGTACGGACAAACCGAGGCCACAGCCAGGCTGTCGTACCTGCCCCCGCATACCCTCAAGGACAAGATCGGCTCCATCGGCCGGGCCATCCCCGGAGTGGAACTCAGGGTGGTGGATGACTCCGGCAAGGATGTCATGCCCGGGGAAACAGGAGAGATCATAGCCCGCGGGAAGAACATCATGGCGGGCTACTACGGGGACACTGATTCCACCGGAAAGACCATCCGTGACGGCTGGCTTCACACGGGCGACCTGGCCACGGTCGACGACGAAGGGTATATCTTCATACAAAGTCGCAAAAAGGAGATACTCAAGGTCCGTGGCATCAGGATCAGCCCCAAGGAGATCGAGGAGGTCATCTTTTCTTTTCCCGGGGTGGTGGACTGCTCCATCGAGATGGAGACCGGCGAAGGCATGGAAGAATACCTGAAGGCGGTCGTTTTTGTCAATGAGACTGAACTGCATTCGTTCTCGGAAGAAGCCATCCGCAGCCATTGTGCGAAACATCTCGCACAGCACAAGGTGCCCCAGAAGGTGTTATTCGAAACCCGCCTCAGGTTCAATGCCGCCGGAAAAAAAACGAAGCAGCAGGTCTCCTCCTGATGCACCCACTTCAACTCCCCACTCGTTTAAATGCCCAATTCCAGTTGTTTGCGATCGGGATGGCCGCAGCACCGGCCAGCGGAGCCCCTTTGCATGGAACCGCGCCTAACATTATGATCAGAGGCAAAACCGTTCAGAACTGAAGGTAGACGAAAGTTTCCTGTCCGCCGCTGAAATAATAGACCAGGATGATGAGGAAGTAATAACCTGCCCAACGGACCCACCTGGGCTTCTCCAGGAACCTGGCATAGAGGTTCTTGCCGTATTCCGCATAGAACTCAATGATGATCAGCAGCAGGAAGGCGGTAAGTCCGGAAAAGAAGCCGGGCTTGTTGTAGATGAAGTCGTGGCCGTACATCTTGAATTGCATCCCCGCGAACATGTGCGTGATGAAATACCAGGCGTCGCTGATGTTGTGCGCGTTGAAGAAGACCAGCGAGATGCTGAAGAAGATAAAGACCAGCACCCTGCTCATGTTCACCACGAACCAGGCGGGCAGCTTGGCGGCTATTTTCAGGCGGGTGCGTTTGGTGTAGAACTCATAACTGATGGCCAGTCCCTGCAATATGCCCAGAACGACGAAGGTCCAGTTGGCGCCGTGCCAGATGCCGATCACGAAAAACGTCAGGAAGATACCGATGATGGCAGCAGTGTTGCCCATTTTCCTGTATTTGACGATGAAAGGGGTGAAGATGAAATCGTTGCACCAGGATGAGAGGGAGATGTGCCACCGGCGCCAGAGTTCGCCCACGGTCCTGGAGAAGAAGGGGCGGTTGAAATTGTCGATGATGTTGATCCCCAGGATCCTGGCCGAGCCCAGGGCCATGTCGGTATAGCCCGAAAAGTCGGCGTAAAGGTGGATGGTCTGCAGGAAAAGTACCGTCAGCAACGGGATGCCCGAATACTGCTGCGGGTCGCTGTATACCATGGTGACCGGCCCCACAAGGTTGTTGGCGATGACCACCTTCTTGAACAATCCCCAAAGGAATAAGCGAAGTCCCTCCGTAACGTTCTCCCGCTTGAATTGAATGGTTGAATTCACCTGCGGCAGGAAATGATTGGACCGTTCGACAGGGCCGGCGAGGAACTTGGGAAAGAACAGCAGGTAACTCGCAAAATAGCCGATGTGCTTCTCAGCGCCTTCCGACCCCCGGTTGATCCGGATCAGGTACCCCAGCGCCTGGAAGGTGTAATAGGAAATGCCGATGGGTATGACCAGGGAAAGGTATGGGATCGAAGGCTTGTCGGGGAAAACCGACAGGACGAAGTTGATGTTCTCGATGAGGAAGTCGACGTATTTGTAGAAGGCAAGCAGCCCTACGTTCAAGGTGATCCCGGTCCAGAAGACCCACGGCCGGGCCCTTCGTCCTTTCATTTTCT
The DNA here is from genome assembly GCA_964386225.1 of uncultured Bacteroidales bacterium. Lineage (GTDB taxonomy): Bacteria > Bacteroidota > Bacteroidia > Bacteroidales > JAADJA01 > JAADJA01. The sequence continues at coordinate 63,945 of CAYLTG010000003.1, forward strand.
CCAGGAGAATGGCCAGGAAATAGTTCACGATCACGAACAGGATGGTGAACG
>CAYLTG010000004.1:0-18533 GCA_964386225.1 uncultured Bacteroidales bacterium
TAATAGTGATGGACTTTGATTTTCGTATTTGAGGGCATAGTAGTCTGGAAAGCTGTGTTCAAGAAAGGTTATTAGGGAGTCATATTTAATTAGAGCTTTTAACCGATTATCTGTTATGAAATCAATTGATGGTGAGATGTCAATTATCGGAGTTTGGTTTTTTTGTGAGTTTTTTACAGGAGAGATGATGTTTCGTCGTAAATCAATTTCCATTTCCATCAAGTCATCTGGGATTTTTGAGTATTCAATTGATTCATAGTTTTGAATACTTGCCTTTAGATTTGCAACTTTACTTGAGATAATAATATTTTCAATTTCGATCAAATATTCATTATTGTTAGAAAGTTGGGATAACTCCCAAAGGGCATTTAATGCGATTTCCGAGGTGGTAACAAGATTATTGCCACTGAACAGGGTATTGTAATCATTTGAGAATATTCTAAGCTGATTGCTACATTGTTCAGCAAGATTGCAAGTTTCAATACATTTGGTTAAGTCGTAGTATCTATTGGAGCTCCTAATATTTAGTAGACTAAGCGCTTTTCCATATAAAGAATGATATAAGTTTCTATTATTTGTTTTAATATTTGTATAATCTGGATTAATATACAGGTTACTATTAGTAAAGTGATCAAAATAGTAAACCAACGCATTTTGAAAATAATAAAGAGCCGAATCATATTTTTGTTGTTTATAATAATAATCAGCTAGATTATTAATCGAATAAGTAACAACACTCGGATCAGGATCTTCAACTTGTTTTGCTATATTATATGACCTTTTGAGAAACTTTAACGCTTGAGATGATTCATTCTTTTCAAGAAATTTACCATAAGAGGATAGCAATTGAGTCGATATGAACGAGTTATGGAATGAATCAGCTTCAATGATTTCTAATCCACTTTCAAAATAGTTTGCAGCTTCAACAAAATTTCCCAATCTGTCTGAACAAACTGCAAGCATATTTATCGCATTTAATTTCGTGTATGGATCACTTGCATGGTAAATCGATTGGTGAAAATAAATTGCCGACTTTTGAATGTCACCCTTATTGAACAAGGAGAAACCCATGTTTAGCATAAACAGAGCAATCCAATTATGGTCATTAGGAAATAAATTCATATGATATTGTAGGGCCTTTTCCATATAGACTATGGCTTGATCACTTTTTCCAGTCTTTTCTAAGATTAAGCTTTTATTATGGTAAATATGTCCAAGCAAATAATGGTCTCTAGTAAACTTTGATACTAACAGTTTTTCCGCAAGGTTAGAGAATTCCAGAGCATTTTGATAGTCGCCAATTTCGGTAAGCAGAAGGCTGTAATTAATGTAGGCACGAATCAAGAGTATATCGTTCGAGGAAAGGATCTTTTCCTTGATTTCTAGTGAATTCTTAAAGTAATAATTTGCATTGCGGTATTCAAATTTCTTTGCATACACAAGGCTGATGTTTTGATATAGAGAGGATATGATTAATTCCGAGGGAATTATGCGTTCTTTTTCCAATCTGAGCGCTTCCTCATAGTGTTCCAGCGCATCATCATACTGGTTGGAAGTAAATGAAATGTTGCCGAAATCCTTGATAATGAGTACTGGAAGGCTGTCATTGTCCGTTTGCTGACAAAGTGCTGACGCAAAGGAGAGGTATTGTTTTGCACTGTCAATTTCATTGAATATATAATGCAGGTGACCTTTTATATAGTTGATTTCTGCTTGCAATTCAAGGTTCCTGTCCTTTGTGTTTGGAAAATCAATATTATTTAAGAGGACCCTGACGGTATCAACTGTGCCGTAGGACATGTATGCATGAGCAAGCCTTACAACAGCACGGAAATATTGAGGTGATTCGAAATTCTCAGTTTCAATGATTTTCTGGTATAAATAAATTGCACTATCGAACTGCCTGTGGTAAAAATGATTGTTGGCCTTCAATAGCAAGGAATCTGGTTGTGACCATTGCTCATTGTTCTGCCTAGAAACAATTTCCTGACTTGAAAATAACAAACCTATAATTGCTATTATGTGGGTTAATCCAAGCATATCAACAAGATGTCATCTGACGTAAAACTTATTCATAAATATAAGGTCCTCCTCTGACTCCAACTTCCAATAATAGATTCCTGGCTTTAAGTCAATTTTCAAAATGTATTCACTATCAACCTTCAAATAGAAAAGTCGGTTTTCTTTATTGTCAAATATGCTCAGGTGCAGTGAGTCCTCGGAAGGATGATAATTCCATATAAACATGATTTCTGATCCGTATTCGAATGTTGCGGAGGCTGCTGGTAATAGGATCCTGATTTCCGGAGACCTGAAGTTATCTATATAACTCTCGAAGTACTTTGATTTCTTATAGTTGCCTATATCAGCCAATTGTGCTTTGGGTTTGGGTCTGTTATTCCTATTTGCGAGTGTATTTGAATCGGCAACTGTTAGGTTGTGTTTATGATTGAGGACCTCTGGAACATCACTGGAAGTATATTTTGGGCTTTCTGATATATCAGGGGAGTGGGATGCTCCCAGCGGACTGCCGTTATTTACTTCCTCACCAGGCTTCTTCCCAACCATAAGATTTAAGATCATACTTAACCCAAATATGAGAATAATGGAAGCTGCAATTTTTAGGTATTTTGACTGATAAAAAGGACGAGGTTCCTCCAATTTGTCTTCCGTTCCTTTATTCTCAATTAATGTCCTTAATTGGTCACGCAAATCCATTACTTCCTTGTTTTTGATTGACTGGTCAATCTTTTTTCGAAGAATGAACTCTTCTTTTACAAACGGGTTTTCTTCCATGAGTTTTAAAAGCCTGGCTTCATTGCGAGGTTCAATTTCCTGGTTTAGGTATTCCTCGATGAGCTTACTTATTTCTTTTCTTGGTATCATTTTTCAAGATATCTTTGGGAAGGTTATTATCTCTCCATCCTTTAAGAGGGGACTGGCCATTAATTTTATTTTGGGTTGCCATTCCAAACTTATGATCCATTAGTTCAAAGTAAACCGGGTCATTCATAATGCTCCTGATAAGTTTTTCCTTACAATTGAACTTCAGTTTTTTAATGTAACTGGGCCGAAACTTCAAATCATCAGCTAATGCTTTAAAGGACTTTCTCTCAAAATAACCCTCCAGCACTTTTTGGCAATCATCGTCCAGCATTTTAAAATGCTTCTGGTATAGTTTCTCTTCCTCATAATCAAGATACTCACTAATTTCTATAGCGTCATTCCACGAGTCATCCTGACGGTCAAGGATCTCTGTCTTATGCAATGTTTCAAGTCGCTGAAGCCACAGGTATTTGCATATCGCATAAAAATAGGTCTTGAATGAACTTGTTAATTTCAATTCTCCCGAATTAACCTTTTTATAAATAATTATTATCGTATCCTGGAATAGGTCTTTCGCATCAGTTTCATCACCGTTGTTTCTGACTATGAAATTTTGAATCATGGGTAGGTATTCTTCATATAGAAAAGTGAATACCTTACTTCGTTTTTCCAGTATCCCCCTGATGATATCTGCGTTCGTATAGCTCCCCATATTCAATAATTAATCAGTTATTGAGCCCAAAGGTTACCTCGTTTTTGAAAGAAATTTATAAATAAATGAAATTTCATTGGAAAGTGCTATCCTAAATCCTGTGTGTGAAAATTAGTACAGCAGTATGAAAGTATCATAGATACCGCCTTTTTAGATAACATTTGAACAACCGACGATGCGGAAATGCGGAGGCAAGAACTTGCTTCACACATTGATGTTTTCAGCCCCGATGACTTCGATTCGATCCTGCCATCAACCAGTATTGCCGAGATTTCTTGCAGAACATCGCGCGAACCAGTTGATCTGATGCACGCGCGGACCCGGGCTGGATCCAACCGCCTCGGGCCACATTTGCGATTCCGGGATTAATCTTGTCCCTGCCTTTGACCCGAGTAAGTCTTTATGAGGGAGATGTTTGATCCCATTTGAAAAAGTCAATCATGTCCGGTATGCTCGCACTTTTCTTGTTCTTTCGTTCTGTGGCTATGGCCAGTAGCCGCCGGGAGCAAGGTTTTACTTATTGTTTTTGCTGTCCATTATGCGAATGCTTTTAAAACTTTTAGCTGTGTCAGCGACCATTGGCTTCGAGCCGTTGGCATCCAAAGCTTTTTTTATTCAATCAGATGGGATTCAATGTCCATCCTTTGATGGAGGATTCTGATAATTTCAATTTCTTCTTTATTCCAGTTGATTTTATAGAAGATGAAATGTGATTTCATTTGAGAGCGGAAATATCCTTTTCTGACTTTGGAATAATCTTGTCCTGAATTTGGGTTTTTAGCAAGGTATTCAATTTCATCCATTATCAAGTTGAAATATCTGTCAGCTTGTTCAATTGACCAGTTTTCAAACGTAAAGAGCCAAATATTTTCAATATCCAGACTTGCCTCCAGGCTAATTTTATAATGCATTATTCCTTTATATGTTTCTGATGAAGTTCTTTTAGAAAAGCTGCTCTGTCAAAATCTTTGACAAAACCTGATTTTTCGCCTTTTTTCAGTTCTTGAATAAGTTCTGCTTTTTTAGATTCTTCGTGTTCAAACATTCTTAAGGCAGCTCTCACAACTTCACTGGCAGAAGAGTATCTTCCAGTCTTTATTTGTTGATTGATGAAATTATTAAAGTAATCACCTAACAATATTGATGTGTTTTTTGCCATGACTAATAATTTGCCTCAAATATACCAATACTTGGTATAATGTCAAAATTTTTTCAGTGTTCATTTCTTTATGGTTGCAGCTACCACCTGATATGGATATATCTTGCGGAGGACGAGGCTATGATCGACACCGCCAAAACAATGATAAACGACTTCCATATCACGTTCAAGCCAGTGACCCGGCAGGTGGTAAAGCGCTCACCCTGTTCGTTTGGCCATAGCTGCCGGGCCCATTGATCTGCAATGTGTTCGATCCCGGTTTGTCAAGTTGGCTCCGGGAAAACGGGAGTAGCCATACTGCGGGCTATTTATCAGGGCAATGAAAAGGTATATGGCGGTAAATGCCCTGGAGATAGGCATGTTCCTGCGCCATCATCCGCATGTGGGTCTTCAGGTAGGGTGTTCGGGTCACTGTCACTGCAATCACATTTTCCCGTGGGTTAATAGATGGAGAGCGGGGCTTTAATATCATTGCTGAGGTGATGACGGGTGTGATGAAGTGTCGTCTGGCCAGCATACCTAATACAACCGCTCCCGCTTCAACAAATAAGGCAGCAGCACCTGGTCGAACCCCTTGTTGATGTCGGCCTCGATGAACTCGATGCGGTACTGCCCACACTTGATCCTCAGCTCCTCCTTGTAGGCCGTGGCCTTCTGCACATAGAGCTCCCGCACCTCGGAGGGGGTGAGCTTCACCTCCTGCCCGCCTTCCATATCGATGAAGCGGTATGGGCGGTTCTCGTAGTCGAAATCGAGCTCCTTGCTCTTGTCCACCACGTGGAACAGCACCACCTCGTGCTTGTTGTGCTTGAGGTGCTGCAGGGCCGAAAGCAAGGCGTCGGCGGTGGTGCGGCTCTCGACCATGTCGCTGAAGATGACCACCAGCGAGCGCTTGTGGATCTTCTCGGCGATCTCGTGGAGGGACTTCGCCGCGGCGGTCTTCTTCCGCATATCTTTCGGGATGGGGGTGAGGAGCTTCTCGAGCTCGGTGTAGACGTACTTCTGGTGGACGCCGCTGCTCTTGGCGGGGGTGAACAGCTCGATGTCGTCGGAGAAGAGGCTCAGCCCGAACGCGTCGCGCTGCTTCTTGAACAGCTGCACCAGGGCGGCGGCGGCATACACCGCAAAGGTGATCTTGTTGGGGTTGTCGAGGCTGATGCGGTCCTTCACGGGGAAGTACATCGACGAGGAGGCGTCGATCACCAGGTGGCAGCGCAGGTTGGTCTCTTCCTCGAACCGCTTGACGTACATCCTGTCGGTGCGGCCGTAGAGCTTCCAGTCGATGTGGCGGGTGCTCTCGCCGGGGTTGTAGAGGCGGTGCTCGGCGAACTCCACGGAGAAGCCATGGAAGGGCGACTTGTGGAGGCCCACGATGAACCCTTCCACCACCTGCTTGGCGATGAACTCCAGGGAGCCGAACTGCTGCAGCCGGCCGGCATCGAGGGAATGGTCGGGGGTCATGTGCCTGTGCTTATAAAACGGCCCGGCAAGCCGGGCCTTCGTGTATGTGTTCTCGCTGTCGCCGCCGCATCTCCGGCATGGCATCCCCGGTGGAGGTGCCCGCCTGCGGCAGCGGTGGTTCCTGGGGGCTGCGCGGGCAGCCCGGAACGCTTACATGATCGCTTCCAGCTTGTTCACCAGGATCTGCTTGGGGACGGCACCCACCTGCTTGTCGACCACCTGCCCGTTCTTGAAGAAGAGGATGGTGGGGATGTTGCGGATGCCGAACTTCACGGAAACGCCGGGGTTGCTGTCCACGTCGAGCTTGCCAACCACCACCTTGCCGTCGTAGTCCTGCCCGATCTCCTGCACGATGGGGCCCACCATGCGGCAGGGGCCGCACCACTCGGCCCAGAAGTCAACAATTACGGGTTTCTCCGTTTCCTTGAGAACGATCTCGTCAAAGTTCGCGTCGGTTATTTCCAATGCCATTTCAAATGCTTTTAGAATTCGTAAAAATTGAACATTGCGGGCAAATTTAAACCTTATTTTGCAAAAGGCTGCCCTTTTTATCGGAATTTTAATCCACCGAATTGTTAACCGGAATTGGATCGATTCTGAACAGGGTGCCGGGGATGTGTGCTGTCGTCCCTCATCTCCGGCGGTTCCCGCGTTTTCGTATCTTTGCCCTGTGCCGGGCCTTTTCCGCCGGCACCCGTCGACATGCTTCCCTGGCGCCTCATCGACATCCTGTTCGTGGCCTTTCACTCGGCCCTGATCCTGTTCAACCTGTTGGGGTGGCTGCACCCCCGCACGCGCCGCCTCAACCTGGTCACGCTACTGCTCACCGGCCTTTCCTGGACTGCACTGGGGCTCTTTTACGGCTTCGGCTACTGCCCGCTCACCGACTGGCATTTCATGGTTTTGGACCGCATGGGCACGCCCACGTCATATTCCTCCTATGTGCCTTATTTCCTGGAGCGGATGTTGGGGGTCACGGTCACGGCCCGGCTGGCCGACCGGCTGACGCTGGGGTGTTACCTGGCTGCGCTGGCCTGCTCGGCCACCGTCAATTTCGTATGCCGGCGGAGGCTGGCCTCACCCTCACGATAGCTTGTATTCCACCTGCCGGAAGCCCGCCAGGCCGCGGACGAACTCGGAGGCGTTGACGCTGAGGCTGGCGGCGGGCAGAGTCACCTCGGTCCGCTCCTCGGGGTCGGTCACCTGGAACCGCAGGCGGCAGCTACCCTTCGCCTTTTTCACCAGCCCGTCGAGGGCCTCCACGAACTCCTCGGTGATGGCGGGCAGGGGCAGGCTCACCTGGATCTCGGTGGTGTTGCGCTCCAGGGCCTCCGACAGGAGCATGATGCTGCTGATGCGCACGTCGAGCTGGCCGTTGCGGAAGTTGCGCTCGGCGATCCGCGCCTTCACCAGCAGCGACGACCCTTCCACCAGGAAGTGCTTCATCTTGAGGTAGTCCTCCGAGAACAGGATGAAGCTGTCGAAATCGCTGAAGTCCTCCAGCGTGAAACTGGCGAAAGGATTTCCCGACTTGGAGGTGCGGTGGTTCACCGCCGTCAGGATGCCGGCGAAGGTGATGTTCTTGTTCTTGTACTGCTCCTTGTTGTTCTTGATGTCGGTGATGGTGACGTTGCAGAAGTTGTCGATCTCGGTCTTGAAGTCCTCCAGCGGGTGTCCCGACATGTAAAAGCCGGTGACCTCCTTTTCGTTCTTTAGCTGCTCGAGCTTGGTCCACGGTTCGCACTGGGGCATTTCGGGATCGCGTACCTCGATGTCGGAGGCGTCGCCGAAGAGGCTGACCTGGGCGCTGTTCTGCTGCACCTGGTAGTCGTTGGCGAACTTCACCACCTTCTCCATGAAGATGCTGTCTTCGGAGTTCTCGCGGTAGAAATACTGGGCCCGGTGGGTGTTCTCGAAGCCGTCGAAGGCGCCGGCCATGGCCAGGGCCTCCATGCTGCGCCTGTTTACAGCCTTGAGGTTGACACGCTTGGCGAAGTCGAAGAGGGAGTTGTACCTGCCGTTGCCGGTCCTCTCCTGGATGATGTTCTCGGCCGCGGCGCCGCCGACGTTCTTGATGGCGGCCAGCCCGAACCGGATCTCGCCGCGGTCGTTGACCATGAAGTTGAGGTGGCTCTCGTTCACGTCGGGCCCCAGCACGGGGATCTGCTGCCGTTTGCACTCGTCGACGAAGAAGGTGATCTTCTTGATGTCGTTGAGGTTGTGCGTGAGCACCGCCGCCATGTACTCGGCGGGGTAATTGGCCTTGAGGTAGGCGGTCTGGTAGGCGATGACGGAGTAGGCGGCCGAGTGCGACCGGTTGAATCCGTACTTGGCGAACTCCTGCATGATGCCGAACACCTCTTCGGCCTTTTTCTTTTCGATGCCCTTTTGTGCGGCTCCTTCGACGAAGTCGGCCTTCATGGCCTCCATCACGTCCATCTTCTTCTTGCCCATGGCCCGCCGCAGGATGTCGGCTTTGCCGAGGGTGAAGCCCCCGAGGATCTGGGCGGCCTGCATGATCTGCTCCTGGTACACCATGATGCCGAAGGTGGGCTTCAGGATCTCTTCCAGCAGGGGATGGGGGTACTCTACCTTCTCGCGGCCGTGCTTCCGCCTGACGTAGGTGGGGATGAACTCCATGGGCCCCGGACGGTAGAGCGCGTTCATGGCGATGAGGTCCTCGATGTTGTTGGGCCTCAGGTCCTTGAGGTGGGAGCGCATTCCTTCCGACTCGAACTGGAAGGTGCCGATGGTGTCGCCCCGCTGGTACAGCTGGTAGGTCTTCTCGTCGTCGAGGGGGATCTGCTCGATGTCGATCTTCCTGCCGTGCCTGAGCTTAATGTTCTTGACGGCGTCGTTGATGATGGAGAGGGTCTTGAGCCCCAGGAAGTCCATCTTGAGCATGCCTACGCTTTCCACCAGTTTCCCCTCGTACTGGGTGACGGCCAGGTCGGAGTCCTTCTGGGTGGCCAGGGGCACGTGGTTGATGAGGTCGTCGGGCCCGATGATGACGCCGCAGGCGTGGGTGCCGGTGTGGCGGGCCGACCCTTCGAGGGTCTCGGCGAACTGGAGGGTCTTGCGTTCCAGTTCCTCGCCCTTCTTGCGTATCTGGTCCAGCTCGGGCACCTCCTTGAAGGCCTGCTTGAGGGTGATGCCGGGTTTTTCGGGCACCATCTTGGCGAGCCGGTCGGCATCGGGGAGGGGCAGTTTGAGGACGCGGGCCACATCGCGGATGGCCAGCTTGGCGGCCATGGTGCCGAAGGTGACGATCTGGGCCACCTTGTTGCGGCCGTATTTCTCCACCACGTACTTTAGCACCCGGTCGCGCCCCTCGTCGTCGAAGTCGACGTCGATGTCGGGCATGGACACCCGCTCGGGGTTGAGGAAGCGCTCGAACAGCAGGTTGTATCCGATGGGGTCGATGCTGGTGATGCCGGTGCAGTAAGCCACGGCCGAGCCGGCGGCGGAGCCGCGCCCGGGCCCCACGGTGACGTCCATCTCGCGGGCCTTGTTGATGAAATCCTGCACGATGAGGAAGTAGCCGGGGAAGCCCATGTCCCTGATCACCTTCAGCTCGAAATCGAGCCGCGCGCGGATGGCGTCGGTGACCTCCGGGTAGAGCCGGTTGGCACCCTCGTAAGTGAGGTGCCGCAGGTAGTCGTCCTCGCTCGCGAACCCGTCGGGGAGGGGGAAGGTGGGGAGGATGATGTCGTGGTAGATGCTGTAGTCCTCCACCTTGCCGACGATCTCCTGCGTGTTGGCCAGCACCTCCGGCACCTCCGGGAAGAGGGCGGCCATCTCTTCCGGGCTCTTCAGGAACTCCTGGCCCGAATAGTGCAGGTCGTCCTTCTTGTCGTTGATGTCGGCGCCCGTGTTGAGCCGGATGAGGATGTCGTGGGCGTCGTAGTCCTCCTTGTTGATGTAATGCACGTCGTTGGTGGCGATCACCTTGATGTTGTTCTTCTTGGCCAGCCGCAGCAGCACCTCGTTGACCTGCTTCTGCTCGGGCAGGCCGTGGTTCTGCAGCTCCAGGTAGTAGTCGTCGCCGAACACCTCCAGGAACCAGTCGATGACCTCCTGGGCCTTCTCCTCGCCGTGGTTCAGGATAGCCTGCGGCAGCTCGCCGCCCAGGCAGGCCGAGGAAGCGATGATCCCCTCGCTGTATTGTGCCAGGATCTCCTTGTCAATGCGGGGGCGGTAGTAAAAGCCCTCCAGGTAGCCCAGGGAGGTGAGCCGGGCCAGGTTGTGGTAGCCCGTTTTGTTTTTGGCCAGCAGGATGAGGTGATGGTACTGCTTGCCCCTGGTCTTCTCGCGCTTCGTGCGACTTTCAGTGGCTACGTAGACCTCGCAGCCGATGATGGGCTTGATGCCCTGTTTCCTGGCCTCGTTGAAAAACTTCAGCACCCCGTACATGTTGCCGTGGTCGGTGATGGCCAGTGCGTTCATCCCCGATTCCTTCGCTTTCTGGATCAACAGTTCGATGTTGGATGCTCCATCGAGGATGGAGTATTGTGTATGGACGTGCAAATGCGTAAATTCAGGCATAATTAAATTCGATAATCTTCGTTCCTAATGGCCAAGAAGGCCGGTCTGCTTTCGGATGAGCGGATGCAGCTGGGATCGGGGCGCTTCCGGGAGATTAGCCGCCGGTGCATCGTCAGTAACCTTGATCTCTCCGGTGCAAAATTACTGAAAATAAGGCCTGCTCTTTTTGCTGTTGATAAAATTGGAAAAGTGCGCAATATGCTAATTATCTGTTGTTTGCAGAATGTTGTGGGAACGGCTGAAAACATTTAATTTTGGCTGCATGAGCCCCGTGCTGAGGCATATGTTCCTGCTGCTCCTCCTTGGGGTTGCCGTCACTGACCGGGCCCCTGCCCAGGAGCATTTCCGCGACCGGTTCGACGCTCTGCGGGTCAACCCGATGTCGCTGCCGCCGGCCTATGACCTGCGTGAAGCCGGCATCCTGAGCCCGGTGCGGGTGCAGCCCACGGGGGGATGCTGGTCCAGCTCGGTGATGGCCGCGGTGGAACCCTGGCGCCGCCGTGCGGGACTGCCCGATCATGCCCTGTCGGACAGCCACCTCCAGCTGACGCACGGGTTCGTGGGGTCGCGGAACGTCTACGGCAACCACTTCATGGCGACGGCCTACCTCTCGCGCGGCGCCGGTCCCGTGGAGAAGGGCGCCGGTCTCGACTCCCTGGCCGTACAGCGCCCCGGCATCCCCTGCATCCTTTCCGATGCCCGGTACATCCCAGGCGACCCGGCCCTGGTGAAACAGACGATCAGGGATTTCGGACCGGTATACAGCATGGTCTACTTCCGGCGGCAGGAGGTCGACACCATCACCCACGTCATGGCGGCATTGGACAACCCGCGGAAGTCCGTCAACCATGCCGTGGTGCTGGTGGGCTGGAACGATACTGTGCCCACCCCCGGCGGGCGCGGGGTGTGGATCGCGCAGAACAGCCTGGGCACACGGTTCGGGGACAGGGGGTTCTTTTACATACCCTACGGCAATGAGGATATCCTCCGGCACAATGCCGTATGGACGGGCTGGGACCCCTTTGGCGAGGCACACAGCATCCTGTATTACGATACGCTGGGGTCATTCGACTCCTACGGTTTCAACGACAGCGTCTGTTACGGGCTCACCCGGTTCACCGCGCCTGGGAACTGCCGGGTGCTGCGGCTGGCCACCCATATCAACAACCCGGGCACGCGGGTCGAGTTCACGGTCTATTCCCGGTTCGACACCACCGCCAGGGTCCTGCAGGGGCCACTGGCCCCCGCCGTGGTCCTCGACTGCCGGTTCCCCGGCTATTATACCGTGGAACTCGCGGAGCCGCCGCATGTGCCGGAAGGGACCGATTTTTTTGTCGAGGCCCGCTACAGCAACCCATTCACCACACAACCACTACCCGTGGAGCATGCCATCGAGGACTATGCTGAACCCCACATCACCGCGGCCACCAACTGGGTGAACCCCAACCGGGTGAAATGGCCCGGGGCCTGGTACCCGTGCGGTGTGGGCTCTCCTTATCCCGCACTGGTTTTTGACCTCTGCATACGGGCTGTCGTAGAGACGGATAAAAAATAATGAGCGTTTTTGCAACCCCCTTTCTATTATTTTGTCTTTGGGTGTGATCAAAAATAAAATTCAAACCAACGATTATGAAACAGAAAAAGAACAACCTGCTGGTGCTCGCCGTCCTGCTCCTGACCCTGGCGGCGGTGTCGTGCACCCGCTATACGAGCCGCATCAAGGGGCAGGGACCTGTCGTCAAGCAGACCTATGAACTGCCCCCGGTCTCCGCACTCAGCCTCAGCATCGATGCCGACGTGTTCATCACGCACGGCGACTCCCAGACGGTCCTCATCGAAGGTCAGCAGAACATCCTGAACAACATCGAGAAATATGTCACGGATCAGGGCCTCTGGAATATCGGCTATTACCATTCCGTCACCAGTCATGCCGGGGTGCGGATCCTCATCACGACCCCCTTGATCGAATATGTGCGCATCTCCGGGTCGGGCAATGTCCAGGCCACCAACCATTTCCCCGACAGCGCCAACGTGTATGCGGGCATCAGCGGTTCGGGCAACATTTACCTCTCCACCGGTGCCCTCAGCATCGAAACGGAGATCTCGGGTTCCGGCGACGTCGTCCTTGCCGGCTCTGCCTGGGACCACCACATCAACATCAGCGGCTCGGGGCATGTGAGGGCTTTCGACCTCGAGACCAGGAATACCTACGTCAGGATCAGCGGCTCGGGCGACAGCGAGGTGAGGGTTGAGGATTACCTCAACGTCACCATCTCGGGCAGCGGCAGCGTCTATTACAAGGGGAACCCCGACATCGAGGCCAACATCAGCGGTTCCGGTACGATCGTTAATTGGAACTAGTTGAAAATGAGGTGATAATATCTAAATTTTCCCGGTGAGGACTATTTGCCGGCCGGCAAACAGCCATTCTTTCCCTGCAATTGGTTAGCTTTGCGGAGCAATCCGATCGCACGCGTGAAACGAGTCGTTTTTATCGTCAACCCCGCCTCCGGGGTATTCAGCAAGGAGAATATGGGCGACCTTATCCAGTCGAGGCTCGACCGCACCCGCTTTGAGCCCGAGATACTCCTCACCGAGGGGCCGGGCCATGCCACCGAGATCTGCCGTGAACAGATCCGGCGGGGCACCGAGCTAGTGGTGGCGGTCGGCGGTGACGGCTCGGTGAACGAGGTGGCGCGCGGCATCACGGGCAGCGACATCGCCATGGGGATCATCCCCGCCGGTTCGGGCAACGGGCTCGCCCATCACCTCAAGATCCCCATCAGCCGCAAAAATGCCATCGACGTGATCAACCAGGGCAAGGTGATCAGGATCGATACCGGCAGCATTAACGGGCAGTTGTTCGTCAGCATCGCCGGTATCGGGTTCGACGGCCTGGTGGCAAGCCGGTTCGGCAGGTCCAAACTGAGGGGTTTCATGGGCTACCTCCGCGTGGTGGCGGAGGAATATCCTTCCTACAAGCCCCGCAAGTACATCCTTGAATATGACGGGAACGTGGTGGAGAAACAGGCCCTCTTCATAGCCTTCGCCAATTCGGACCAATTCGGGTTCAACACCTCTATCGCCCCCGGCGCCAGGATCGACGACGGCCTGCTGGACGTGGTGATCGTGGAGAAGCCGCAGATCATCGACCTGCCTATCCTTGCAAGCCTGCTCTACTGGCGCAGGATCGAACAATCCAAATACATCACCACCTTCCGCACGAAAGAGCTGGTGATCCAAACCCGCGGCAGGCGCTGGGTCAACATCGACGGGGAGCCGGGCAGGATGCGCGGGACGGTGCGGATTGCCATCAATCCCCTATCCCTGAGGGTGCTGGTGCCCTGAAGTAGCTGTGCTCACGGAATAAAAAAAACTGCCCTGATCTTTCAGGACAGTTTTTTTTTGGATGGAACCGGTGATCAGGAAAGCACCTCTTTCACCTTTTCGGCCGCTTCCTGCAGCCGGATGGCCGAATGCACTTCAAGTCCCGATTCGTCGATGATCTTTTTCCCCTCTTCGGCGTTGGTGCCCTGCAGCCGCACGATGATGGGCACCTTGATCTCGCCGATGCGCTTGCAGGCGTCCACCACGCCGGTGGCCACGCTGTCGCAGCGCACGATGCCCCCGAAGATGTTGACCAGGATGGCCTGCACGTTGGGGTCCTTCAGGATGATCCGGAAGGCTTCCTCCACCCGTTTGGAGTCGGCGGCACCGCCCACATCGAGGAAGTTGGCCGGATCGCCGCCCGATTGCTTGATGATGTCCATGGTGGCCATGGCCAGGCCGGCGCCGTTCACCATGCAGCCCACGTTGCCCTCAAGCTTCACGTAGCTGAGGTTGTACCGGGAGGCTTCCACCTCCGTGGGGTCCTCCTCGTCGAAATCTCGCAGCTCGACGATGTCGGGATGCCGGACCAGGGCATTGTTGTCGATCACCACCTTGGAGTCGGCAGCAAAGATGCGGTTGTCGGCAGCCTTGATCACCGGGTTGATCTCGAACAGGGAAGCGTCGACACCGATGTAGGCTGTGTAAAGAGCGGTCACGAATTTTACCATTTCCTTGAAGGCAAGTCCGCTGAGTCCGAGGTTGAAGGCGACCCTGCGGGCCTGGAAGCCCTGGAGCCCCACCTTGGGGTCGATCTCTTCGGTGAAGATCTGGTCCGGGGTCTCTTCCGCCACCTTCTCGATGTCCATGCCGCCTCGGGGCGAGTACATGATCATGTTGCGGCCGGTCTGCCTGTTGAGCAGCACCGACATGTAGAATTCCTGGGTCTCGTATTCGCCGGGGTAGAAGATATTCTGTTCGATCAGCACCTTTCGTACCTTTTTGCCTTCAGGCCCTGTTTGCGGGGTCACGAGTTGCATGTCGATGATCTGATCGGTGTATTCCAGCACCTGGTCAAGAGCCTTCGCGATCTTCACACCGCCCCCCTTGCCGCGACCGCCGGCATGGATCTGGGCTTTTACGGCCCATTTGTCGGTGCCCGTCGATTTTTGCAGTTCCTTGGCCGCTTCCACGGCCTCCTCGGGGGAGAAGGCGACGATCCCCCTGGGGACGGAGACGCCGAACTTGCTCAGAAGTGATTTTCCCTGGTATTCGTGTAAATTCATAGGACTCTGCGTTTGATTATTCAACAATCTCCAGCAGCTCAACCTCGAAGATGAGCATGTGGTTGGGTTCGATCATGCCGCCCTGGCGGGGATTGGCCCCATAGGCCAGGTCGGGGTGGACGAAAAACTGGTATGTCGATCCGACGGGCATCAGCTGCAGCCCCTCGATCCAGCCCTTGATCACGCCGTTGACCCTGAAGGTGGCGGGATTGTCAGGCCCGGAGGCGTCGAATTCCCTCCCGTCGATGAGCGTGCCAATGTAGCGGACCTTCACCCGGTCGGTTTCTGCCGGCCTCGGGCCGGTACCTTCGGTGATCACCTTGTATTGCAGGCCGCTTTCGGTGGTGATCACCCCTTCCTTGTCCTTATTTTCTGCCAGGAAAGCTTCGGCCTCCTCCAGGTTCTTTTCGGCCTTGCGTTGTTTCTCCTTATTGAAATAGGTCATTACCAGGTTGTTGGCCTCACGGGAATCCATGATGTCCTCCTTCTCCGTGTAAACGTCCGAGAACCCTTTGGCCAGCGCATCCGTGTTGATGTCCTCAAAGCCGCTCTTCTTAAGGTTCGTAGCAATGTCGATCCCGATGGCATAGCTCACGCTGTCCAGTTCATTGTTCAATGCAACCTCCTTTTTCGAACCCATTTGTCCGCTGCAGGATACCATCAGCACAGCTGCCAGGCTAAAGGCCAAACCCTTGATTAATCTGAATTTCGTCATTTTTCTCGTATTTATTTGATTTTTAATAGTTCCACGTCATATACCAGGGCCGCTTTTGCCGGGATCCTGTCCATGTCGCCCATCAATCCGTAAGCGAGGTGCGAAGGTATAATAAATTTCGCTCGGTCGCCCTCTTTTAGCAACAAAATTCCCTCTTCCAGCCCGCTTTCCACGCCTCCTTTCCCGATCTCGAACGACCGCGGTCCATCCTCCTCGGAGGTGTAGCAAACCTCTCCGTCGAGAAGGCTCACGGTGTAGGCGATCACGGCCACCCTGCCCGTTTCGGCAGGCACTCCGGCCCCTTGCCGGTAGACCATGTACCGGAGCCCGCTGCCCGTTTCTTTCATGTCCCAGTTGTATCGCCTCAGGAAATCCTCGATCTTCTGCTCCTCTGTCCTTACCAGGTTCTTGTTGACCTCCATCAGGGATTTCTTGTAGTCGGCCTGTTTCTTCTCCTGTTCGTCCTTTGGTGCACGGTGGCAGGCGGCCGCCTGCAGAAGGCCCCACGCCAGTATGAGAAGTCCGATGGTCCAGAGCCTGTTCATAATCGTCACGAGAGCGTATTCCTGTATTCTTTAAGCAAACGGATAAATTCTTCCAATGTTTGATCCATCGGGGCGAACGAATCCCCTCCCGCCGCATTTCGGTGACCGCCCCCGAGGAAGTGTCTCCTGGCGAAATCGTTCACCGAGAAATCGCCTGTCGAACGGAATGAGATCCTGATCTTGTCCTCCCGCTCTGTGAACAGTGCGGCGAAGCGTATACCCTTGATGCTCAATGCATAGTTGACAAGGCCCTCGGTGTCCCCCGTGCGGTGACTGAATCGTGCAAGTTCTTCCCTGGTCAGCGCGATGAAGGCGGTGCGGTATTCGGGGAGCACGGTGAGCTTGCTGCTGAGGGCATAGCCCAGCAACCGGAGGCGCGATTCGGTATTGTTTGAATAGACCAGCCGGCTGATGCGGTTGGTGTCGATCCCGTGGCGGATAAGCCTGGCCACGATGGCAAAGGTGGATTCGTAATTGCAGTTGTAGCTGAAGGATCCCGTGTCGGTCATGATGCCCACGTAGATGGCCTCGGCCATGTCCTTGTCGATCAGGAGACTGTCTGTGTCTTCCATGAAGCGGTAGACCAGTTCGCTCGTCGAGGAGACTTCCGTGGTGGAAAAACAGTGGTCGTACACTTCCGTTTCCGGGTCGATGTGATGGTCGATGAGGATCTTGATCCCGCCGGCTTTCATGAAGGGGCCGGAAACTTCACCGATCCTGGAGGGGGAATTGTAATCGAGCGCGAACAGGATGTCGGCCTCCCGGATGAGCGCATCGCATCGTTCCCGCGCCTGCTCATAGATGAGGATTTGTTCATGTCCGCTGAGCCAGGCCAGGAAATCAGGGAATGCATTGGGGACCATCACATGGGCCTCGTGGCCGGCGGCCAGCATGAAATGGTAAAGGGCGAGGGCGGAGCCGATGGCATCGCCGTCGGGGTTGGAATGGGAGGTGATGAAGACTTTCCTGCTGGTGGAAAAGAGGTGACCAACGGCACTGAAATCGATTGTTTCCAAGAAAAGAAAAGATTAGGGATTTAAGGGCGCAAAGTTATAAAATAATCCTAATTTTGCAGCTTTCAATTACTTAACGAAACAACAAATAGGAAATGACTGGAAACATCACTTTAACCATGATCAAACCCATGGCCGTGCAAAAAGGCTATATTGGACCCATCCTGGCCAAGATCGCCGAGGGCGGCTTCAGGATCGTCGCAATGAAATACACGAAGCTGAGCCAAGAGCAGGCAAAGAAATTCTATGAGGTGCACAGGGAGCGCCCTTTCTATAACGACCTGGTCAGTTTCATGTCGTCGGGTCCCATCGTGGCAGCCATCCTGGAGAAGGAAAATGCAGTGCAGGCCTACCGGGATTATATCGGGGCCACCGATCCGGCCAAGGCGCAACCGGGCACCATCCGCGCACTATACGGTACGAGCCTGGAAAAGAATGCAGTACATGGTTCTGACAGCGACGAGAATGCAGCCGTGGAGGCTGGCTTTTTCTTTTCTCAGACAGAGCGGTATTAACCCCTGGCAGATGAAAGAATAAAGGTCCGGGCCGCTGAGGCCCGGTTTTTTTTTGCCGGGTCAGGAGTCGCTCTTTTGGGAGGAATAGGTCCTGAATGTGCCGTCGTCGAAAAGCAGGACCACCTGCTCGGGAGACCTGAAGGTGTCACCGGCCGTTTTGTTTCCGGCTTCACGGGTGACAGGAGACTCTGGCTTTTTCACGGGGGGCAGAGGTTTTGCGGGAGATTCCTGCTCTGTAACATGTTCCTCCTTCCCGGCACTGTTGTGATCGGGGGCTTCCGCAGGGGATCCCCCCTTGCGTAACATGGAGCCTTTGCCGAACAGCAGCCATTCGGGGTTGATCTGGGGGTAGTAGGTGAGCACTTTCGTAACGAAATCGAGGCTCGGTTTGTTCCTTCCGCTGAGTATGTGCGACAGGCTCGATCGCTG
>CAYLTG010000004.1:18633-56949 GCA_964386225.1 uncultured Bacteroidales bacterium
CGAGGCGCTAAGGGGTATCCGGTTGAAAGTGCTGAAGTATTAGTGTAAATAGACGATATAAAATACAGAAAACAAGATGTATAATATAGTTTTATTTTGAGCCCGGGTAGTTGGGTCGCTTATGAGCCGGATGCATTGTGTGTGTTTAGTAAATTATACTTTATGGTTTGTGTTTACTGGTGTAAATTTCGCTAAAGACAGGGGTTGCACAAGGGTGGGTTTTACAGATGTTAATACTTCGTCTGTCGCTTGAATTGTTTAGTTCTGTGAATTAAAGGACCGGAGTTCACGGCCCGGCCCGGAAAGCGGGAAGGGGTCCTGTGCGGTGACCACACAAAAAAAACCGCACAGGGTGATCCCTGTGCGGCTCGTTCCGGAAGACCGGTTGCTGTCTGTTTCAATCCAGATTATGGATCACCAGGCCGCTTCTTAACTTAGGTTCGAACCAGGTGGTCTTGGGCGGCATGATGTTACCGCTGTCTGCGATATCGATGAGCTGTTTCATGGATACCGGGAACAGCGCGAATGCCACTGCCATTTCTCCACTGTCGACACGCTTTTTTAGTTCCATGAGACCGCGGATGCCTCCTACGAAATCAATGCGTTGTGACCTGCGCAGATCCTCGATGCCGAGCAGGGGTTCCAGGACCTGGTTCGAAAGTATGGTGACATCCAGTACGCCGATGGGGTCGTTGTCGTCGTATGTGCCTTCCCTGGCGGTGAGTGAATACCATTTTCCGCCGAGGTACATGCTGAAGTTGTGCAATGCCACCGGCTTGTATATCTCGGAACCCTTCTCCTCGATCACAAAGCTTTCCCCGAGACGGCCGAGGAGCTGTTCCGGGCTCATGTCGTTGAGGTCTTTGACAACCCTGTTGTAGTCGATGATGGTAAGCTGGTCATCAGGAAAATGAACGGCGAGGAAGAAGTTGTACTCCTCCTTCCCGGTGTGGGCCGGGTTCTGTTCCCTTTTTTCCTTGCCTACCAGTGCGGCGGCGGCGGTCCTGTGGTGCCCGTCGGCCACGTAGGTGGCAGGAATCGTATCAAAGAGCTGTATAATCTTGTCGATCAGGGGTTTGTCTTTGATCACCCAGAAGTGGTGCCCGATGCCGTCATCGGCAACGAAATCGTACTCCGGCACATTGTTCCTCACGAAATCCTTGACCAGTCCGTCGAGTTCGGCATGGGCCGGGTAGGAGAAAAACACCGGTTCGATGTTGGCATTGTTGATCCGCACATGCTTCATCCTGTCCTCCTCCTTGTCGGGCCGAGTGAGTTCGTGCTTCTTGATCACATTGTTCAGGTAATCATCCACCGAAGCACATCCGACCAGTCCAAACTGGGTCTTGCCCCACATGGTCTGCCCATAGACATACAGGTATTCCTCCGGGTCCTGCATCAGCCATCCCTCATCCTGGAATTTCCGGAAGTTCTCAACGGCTTTGTCGTAAACCGGCTGTGAGTGGACATCGGTTCCCTGGGGCAGGTCGATCTCGGGTTTGATGATGTGGAGGAGCGAGTATTTGTTCCCCCTGGCCTCTTCCCGGGCCTCTTCGGAGTTGAGTACGTCATAGGGCCTGGAGGCGACCTTCTTGGCCAGGTTCGCCGGAGGCCTGATTCCTTTGAATGCTTTGATTACAGCCATTGTTGTTCGTTTTGAGTGCCTTATTTCATATTGTAGGATTCCGAGGGCGAGAATTCCTCGTCGGACTCCTGGTCGATGTTATAATTGAATTCATCCTCCGCATCTCCATCGCCGAACTTGTTCCTGGCCCTTGCCCTGGCAGCCCTTTGCAACGATCCGATCAGGGCGCCGATCATTTTGGTCATTTCCATCAGTTCATTCCGCGATTCGCTGATCATCTGTTCTGACAGAAGTCCTTGTTTTTCTGCCACGGTGGTAAGTACCACGCATTCCCGAACGGCACTCTTGGCCATTTTCAGGAAGTTGACGAACTGGGGCTTGTTCCTTGCCGAGCCTTCGGCAATGTAGAAAGCGATGGTTTGGGCCGAGTGAATGAACCGCCGCGTGAGGGCGGTCGTGTTGTCTTCCGGGAAAAGGCGCGTGGCATTGTAAACCCAGTCGATGTAATCAAGTGCCTTGTGGTAAACCCGTAAGTCTTCGAACCTGAAAAAAGTCCCGTTTCTGTCAATGTCGTTCTCCATTTTTGTCGTTTTTGTAGTTTATAACCTCTTCTTGTTGTAAAAAATATTCCCTCCGGTGCCTGGGGCACTGGAAGGGACTTTCGTAGTAAATAATCCGGTGATCAATTCACCTGGAAGGTCTTGTCCCCGTTCTTGATGAATCCGACGATCTGCCTGGCTGCGGCGATGCCCGCGTTGATATTCGCTTCGGCGGTCTGGGCCCCCATTTTCTTGGGGGTGAAGAAGAACCGGCCTGTGAAATCCCTTGCAATGGCCTCCTGGTTGTCGGGTGCGATGTCGGAGAGGTATCTGAAGTCGGGCCTTTCGGCGAACATCTTCACCAGCCCGTCCTCATCGATCACTTCTTTGCGCGCGGTATTGACAAGCGTGGCTCCCCGGGGCATCCTGGCCATCAGGTCGAAATTGATGGACCTGCGTGTGGCGTCGTTGGCCGGGATATGCAGGGATACATACTGACAGGTCTCATACAGTGTATTCACGTCGTCCACGGGAATGGCGCCGAGATCGCGGATCTTCTCCCTGGCGATGAAGGGATCGAAGGCATAGACCTCCATCCCGAAGCCCTTTGCGATCTTTCCCACCAGCTGGCCGACATGCCCAAAGGCATGTATGCCGATCTTCTTCCCTTTGAGCTCCGACCCGGAGGTGCCGTTGAAATGGTTCCTGGCCTGGAAGACCATCATGCCCAGTGCCAATTCGGCCACCGCGTTGGAGTTTTGCCCGGGGGTGTTCATTACCACCACGTTTTTGGCAGTCGCTGCCTTCAGGTCCACGTTGTCGTACCCCGCACCCGCCCGCACGACGATCCTGAGATTATGCGCCGCATCCAGTACCTCGGATGTGACCTTGTCGCTTCGGATGATCAGGGCATCGGCATCTTTCACTGCATCGAGAAAGGCTTGATTGTCGGTGTATTTCTCAAGGAGGGCCAGCGTGAACCCCGCCTCCTCGCAAACCTTCCGGATGTCGTCAACCGCTTCTTTGGCAAATGGCTTTTCAGTAGCTACGAGTACTTTGGTCATAGTGATGTATTTTTATGGTTATCGTTGTCTTCCGTTGGATTATCCTATCCTTTCATCTGCTCGAATTCCTGCATGCAGCTGATGAGTGCCTCCACACTTGATTTTGGCAGCGCATTGTAAGTCGATGCCCGGAAACCGCCCACAGAACGGTGTCCCTTGATGCCCACCATTCCTCTGGAGGTGGCGAACTGGTAAAACTCGGCTTCATGCTCCTGGTATCCCTCGGCCATGACAAAACAGATGTTCATCAGGGAGCGGTCTTCACTGGCCACCGTTCCCACGAACATTTTATTCCTGTCGATCTCATTGTAAAGCAATTGCGCCTTTTCGATGTTCAATTTCTCCATCGCCTCGACGCCTCCTTTGTTCTTCAGCCACTTCAGCGTTTGCAGGGCCGAAAAAACGGGAAGGCAGGGAGGGGTGTTGAACATGGATTCCTTTTCGATGTGGGTCTGGTAGTTGAGCATGGTGGGGATGTTCCTGTCCACCTTGCCGAGCACGTCGTGCCTCACGATCACGAAGGTCACCCCCGAGGGTGCCAGGTTCTTCTGGGCACCGCCGTAGATGATGGCGTATTTTGACACGTCCACCGGGCGGCTGAAGATGTCGGATGACATGTCGGCCACAAGGGGTACCGGGCTGTCGATGTCCTCGCGGATCTCCGTCCCGTATATGGTGTTGTTCGTGGTGATGTGGAAATAGTCAGCATCCTGCGGGATCGCATATCCTTTGGGGATGTAGTTGAAGTTCCTGTCTTCCGAAGATCCCACCACATCCACTTCGCCGAAAAGCTTGGCCTCTTTGATGGCTTTCTTGGCCCAGGTACCGGTGTTGAGGTAGGCGGCTTTTTTTCTGAAGAGATTGAAGGGCACCATGGCGAATTGCAAGCTTGCCCCCCCTCCTACGAAAATAACAGAATATCCATCCGGGATCTTCAGTAATTCCTTGAACAGGGCTTGTGTTTCGTCCATCACAGCGACGAATTCCTTGCTCCTGTGGGAGATCTCGAGAAGGGATAGACCGGTTCCGTCGAAGTCGATCACGGCTTTGGCCGTATTTTCAATCGTGAACTGGGGCAGAATGGAAGGCCCGGCGTAGAAATTGTGTTTTTTCATTTTGAAGCGAATTATTGTTTGTTTTATTTCACGTGGGTTTGATGTGCAGCAAAAGTAAAATTTTCCTGTTAATTTGATAACAAAGAATGGTGTTTTATTTGACTGCCGTTTCTTATTTGAAAACAGTCTAAAATAGGGTACATTTGTTCCCAAAAAAGGAAACGATGGCAAACCTCGAAATACTGGTTCCGGCGTTTGCGGCCCTGGGCAGCGAAATGGTGGCCTTCGGGGAGGACCGGCTGGAGGGCTCCGTGGGGGCAGCCTATGAGAAAGCTGTTGACACGGCGGCATCAGAAAACCCGTGGTTTACGAAGGACCTTATTGCTAAGGCCTGTGCCAATATCGGCGGGACCCTGGAGGAGAAGCGGATCGAGAAATGGTTGGCGCTTTATGCTGGTCGCCCCGGGCAAGACCGATCCCCCCTGACCATCGGGGTGGTCATGGCCGGCAACGTCCCGATGGTCGGGTTTCACGACCTGGCCTGTGTCCTCTTCTCGGGGCACCGGTTTGTGGGAAAGCTCTCCGCGGACGACCGTGTCCTGCTGCCCTTCCTCGCCACGCGGTTGCTCACATTGGAGCCGTCCCTCGGGGGACAACTGTCCTTCATCGACGACAAGCTCCGGGGTTTCGATGCCGTCATTGCCACCGGGAGCAACAATACTTCACGTTATTTCGAGTATTATTTTGGCAAATACCCGCACATCATCAGGAAGAACAGGAACGGCGTGGCCGTGCTCGGCGGCGGGGAGACCGATGAGGAACTGGCAGGGCTGGGGGAAGACGTGTTTCTTTACTTCGGGCTGGGCTGCCGGAACGTATCGAAGCTGTTCGTGCCCGAGGGTTACGATTTCGGCCGGCTGCTGGAAGCTTTCGGCGCCTGGAACGGACTGGCCGACCATAACAAGTACAGGAACAATTACGATTATTACCGGTCCATCTACCTCATCAACCGGGTGGACCACCTCGACAACGGCAACATCCTCATCACCCGCGATCCCCGGTTTTCATCTCCGCCCTCGGTGCTGCATTACGAGGAATACCGGTCCGAAGGTGAGCTCCTGGAAAGGGTCAGGGCCGAAGAGGAGCACATCCAGTGCATTGTTTCTTCTCAGCCGTGGCTGAAGGAGTCGATCCCCTTTGGAACGGCCCAGAAACCCGAATTATGGGATTACGCTGACGGTGTGGATACGATGGAGTTTTTGCTCAGCCTTCGGCAGCAGGTCACTGTTTTAGGTATCGGAAAGTGACCGTCCTGTCATTACCGTTCTCTTTCCCGCTGATCACAGAGGTCATCCCGGCCGTTCCGGTGAACCTGTATTCGATCCGTGTCGGGAAATCGTGGAGGGGGTTTTCGAACACCCAAATGCCGGGTTTGCGGGATACCAATCGGAAGCTGACAGGCTCACCCAGGTTCTGGTCCAACACGCGCGCCCTGTAAAATACCTCCGCCCCCGCGGGGTCGAGCAGAATGCGCTCGGTGGGAACGGTGTCCATCCCATCCAGCGAGAAGACCTCGGCCACGATGGACCCGTCGTGAGACCTGTACCATCGCTCATACACATCGGTATTTTCCAATTTCCAGGTGCCTTCAACCTGCATGAAAAATTTCTCCGCCAGGCCCTTTCCTCTTTCCCCGGGCTTGTTCAAACAGGATGCAGCTGTCAGTATCACGGTTGTGAGCAGCAACATCGATCCGGCCGGGAATTGCGATCTCATTCCGGTTCATGGTTTTTAACCGCCTGTGTCAGGGCTTCCGTAATGAGTGCCCCGCCGTGTCCGGCCTCCTCCACGATGGCCAGCGTCGATCCCGGCACCTCCCCGTGAAGCCGGAAAGCGATGGCCATCTGGCATGGCATGTCAAAGCGGCCATGGACGATCGTTAGTGGTATATGCTTGATGGTATGCATGTTATTCCAAAGCTGGTCGGGTTCCAGGAAGCACCGGTTGGCCATGTAATGGTTCTCGATCAGGGAGAAGGCATAGCTGTCATTTTCTGCCGTCCACCGGCTTATCACGGCCGTGTCGACCGCCACTTCGGAGATCCGCCATTCGTAGCGGAGCCAGGCGTCCGCGATTCGTTTCCGGAGCACCATGTCGCTGCCGGTCAACAGCTCGACTAGGTAGGAGGGAAGGGGTCTCCTCCCCGGATCGGGCAGGGCAGAAAGGAATTCCTGATAGGCATCGGGAAACACACCGGCGGTGCCGCCGTGGTAAAAATGGTCGATCTCCTCGTCGGTGCCCGTAAAAATCCCTCGCAGCACAAGGTCCGTCACCCGTTCGGGGTGTTGTTGGGCATAGGCCAGCGCAAGGGTGGATCCCCAGGAGCCACCGACGATCATCATTTTTTCCATGCCTGCACGGACACGCAGGGTCTCCATGTCGCTGACCAGTTCACGGGTCGTATTGCCCACCAGTTCGGCCCGGGGCTTCGACCTGCCTGCCCCCCGCTGGTCGAATAGCAGTACCTTGAATTTTTCCGGGTTGAAGAGCTGCCTCATGGCCGGATGACAGCTCCCGCCGGGGCCGCCATGGAGCACGATGACCGGTTTCCCGTCGGGATTGCCGACCAGCTCATAGTACAATTCATGCACCTCCGATACTCTAACAAAACCTGTTTCATACGGCGCTATGGGAGGCCATACAGCCCCGTCGGCCTCATTTGTTCCTTGACTGCAGGAAAGCAGGAGCAAAAAGAACAGCATGCCGGGGAGGAGGATCAGTTTTGAATTCATCGACATTTGTTTTTCCGAAAGTATAAAAAAAGGGGAAGAAGTATTCCCCTTATGTTCCCGGGTGGTGCCAGGCTATTTGAAGAGCCCCCCCATTTTCAGACCGGCGGAGAAACTCAAGGGTATCTCGTCATCTACCTTTATGAAGCTGAAATGATAGTTGTCGTCGAAATATTCATCGCCGATGCTGTCGAACCCGTAGCCGACGCCAAAAAAGAAGTCGACGAGGAATGAATTGTCAAATACCCATTGTTTCCCCACATTCAGCAGGATGGCGCCTGAAAATACACTTTTTCTTTCCTTTCGGTAGTTCTCCATGTATCCGTCATAGAACCAGTTTTCAAAAGTGCGGGCGTAATAGCCCAGGGTCAGTTCGGGTTTCACGTAGGTTCCCTTCAGCACATGCGCATACCGCATGCCCCTGAGATAGAAATCGGGGCTTTTAATGAATTTGGGTCCGAATTTCAAGAAGACTCCACTTGCATTGTATTCCCCGACATTCTTGCCAAGCCCGATCAGGCCGAGGCTTGCCTCGATGCTCCTGCCCGGTCTGATGCTTCGCTCGTAGTAGAGCGTAGTGTTCCCGGTAAGGGGCGAAAGAAAGTCGACCTTGATGGCATTCCGCTTATTGTCGAGGTAATTGTCCGGGTTGGTGAGCTCATGCTGGAAGGTCATTTCCTGGCCATTGCCGAAAACGATCCTGTCGACATTTTCCTTGTCGATGGAGAACAGCAGGTCGGTCGGGTATTCCGGGAGGGAATACTTGATCTCGTCCATGCCGATCTCTCTCACCTTGCATGGGATGGTATCTTTGTTATTCTTGATGATCTGGTCTTGTGAGATGGCTGGCTGGGACATGATCAGGATGATGACAGATCCCAGGATGGTGCAGAAAAATTTCATGGTCGATTGATTTAGCGGAACTATTTGAATCCCGGATTTGCTGCAAATTAAATGCCGCATTTGAGATTCCATATGCAAATTTAACCAATTGTCCCGGATCAGTCAATTTTTTCGAAGTCCAATTTATAAAAATGAAAATCCGGGTTTTCCAGGTCAATGGTGAAGCCTGTCACCCCTTCCCTGTCGGTTCCGGAATGGAAAGTCACGTATCCCGGTGGGAGGAAGGGGTCGTGGAACACGATCCTGAAGGTGTCATGCTCCCAGTGTTCCATGCTGCCGCTGAAGAGTTCCCGGGTCGGTTCCAGGATCAGGTGAAGCATTCCTTTTTCCGCTTCCACGCGGGCCGTGCCGTACATCCTGTCCTCATAGATTCCACGGTATTCCTGCCATGGGAATGAAGGAGCAGTGCCCTCCGTTCGGGCTGCTGCACGTGCCTCCTCTTTCTCCCTTGCCCTGGTTTCGCTCCTCTGCTGGTTCTCGAAATAGGACCGGGCCCAGTCCGCTTCAGGGTCTCCGATGTAATGGTCGAGGATCTTCCTGTACACTGCTTCCACAAGGCCTGAGAGCTGGTTTGCCAGGATGACGAACCCGAGGTTTTCCTCCGGCACCAGGACCACCTTGGAATGGAAGCCGGGCAGGCCTCCGCCGTGCTGGATCACCTTTCTCCCCTTGTAGTCGAACAGGAACCATCCAAGCCCGTAGGCCTGAAAATGCGTTCCTCCCACCTCCTCACCCGGTCCGGCATTCATGGGGGTGAGCGGAGCGGTCATCTTGTAATACTGGTCTTCAGGGAAGAGCGTGGACCCGTTCCGGCTTCCCTTTCCAAGCCAGAGCTCCACCCAGTGCAGCAGGTCGGCAGAGCACGAGTTTACCGAAGCGGCCGGGCCGCAGTTGTCGTAACCGATGAAGTCCATGGGGTCCCCGTCGAGGTGTGGGTAGGCGAGGTTCATGCCGTCATGGAAATGGCTGTTTGAAGTGGATGAACTGCTCATCTGCAGGGGTTTAAATATCCGTGCCTCCATGAATTCGTCCCATGAAATACCGGCTGCCTCTTCGAGCAGCTCTCCGGCCGCGATGTACATGACGTTCTGGTAACCGAACCGGCTCCGGATGCCATAGGACATGTCACGGAACCGGATCCGCCTTACCACTTCCCCGCGGCTGTAGTTGGTCCCGTACCAGAGCAGGTCACCGTCGAAGGTCTGCAACCCTGACCGGTGGCTCAGCAGGTCCTGGATGCGCAGGTCGGCGGTGATGCAGGAATCACTCAGCCGGAAGTCGGGGTAGAGATCAACGACCCGGTCGTTCCAGGATATGAGGCTGTCGGCGTTCAGCATGGCAAAGCAGGCCGCGGTAAATGCCTTTGAGCATGAGGCAATGCCGAAGATGGTCAGGCTGTCGACCGGCTGGTCGGTGCCGCTGTGCCGCACCCCGAAGCCCTGGTTCATGACCACCTTTCCGTCCTTGAGAATGCCCACCGCAAGGCCAGGGACCCCGAAAAGCTGCCTGGATTCTTCAATGTACCCGCTCAGCCCTTCGACCGGCGGCTGCGCCCGGACCGTCTTCCCGCAGGCAAGGGAGAGGATGGCCGCCGAAATGAAAATGGTAATGGATTTCATGAGCTTATTAAATTGGAAGGTGTAAAATTAACATTATTCATGCTCCACACGCAGCGGGCGGACGAAACCCTCTTCCAGGGAAATGAAGGTTTCGGTGCTGGTGATCTCCAGGATTGACTGTATCCGCTCCACCAGGATCTGCTTCAGGTGCTCGTTGCTTCGAGTAAAGATCTTGACGAGCAGCGAATATTTGCCTGTAATATGGTGACACTCAACAATCTCAGGGATCTCGGTTATTTTCCGGAAGACCTCTTCGTGGGTCTTGTCGTGTGTGAGGTTCACCTGGATGCCGATGAAGGCACATGTGCTGTAACCTGTCTTTTTTGGGCTGACCATCAGCTGGGAGCCGGTGATGATGCCTTCCTCCTCCATCCTCTGGATACGCTGGTGGATGGCTGCCCCTGAAACACCGCATTGCCTGGCAATTTCGAGGTAAGGTGTCCGCGCATTGGCGGTCAGCAGTTTCAGGATCCGCCGGTCAAGGCTGTCGAGGTGGTGGGTGTGTGCCATGAGTCAGTCTTTCTTAAGGATTCAAATGGGATTTAAAATTAATCCGAATTTCCAATATATGCTCCATATAACTGTCATATTTATGGATTTTTATTCATTATTCTTTGATAATTGCGATCAAAAAGCGGATTAGGCTTACAGTATGATAATTTTTGCCGTCGATTCCCCCTGTCCCGCTTACAGATTTTTGAAAAATCCCGTGCCCGCCTGATAATTTCCGAAAATCGCATGTGTGGGTCGCGGTCCTGCGTCTGAATGTGTTACTTTTAGATGACATAAAATCACCCCAAAAATAGGCATCATGAAACCAGATCCGGCATCACGCATCCAGGACCTCCTCCAGTTCGGGGAGTTTGGCGACGTAAACCCCTCCATCACTGATTCAGCGACGTATACCTTCCTTCAGGCCAGTGCGATGAAGGAGACCTTCGAAGGGGCCGAAGGGTGTTTCCTTTATTCCCGTCACTGGAACCCCAGCAACAAATACCTTTCCGATGCCATGGCGGCCATGGAGGATACCGAGGCGGCCTGGGTGACGGCTTCGGGCATGGCGGCGATATCCAACACCATCATGCAGATATGCCATTCCGGTGACCATGTCGTATCGAGCATGACCACCTATGGTGGCACCTATGCACTTCTTGCCAATTACCTCCCGCGATTCGACATCCGGACAAGCTTTGTGAATATTTCCGACCTGGCCTCCGTGAAAAAGGCCATACGTCCCAATACCAGGTTGATCTACACCGAGTCCATGACCAACCCGTTGCTGAGCATTTCCGATATCCCAGCCCTGGCGGAGATCGCGCATGCTCACGGCATCCTGCTTGTGGTGGACAATACCTTCACACCCCTCATCATAAATCCAACCGACCTCGGAGCCGACATCACGGTGTACAGCCTCACCAAGTTCGTGAACGGCAAGAATGATTGTGTGGCCGGTGCCGTATGCAGCTCCAAGGAATTCATCGATTCACTCATCAGCGTTAACGACGGCACATCCATGCTGCTGGGTCCCACCCTGGACCCGCTGCGCTCGTCGCAGATCCTGAAGAACATGCATACCCTCCATATCCGCATGAGGCAACACAGCAGCAATGCCCTTTACCTGGCTGAGCGGTTCCTCGAACTCGGCGTTCCGGTGATCTACCCGGGGCTCAGCGGCCACAGGGACCATGAACTCATGACCCGCCTGATGGACCCCACCTTCGGCTACGGCGGGATGCTTGGCATCGATATGGTCTCATCCGAAAAAGCGGATGTCTTCATGGAAAAAATGGAAATGGCCGGAGTGGGCTACCTGGCCGTAAGCCTGGGCTATTTTAAAACACTTTTCAGCTGTTCTGGTAAATCCACCTCCTCGGAGGTGCCGGAAGAATTACAGCGGGAAATGGGGATGTCCGAAGGACTGGTGCGCTTCTCCGTGGGCCTCGATCAGAACATCGAAAGGACCTTCGAAAGGATAAAAGATGTGCTTAAACAGTTGAATCACATATAATTTCGGAATATTTTCAAGGGTTCCTTTACGAAGGTGCGAGAATTTCTTATCTTTGTGTATTATTAATTCTTTATTTTTTTTTCAATGAATGGTATTGTAAAATTTTTTAATGAGTCCAAGGGATATGGATTCATTATTGACAACGAGTCAAAAAAGGAATACTTTGTTCACGTTTCCGGCCTTATCGACAAGATCAAGGAGAACGATGAAGTTACCTTCCAACTGAAAGAAGGTAAAAAAGGAATGAATGCCGTTGAGGTAAAACTAACATAACGCAAGGCATTACTTTTTTTTTGGTCACAAAGTCCCGGTTCATCCGGGACTTTTTGTTTATCCGGCCGATCCTTTGTAGGAATATCCGATATCTTCCACCGCCGTCCGGATGCTGTCCAGCCGGATGTCCGATCCCCTGATCACCACCTCCGACGTATCGGGGTCGGCGTTCACGCCTTCCACGCCCTCGAGCTTCATGATGCTTTTTTCCACATTGGCCTTGCAGTGGTTGCATGTCATGCCTTCCACCCTGACCTTGATCTCTTTCAATGCAGGTGCCATATCTGTTATCTGGTGTTTTTGTTTGTTCTCCATGTATCTTCTGATGTACCCGTGCACAATCAGTCCTGCCAGGATGACGGCGGATGAGACCTTCAGCCATGTGGGCAGGATCTCATGCTGGTGTTCCCCGTGCATACCGGGAAGGTGGGCGAACCACTCTCCGGGCAGGAGCAGGTTCGTCAGGTAACCGAACATCATGGCGCTGCCGATGATGGTGATCATGTAAACGGCAAGGGTCTTTTTGTCGATGGCCTTTCCGATCACCGCCATGGTCGCCGTGTTGGTGGCGGGCCCTGCCATGAGGAATACCAGGGCGGCGCCGGGTGATAGCCCCTTCATCATCAGCACGGCGGCGATGGGGATGGACCCGGTGGCGCACACATAGATGGGCACCGAGGCAGCCAACACCACGAGCATGCTGAGCAGTTCGTTATGCAGGTAGGTCGTGAAGAATGAATCGGGCAGGATCAGGGCGATGAGGGCGGCAACAGCCAGTCCGATCAGCAGCCATTTCGCGATGTCCATCAGGAATTCGTAGAAGGCATATCGGGCCATCGTGCCCAGTTTGTTCTTCCCGTCCGATGCCCTGTTCCTCTGCTCCGTATCCGGCATTGCCGGCTCGTCGCTCCGGGATGACATGTTGGTGACCGTTCCTCCGAGGATCCCGCTGAAAAATGCCACGACCGGCCGCAGCAGTGCAAAAGGAAGTCCGAGCAGGGAATAGGTGGCCAGGATCGAGTCGACACCCGTTTGCGGCGTCGAGATGAGGAATGAGACCGTGGCCCCCTTGGAAGCACCCTCCTTGTAGAATGAAATTCCTGTCGGGATGACGCCGCAGGAGCAGAGGGGCAGGGGGATTCCCAGCAGGGCGGCATAGACCACCGATTTCAGGTTCCTGCCGCCCATGATCCTGCGGATGCTGCCTTCGGGCATGTATACGTGAAGGATGCCGGCGAAGATGAAACCAAGCAGGAGCCAGGGGGCCATTTCCATGGTGAGGTGAACGAATTCCCGGATGTAATCAGCGGCGTAACGGATCATGTGCCAAATATATAAATATAACAGGAGGGCCTTTAAAATGTTGATCCGGCAGCCCCGATAATTTTATACTTTTGATTGCGTTAAAACTTCTACTATGATCGATCAAGCGAGCTTGATACGGGCTGCCGATGCGATCCGCGGATCCGGGTTCACCATGGTGTTCACCGGCGCCGGGATCTCGGTGGAGAGCGGGGTGCCGCCTTTCCGCGGCGAGCATGGGATATGGAACCAGTATGACCCACGCACGCTGGAGCTCAATTTCTTTCTTACGGATCCCTTCACGTCCTGGACCGTAATCAGGGAGCTGTTCTACCATTTCTTCGGGAATGCCCGGTCGAACCCGGCCCATGTTGCCATTGCCAGGCTGGAGCAGGAGGGACTCGTGCAGTGCGTGGTGACCCAGAACATCGATAACCTCCACCAGCAGGCAGGAAGCCGCGAAGTTTACGAGTTCCACGGCAATTCGCAGAAACTGGTCTGCCTGGCCTGCCGGCAGTACTACACTCCTGCCGACATTGATTTTGCCGCCCTTCCTCCCCGCTGTGAATGTGGCGGACTGATCAAGCCCGATTTCATTTTTTTCGGGGAGAACATACCCATGCATGCCTACGAGAATTCCGTCAATGCCGCCCGCCAGGCCGAGGTGGTACTCATCATCGGGTCTACGGGCGAGGTGATGCCGGCCGCACAGATGCCCTACATCGCCAAGCAGAACGGGGCTTACATCATCGAGATCAACCCGGAGCGCTCCAACTTCACGCGCTCCATCACCGACCTCCACCTGGAGGGCAAGGCCGGGGAGACCATGACCCTTCTCTTCAAGGAAATAACCGGAGAAAACCTGACGACATGAAGCATTATTCGCCTTTCATCCTGTTCATCCTGTGTATCCTCTCGAGTCACCGGCCGGCCCCGGCCCAGCATTATTTCATGACTTCCCGCGATCTGCAGGAGGAGGTGGGGGTGACCGACGAGGGAAAGAACGTCCTTCCATATCCCTGGGCAGGCGGCATGAACTCCTGCCAGTTCGGGGAGGTGGACATGGACATGGACGGCATAAAGGACCTGTTTGTGTTCGACCGCATGGGGGACCGTGTCATGACCTTCCTCAACGGCGGGGCTCCCAACCAGCCCGATTTCAGCTATGCCCCTGAATTTGCGGCTGCATTCCCCGACCTCAAGGACTGGGTGATCCTGAAGGACTACGACGGCGATGGGAGAGCCGATATTTTCACCTACGCCGGCAATTTGCCGGGGATCATCGTATACCGGAACATCTCCGAGGACGAGCTCGAGTTCGAGCTGGTGGTCTTTCCATACCTCACGTCGCTGCAGGGAGGCAGCCAGGTGAACATCCTCACCACCGATGTGGATTATCCCGGCATCGAGGACATCGACAACGATGGCGACCTGGATATCCTGACCTTCTGGGGGCTGGGTTCGTTTGTGGAGTATCACCAGAACCAGTC
Source organism: uncultured Bacteroidales bacterium (assembly GCA_964386225.1). Lineage (GTDB taxonomy): Bacteria > Bacteroidota > Bacteroidia > Bacteroidales > JAADJA01 > JAADJA01. The sequence goes on from CAYLTG010000004.1 coordinate 33,261, forward strand.
CATGGAGCTTTACGGAATCCCGGATTCCCTGGAGTACGTGGAGGTGACCCAGTGCTGGGGGCGGTTCGCTGAAAGTGACGAGTCCAACGTCATCTACCTGGATACCTGTATGGGAGGCGGCGACGCCCATGAAATCAAGGCGGGAGGAAGCCGGCACACGGGTTCGACCTTCCTGCTGACCGACCTGGACGGGGATGCCGACATGGACCTTGTGCTCGGCGATGTGGATTATCCCAACCTGATCGCCCTGGTGAACGGTGGGAGCCCCGATTCGGCCTACATGATCAGCCAGGACCCCCTGTTTCCTTCTTACGACAAGCCCGTCAATCTCTTTTCCATGCCTGCTGCCGCCTGGCTGGATGTGGATAACGATGGGTTAAAGGACCTGCTCCTTTCGCCCTTCGATCCCAGCCTGATCACATCGGCCAATTACAGGAGCGTATGGCTTTACCGCAACACTTCGAGCAACGAACAGCCCCAGTTCACCTTCGTCCAGCAGGATTTCCTGCAGGAGGACATGATCGACGTGGGATCCGGGGCCTATCCCGTATTGGAGGATTATAACGGCGACGGGCTCCTCGACCTGTTCGTGGCAAACTTCGGGTATTACATGTATTCCTATTATGATGCGGCGATGATCCTCCATTCGGTGTATTGGTCGAACATAGCCCTGTATGAACACACCGGCACGGCCACCTCGCCTCAATACAGCAGGGTCACCCATGATTATGCCGGCCTGCACGCCCTGCACCTGACGGCCCTGTACCCGACCTTCGGGGACCTCGACGGCGACGGCGACCGGGACCTGGTCAGCGGCCGCAAGGATGGATCGCTGGTCCTGCTTGAGAACGTGGCCGGGCCCGGAAACATCCCGGAGTACGGCGAAGCGGAGCTCAACTACCAGGATATCGATGTGGGCGGTTTCAGCACCCCTCAGCTCTACGACCTGGATGGTGACGGACTACTTGACCTGGCGATCGGCGAGATGAACGGAAACATCAATTACTACAGGAACATCGGCTCCGCGTCCCAGCCCTCGTTCACCTTTGTCACCGACAGCCTCGGCAAGGTTAACGTGACCGACTACACCCTTTCCTACACGGGCTACAGCACCCCGCGTTTTTACCAGCAGAACGGGTCAACCCGGCTCCTGGTCGGATCGGAGCAGGGAAAGCTGTTCTATTTCCGCAACATCGACGGGAACCTCGACGGTCCCTTCATCGAAGAGGATTCACTCTCGTTCATCGTTGGCGACCAGGGCCTCGGGTCCTTAAAAGGTATCCGGACCGCCGCCGCCATTGCCGAGCTCACCGGGGATTCCGAGCCGGAGCTCATCATCGGCAATTATGCGGGAGGGCTCCATTTCTTCAAGGGAACCGACCAGCCGCCCGTTTCGGGCCTGGAGGACGAGGAGGTGAGTGTGCTGCCGGATCCGTTCCCGAACCCGGTCATGGACCGGCTCCACCTGGATGTGGACCTGGCCGCGGGGGATCTTCCGGTCACTGTGTACGACGTTTACGGGAGGCCTGTGCTCACCGGCAGGCTAGCACAACACACCCCGGCCCTTGATGTGCGCTCCCTGCCATCGGGGCTGTATATGTACCGGATCGGCCCGGATAGGAGATCCCAAAGGGTCTTCACGGGAAAATTCGTGAAATCGCGCTGACGAAGATCAGAAATTGGGCTTGAGGGCGTATTTGTGGTAGAAGTTCTCGATGATGGCCACCGCCTCCTCGGGTTGATCGACTACCGAGAAGATCTCCATTTCATCGGCGGATATCTTGCCTTCCTCCAGCATCCGCTCGCGGATCCACTGGATGAGCCCTTGCCAGTATGAACTTGAGACCATGACGATGGGGAACTTGACGAGCTTGTGGGTCTGGATGAGGGTGATCGCCTCGAAGAGTTCATCCAGCGTGCCGAAGCCTCCGGGCAGGACGATGTAACCCTGGGAATACTTCATGAACATCACCTTCCTGACAAAGAAATGGTTGAAGTTGATGAACTTGTCCTGGTCGATGAAGGGGTTGGGGATCTGCTCAAATGGCAGGTCAATGTTCAGCCCGACCGACTTGCCCCCGGAAAAGTGAGCCCCTTTGTTGGCTGCTTCCATGATACCCGGACCACCCCCGGTGATTACCCCGAATCCTTTTTTCGTCAGTAAATAGGCGATCTCTTCGGCCAGCTTGTAATAGACCGAACCTGGATTGTCGCGGGCAGAGCCGAAGATCGAAACGCAAGGTCCGATCCTCGAGAGCGTTTCGAACCCGTCCACCAGCTCCGACATGATCTTGAAGACAGCCCAGGAATCGGTGGTCATCTGTTCGTTCCAGGTCTTGGGTTTAATGGCTTCCCGGATGCGGTCCTCTTCACTCAATCCATTTATGTTCATAGTTTTCTTTTATCTCTTTTGATCAAACGCCATTCCTGCTTTTGCGTTTCAAAATTACTTAAAATTGGATATAAAAATTTTTACGAACTGAAAATGGAAGTGAACATTTTCGATCCACCGTGGTTTATTTGACACATTAAGATACATACTTAATGATAATTTTATGCTGTCAACACCCCTTCAAACGCGTTTGAAGGGGTTTTTTTAACCTTCGCCCGTAATCACCTTGAATCGGACAAGTGAAAAGATTCATACTTTTGCCACCGGAATGAGAAAGTTTGCAATACCTGTTATTTCTGTCCTCTTCTTTGCCCTGGTCTATTTCTTCCTTTGGAAATTCTATCCGAAGAACATAGGGATGTTCCCGGCCATCGTGTTGCTCTATCTCCTTGACATCTATCTTTTTTCGGTGTACAGGAACAACATACTGCGCGGGGGCCTGCTCAGGAGCATCGCGTTGACCATGCTTTTCTGGATGCCGCTGCTTATGATCCTGGCCATGGCGGGGATCTCCGTATTTCTTCCCTATGACGACTGGGGCCGGGTCTTCAAGGCCTATTATGCGGGGTTCATCCTCACCGGATATGTTTCCAAGCTTATACCACTCCTCCTCATGGGGTTGTCGGACCTGATCAAGATCATCCGCAAGATCTTCGGCATGAATCGCAGTGTGCGTCTGAGCGAGAATTTTAAGATCGGCAGGAGCGAGTTCCTGAAAAAGGTCGGACTCTTCGCCGGGGGACTGTTCTTCGGAACGCTGACCCTGGGCATGTTCAAATGGATCTATGACTTCAAGGTACGCAAGAAGATCATCGACCTGGCCTCATTGCCTGCTCCGTTCAAGGGGTTCCGCATCGTCCAGATCTCGGATATCCACCTGGGCTCCTGGCTTTCGAAGAACGAGCTTCGCGAGGCGGTTCAGATCATCAACGACCTGAATCCCGATGTGGTCTTTTTTACGGGCGACCTTGTCAACTATTCCACCGACGAGGCCTTCGAATTCGAAGATATCCTGGGGAGAATCAGGGGCCGCCATGGGGTTTTCTCCATCCTGGGCAACCACGACTACGGGGATTACAGGCGCTGGAATGACCCGGAAGAGAAGGCCAGGAACATGGAGGAGATGTTTGCCCTTCATGCAAGGCTTGGCTGGACGCTGCTGCGAAACGAGCATGTCATCCTCGAGCGGGACGGAAACCGGCTTGCAATCCTTGGCGTCGAGAACTGGGGCTCCATGAAAAGGTTCCAGCGTTTCGGCGATCTTGACAAGGCCATGCGGGGTGCCGAGCAGGCGGACGTAAAGCTGCTTCTGTCGCATGACCCCAGCCACTGGGATGTGAAGGTCAGGGAATTTGAGCACACCATCGATGTTACTTTTGCAGGCCATACGCATGGCGCGCAGTTCGGGATCGAGATCCCCGGCATGCGCTGGAGCCCGTCGCAGTATGTTTATAAGTACTGGGCAGGCCTGTATGCCGAGCAGAACAGCCGGACCAGCGGGCGGCAGCACCTCTATGTCAACCGGGGACTCGGGTCCATAGGTTATCCCGGCAGGGTGGGCATACTGCCCGAGATCACACTCGTGGAACTGCAATCCTGACCAGTCCCATCCCGGCAACATTTTACCGGTTCAACCATTTACCCCGTATTTTGTTATACTCATACCTTCTGATTGCGGGTTTGCATTCGGATCGCGCTGCCAGAAGGTGTCAGAAAGATGTGCACCGTTACATACATACCGTTGCAGGGAAAAACATTCATGCTGTCCCATAACAGGGACGAAAGCGTGAAGAGGAGGATCGCCTCGCCGCCGGTCCGCAGGAGCATTGAAGGTGTCACCCATTTGTTCCCGGTGGACCCGCAGGGCAAAGGGACATGGATAGCGGTTTCCGAATCGGGGCGCATTGCCAGCCTGCTCAACGGCGGGCGCCGCGCCCATGCCCACCGTCCCCCCTACAAACACAGCCGCGGACTGATCATCCCGGCCTATCTCAGGTACCCTTCGTTCACCGAGTTCTTCAGCGATTTCGACTTCACGGGCCTGGAACCTTTTACGATGCTGGTTTTTGAAAAGGGCGAAGTATTCGAGATCGTCCTGGACGATGACGGGGCCCGGTACAGGAAGATCAACCCCGACAGGCCATTCATCTACTCGTCGTCGACCCTCTACACGGAGATGGCCCGAAACAGGAAGGAGGAGGAGTTCATCCGCTGGTACCTGGCGAATCCCTATCCAACCCGCAACGATCACCTGGCGTTTCAAAGGGGACAGATATTCGAAAAGGAACCTGATAAAAGCACGATCCCGCCGGGGCACATCCTGAAAACGGTCAGCATCACTTCCATTCACCATCTTCAAGGGGAGGTCAAAATGGATTATTACGACCTCGTCAACGACCTTCATTTCTGGTATTCGCTTGAGAAAAAGTTGAAATCACCGGAATCTTGCCTCGGTCAGCAAACCTTTTGATTGAACAATATGTCTGTTGTGATGTTTTAACTCGAGATCTAAAAAACTTGTTGACAGCTCATGATTAAATTGATCATCCTATCGCTCCTTGGGAAGAAAGTTGTTTCAACCCGCGTCCTTTTCAATTCCATTAAATCTTACCTGATCTTCTACATGCTCGTGTTGCCTGCATTCATGCATGCCTCGGTCGTTCATGAAAAGGCCGGCAGCAGGGCAGGTGCTGCCATGAGTGTGGACGGTTCGGTTGTTCAAGAAAGCAACCAGGCTGAGGTTCGTTCCGTCGACAATGGTTTCCCGAATAGCAGGTGCATGAGGGTGGGAGGCCATCCGCAAACCGTACGCCTGGTCTACTGATTCATCGCATATTCCATCAGTTTGAACGAGTTCAGGAAGACGTCCCTGGCCTTGTTGTCGTTCCGTTGTGCCGGCGAGGTCACCTGCAGGGTGTACAATGTGCTCTCCACGAGGTAGATGCGGCATTTTATCTCGGCCAGTCCCTGCTTGTAGTCGAGCCGCACTTCGCGACCGGGGAAGAGCCCGTAGCTTATTTCTTTTTCTGACAGGAGCTTACCGTTGCAGGCGCTCACGATTTGCTCGACCGTGTAGTGCATGAACTGGTCTAATTTCTTCTTTCCGGCGATGCTGCTTTTTATGATATTTGGAGGATAGGCAGTGAAAGTGGCCGCATAGGCCAGGTTGTCATCCTTCCCCAGCGGCGGTTCCACCCGGTAGGTGGTGGCCGGAAAGTTGCCCAGCACGGTCGCAGAGGTCTCCACTCGCTTGTCCGGTTCCGCCGGGAACTTGATCTGGAAATTTCCCTCCCTGAACATGGACGTAGCCCAGAGTTCCGGCTCCGACAATTTGAACTGGATCTTCCGCAGCGCCCACTTCTCCATGGCAGCATACATTACCGGTCCCCGCTCGTAGACCAGCAGCATCATTATCAGCAGCAACGCACTTCCTGCCGCCGTGGTGATCCAGCGCGAGGGCAGGGGATTCTGCCAGGCATGGATTGCCGGTTCCGCCTCCCAGTGCAGGATCACATCGCGGGCGTGCAACCGCCTGAAGTCGTCGAAGCTCCCGCCCGGATTCTCCTTCTTCCAGCTTGTGAAATTATGGGTGATCTTCTTGCCGCACGCCTGGCAAAAGGTCAGGTACTGCGACCGGAGCTCGTTGGCATGATGGCAATGGTCACATATCAGGTAGTTCATCCGCTTCTGTTTGATTCGTCCTTATGACATATTTTTACATGATGACGCCGATTTGGTTACAATCCTGGTTCATAACCCGCTTGCCGGTCTGCAGCCGATTTTTCGGACAGTGGCGGAACCATTTATTTCATACTTTTATGCTCCCAAAGGACCTCCAATAAAGTAAACGCTGAAATGCCGCCAAGAAATATCTATGCGATAGGAGAAACAGTCTACGACATTGTTTTCAGGGATGGTCAGCCTGTTTCTGCCACCCCCGGCGGAGCTATGCTCAACACCGCCGTCAGCCTCGGGCGTCTCGGAATGAGGGTCCACCTGGTCAGCGAGGTCGGGAGTGACAGGGTCGGCGAACTGGTGATGGCATTTCTCGAGAAGAACGCGGTGCTCACCGACCACGTCATCCGTTTTAACGGTCAAACCGCCCTGGCCCTGGCTTTTCTCGACGAGCACGAGAACGCCCATTATTCTTTCTGGAAGAATTACCCGTTGCAGCGCGGGGAGATCCACCTTCCTGTTTTGCAGGCCGATGACATTGTCCTCTTCGGGTCGTTCCATGCCCTTTCAAGGGAGGTCCGAAAGAACCTGATCCTGTTCCTGGGTGCGGCGCGGGAGGCCGGTGCCATTATCCTTTACGACCCGAATTTCAGGCCGTCCCATGCCTCGGATCTGCCTCAGGTCAGGGATTTGCTTGCACAGAACCTCGACTTTGCCGACGTGGTGCGGGGATCACACGAGGACTTCCGCTTCCTTTTCAATGCTTCCGGCCCGGATGAAGCTTACCGGCGCCTCGGCGACGGCAGGAATAAGTTCCTGGTTTACACGGAGGGCGGGAGAGCAGTGAGCTTCAGGTCGGCCCGCCACACTTTTTCCATCGGTGTTCCGGAGGTGGAACCGGTGAGCACCATCGGGGCGGGCGACAGTTTCAATGCCGGGGTGATCTACGGGCTTGCCCGGTTGAATGTGCTCAGAAACCAGCTTCCAGAATTGAAAATCGACCAGTGGAAGGCCGTGCTTGAAGGTGCCACTACTTTCGGGTCGATCGTCTGCGAGACCTACGAGAATTATATTCCCGAATCATTTGCCAAGAAACTGCGCCGGAGAAGGTGACACGGTCCCGGCGTCACGCCCTGGCAATGGCCTTTCTAATGCGGGCATAATCGATATAGTAGAGGACCTTTACCGAAAAGCTGTTGGTGGCAGGGGACTGGATCACGTTCAGTAAATTGCGCCCGAAACCCTCTTCCGGACGCCTGTATACCTCATCGATCAGTTGCGCCTCCTCGTATGTGCTGATCGCATTTTTCCACACGATCCGCAATTCGCTTCCTGGAGCGAAATTCCAGATGTACTGCATGTCGATGTTGAAGGCGTTGAAACTGAAGTCGTGCAGCCCTTGATAGTCGGTGCCCGAAAGGCTCCCATCCATCGCGAGGTTGAAGAACTGTCCGTATTTCACCGCGATCCAGTAGTGCCTGAGCCGGAACCCGAGGGATGACCTGTTGGTGAATTTGTAATCGGCATCGAGTGTGTTTTCGTAGGTGTCGATATCGCGTGATCCGAATATCACCACCGGTTTGTCAGCCGGCCCAATGGAGTCGGTAACGTAGCCAGGGTCGTTCGTGTCGTGGATATACCGGGCATTGAATATGATCATCAGTTTGTCGGAGGCCCGGAAGCGAGGTTTGGCGCTGATGGACCACGACTCCGAATCGTACATCGCAGCCCATGAGTAGCCCAGGTTCCAGTCGATGAGGAAGCGTTTCTTGTAGTCGGGCGAGATGCCCAGGCTGAATGCATACTCCGGCGGCCTGGCAAAATAGAGGCCCTCCACCCGGGGCTCGTAGTAGTCGTGGTTCTCTGCAGGTGCCAGTTCCCCGTTGACCCAAAGCGTCAGGAAGTTCCTGAACGTGTTCCTGCTGCGGAAACCCATTTTGAAATCGGAGAATACCCGCGGGCGGTAAAGCTGGGTGTAGTTCATCCAGAATGAATTGTAGGAGTCGAGAAGGATCCAGAACGGCCTGTACCGGTTATAGGAGGTCCGGAGATACTGCGAAAAGATATTGTTGTGCCGCAGGAACCCCATTTCGTTGGGGTCATACCTGTCGTCGATCACGTCCTGTGACAGTTCAAAGGTGAAGTTGCCGCTGATCTTGCCGGCTGCCATGGAGTATAGATATCCGAATTCCGGTGCCGTTCCGGCCCCGTAATTCTGGCTTGCGATGCCCTTTCCCCATAAGGCAAAGGCATTGTCCCTCGAGGTGATCCGGAGTTCACTCCCGGTCACGTTTGCCGAGGTCCTGCTCTGAGGCCGAAAAACGTTCGTGTTGTAGAAGCTCACGTAGGAGTTGTTCCTCAGCGCCTGGTCGAATACCACCATGTTGTAGTTGGTGAGTGGTTCGGTCCTGATCCTGCGCTTCTCTCCGCTGAGGGTGTCCTGCACCTCTGCCCACGTGTTGGCGGTCATGCCGTTGAAAATACCCACGGCGAGGTTTTTCGAGCTTTTGCCGGAGATCTTGGTGGCATTTATCAACTGGGCGTATTGCGGGTTTTCGGTGATGACCTCATGCTCTGCGAGGCTGTCCGACACCGAGCCATATCCGGCGGGGGTCTTGCCGACCCGCCGGGTGTAAAAGACATTGCCTTTCTGAAAGAGCTCGGTCCCTTCCATGAAAAAGGGCCTGCGTTCGTCGTAGTAGACCTCGAACGGCGACAGGTTGTAGATCTCGTCGTCCGATTGGACCTGCCCGAAATCGGGGATGAGGGTCATGTCGAGCGTGTAACTTTCGTTAAGCCCCACCTTCAGGTCAAGGCCGTAATTGTAGGAGTAGCCCCATTTGTCGGTCCCGGGGTTCTTTTGCGTGTAGGCCGAGAGGTAAGGCACCAGCGACAGGCGCAGGGGAGGGCTGATCTCCCGGATGCCATGCAGTTCGCCCGCCTGGTTGTTGAGCCCTTCCTCTTCCAGGTCGACGAAATTCCAGGTGGATTCCTCCCGGTACCTTGTGATGTTCCGGAATGCCTGCAGTCCCCAGAGCTGGACCGGTTTCCTGGGAAACCGGAGGGCGGAGTAGGGAATCCGGTATTCTGCGGTCCATCCGCTGTCGAGTATCATGGTGGCGCTTTCCCATACCGCATCCCAGCTCTTGTCGCTGTCGCCGCCGGAATGCCTGAGGTCGATCTGAACGCCGGCGGCCGTGACCATGAACCCGAAGGCGTTCAGGTAATCGTTGAAGCAGTCGATGTAGATCCCGAACCAGTCGGCCATGTTCTCCCGGTCCCGCTCGCTGAGTTCGGTGAAGATGCTGTCAGGGGAGGGGTCATGCATCATCGCACCCACATAGAGGGCCTCGTCGTCATAGAGGAATTTCACCACGGTCTCATGGGTGGCAGGGTTGCCGTTGAAGGGCTTGCGCTTGATGAACCCGGTGGCCGGCCCTACCCCCGACCAGGCGGCCTCGTCGAGGATGCCATCGATGCGGGGCGGGTGGGTGGTGCCCCCAGCCTCCACGGCCTTCTTTTCCGCGATCTGGCCAAGCACGGCAGTGCCCGGCGCCCAGCCCGCGGCGACCATAAGGAATACTATCAAAGCAATGTGCCGCATCCTCTGTTCAAATCGGATACGAATGTATAAAATAGAGGCCTGAAAACGGGATAGAACGGTTCTAAATTAGGGGAGGGTTCCGTCGATCATGCGCTTGTAAATGTTGTAGTTCTCCTCGTCGAAACAGGCAAAGATGATCCGTTCGATCGACTTGTTGTACGACAGGAATTTTCCGGTCTCGTCCAGCGCAATGCGGGCCGCTTTCTCTTTCGGGAACCGGTATACCCCTGTGCTGATGTTGGGGAAGGCAATGGTCCGGCAGTCATTCTCCTGCGCCAGGACAAGGCTGTGGCGGTAGCATCCGCGCAGCAGATCCTCCTCGCGGTTCAGCCCGCCCCTCCATACCGGCCCGACGGCGTGTATCACGAATTTGGCCGGGAGGTCATATCCGTCGGTGATCTTGGCCATCCCGGTGGGGCACCCGTTGAGGGTTCTGCATTCCTCCAGGAGGCCGGGGCCTGCGGCCCTGTGGATGGCGCCGTCGACGCCCCCTCCTCCCAGGAGGGTGGTATTCGCTGCATTTACGATGGCATCCACCTGAAGGCGGGTGATGTCCTCTCTGGTGAGTTCAATCCGATGGTCCATGATGTGATCCTATTCTTTGATGGCAATGACGAACAGCTGCGAAGTCTGGTAGCCGGTGACCCGGACCCTGCTCCCTTTCTCGATATAACCGGCTTCCGCCGTGGCATCGTAGATCTTACCCTCCACCATCACTTTGCCCGCCGGACGCAGCACCGTATACGCTTCTCCGGTCATTCCCACCAGGCTCCTGTATGCATTGTCGCTGGAAACGAAGCCCTCCTCCTTTTTCTGGGTCGCATCCAGGGCCAGATGCCCGAAGATGGTGGATGTGAATATCTTGCGGCTGAGGTATATGGAGAGCAAGAGGGAGGTGAACATGGCGATGACCACGATGAAGAAGGATTTGATGACCCCGGTGAAGGCGATGCCTGAAAAGTCGAAGCCCATGTTCCCGGTCATGCTGAGCGTGAGCCCCGCGAGGATGAAGATGATCCCGAGGATGCCCGGCACCCCGAATCCCGGGGCCACGAATATCTCGATGGCGATGAGGATCACGCCGACGATGAAAAGGATGATCTCCCAGTGTTCTGCCAGTCCCTCCAGGTAAAGCGGGGCGAAATAGAGCAGTGCCGCCACGAAGGCAGCGGCCAGGGGGAAGCCGACGCCAGGCGACTGCAGCTCGAAATAGATGCCGCCGATGATCACCATGATGAGGATGCCGCTGACGAAGGGATTGATCAGGAAATGGATGATCTTGTCGATGCCCGTGAACTGTTGTTCCACGATCTCGTAGTCTTCGACACTGGCCAGTTCAAGCACACCCTCGACAGACTCCGCGATGCCTTCGCAGAAGCCGTATTTCATAGCTTCCCGCGCAGTGAACGTGAGCACCTGCCCGGTATCGGTGATACCGGGAATGTAAATGCGCTCGTCGACCATCGCCTGGGCTATGTCGGGGTCACGCCCCTTGGATTCAGCCGTGGAACGCATCATGGAACGCATGTACGACTGGTACTTGTCGGGCAGCGGCTTGCCGGTCTGGTCCACGACCGTGGCCGCACCGATGTTGGCCCCCGGCGTCATGTAGATGCTGTCGCATGCGATCGAGATCAACGCCCCGGCCGAGGCCGCGTTGTTGTCGATGAACACGTAAACCGGGATATGGGATTTGAGGATCATGGTCCTGATCGAATCGGCCGCATCCAGCATCCCCCCGTAAGTATTCATGTGGATGATGACCAGGTCGGCCCCGATGGAACGGGCCTCCTCAAAGGCATCATGGGTTTTCCGCTGCACGGGCGGAGCGATCTCCTCCTTGATATCGAACTTGTAGACTTTAAGCGGGCCGTCCTGTGCGAAGAGGCCAGTGGCAAATAAAAGGATGAGAAAGCTCATCATCCACGCGGGGGAGGTGGTTCGTAGGGCCATAGATATCGTTATTGATTTTCGTTCCTGTGCATTTTCCGGTAGAGTTTTTTCCATGCCCTTCGTTTCCAGTATTTGCGCTGCATGTATTTACCCCATGAAATATTGGTCCACAAGCGTTCATGGAAATAGTAGATAACGATCTTGATGACCACATCGAAGATCATGACCAGGGTGGAAGCCTCCAGGATCTGCTTGTACGGGCCGCTTATCTTCTGCCTGAAGATCACAAAGGTAATCAGGAAGGTGGTCAGTGATGCCACGATCCTCCAGCTGATGGCTTTGGCAAGGCTCCTGCCGGGAGTGTCCTTGACCACCAGGGGCTGATTCCGCTGACTGTTATCCTCTGGCTTCTTGCTAATCATTGGCTACTTATTGTTGCTGGGAGTGGAATCGCGTGTTGACCAGGTCCAGGAATTCGGTATGCACGAGGTGATTGGCGGCAATGATCTCACGCCCGCTGATGAAGTCGTCCCCGCCTCTGAAGTCGGAGACCTTTCCGCCGGCTTCCCTCACCAGCAGGGCTCCCGCGGCCACATCCCAGGGGTTCAGCCCGTATTCGTAAAAAGTGTCGAACCTGCCGCAGGCCACGTACGCCAGATCGACGGCGGCCGATCCCAGGCGCCTCAACCCGTGGGAATTTTTCATCAGATGGAGGAACACCTCCGTATACGCATCGAGGCGGCTGAAATCGGTATACGGGAACCCGGTCGCCACCAGGCTTTCCTTGAGCGAGGCCGTATCGGATACCCTGACCGGATGTCCGTTCAGGAAAGCCCCGCCCTTCTTCCATCCATAGAAACATTCGTGCTGGTTTATTTCGAAGACCACACCCGAAACGACTTCCCGGCCGTCGAGCAACCCTATGCTGATGGCGTAGACAGGTACTCCGTGAATGAAATTCGTGGTCCCGTCAAGAGGATCTATGACCCAGTTGTAGCGCTCCGCCTTCTTCCGCGCGCTGTCTTCTTCCGCAATGAATCCCGCTTCCGGAAGGATCTTGCCCAGTTCGGCAACAAGGCGCTTCTCGGAGTTGTGGTCAACATACGTCACCATGTTATTGACCCCCTTGTGCCGGACGTCTTCCGCCTTCAGGTTTTTCATCTCGTTCCTGATGTATTGACCCACGGCCCTGGACAGGTTAGCCACCTGTTTTGTCAATAGCTCCAAATTCATAGTAACAGGTAAATCAAATCAAAAATAGGAATTTTAATTCAGGTATTTTTACCCCCGGGCAATAAAACCCTCTAATTTTATTTACGTATTCACTGATTATCCGTTAATTTGCAAAACGTTACCGGATGCATATCAGGCACTAAGGAATCTTCAGGTCGTAACGATCCTCCTGATGGAACACAGCGAGCGTTTAAAAAAATGATGATACACCATGAGTGAGGTGGGTAGCCTAATGACAGAGGTTTTTATCAAGGGCGGAGCCATATCCCGGATGTTCTCGCAGATGTCGGGTTCCTTTCTGCTTTTCCATGTGGCAAAGGACCGGCATGAGTTCCGTGTCGAATATCTGCCCCGTGATCCCATGGGCGACGTCGAACATGACGACGCGGACTTGTTCGGCGCCATTTTCCCGGGGAACAAGGTTTCCGGTGAACTCAAGCTGATCCTGGCCGATCTGCTCGAGGGGGGCAGGGCCATTCACAAGGTCCTTCCTTTCAGTGTGCCCGACCGCGGGGTGGTCTGGGGAGATTTTAATTTCTCCCGGTTTTCGGAGGAGGAGGTGATCGGTGTTTTCAGGGATGTCACCAGCCTGGTGGAGGTCTTCCATAGCTATGAGGTCAACAAGAAGAGCCTGGAGCAGCTCCAGGAGAATGTCCCGATCGGGCTTTTCCAGGCCGATTCGGCAGGCAAGTTCGATTTCGTGAATAAGATGTTCTCCAGGATACTCGGCACCAAAAATGCGGGGACGCTGATCGGCAAGCCGTTGAAATCCGTGTTCGTGAGCAACAGGCAATACGATGAGCTTTTCGACAAGCTGATGCGGACCGGCAGCATCCGGGAGACCGAAGTTAGGCTGAAGCATCAAGCCAAGGGTGAGATTTGGGCTGTGATCAGCATCCAATGTGTTTACAGCGACAGCGGAAAGATGGAGAACATCGACGGCTACATCTTTGACATCACCGAGCGGAAGTCGGCCCTCGAGGAGCTCCGCGACAGCGAGCAGATGTTCCGCGCCATCTCCCAGAGCCTCACCAGTGCCCTCTACATGTTCGACGAGGAGGGCCGGTTCATATATTGCAACCCGGTGATCCGGGAGATTACCGGCTTCAGCATCGAAGAGGCGCTGAAACGGAAATTCTTTGACATTATCCATCCTGATTTCCGCGACCAGGTAAAGGAACGCGGGATAAAGCGCATCCAGGGGAAATCGGTGCCCACAAGCTATGAGGTGAAGATCCTCACCAAGGACAACCGTGAGAAGTGGCTTGAGATCCATGCCTCCCGCATCATGCTGAAGGGAAAACCGGTGGTGCTGGGCCTGGCCAACGACATAACGGACCGTAAGCTAGCCCTGGACACCATCAAGCGGAGCGAAGAGAGATACAAGACCCTCTACTCCTTTTTCCGCCTGATGGTGGACAATGTCCCGGACATGATCTGGGCCAAGAACCTGCAGAACGAGTATATTTTCGTCAATAAAGCCCTGTGCGACAACCTGCTTATGGCTGCCGACGTAGAGGAACCCATCGGCCGCACCCATGCCTATTTCGCGGAGCGTGAGCGTGCCGCCCATCCTGGGGAACCCGATTGGTATACGTTCGGCGCGCATGGTCCCGACACCGATGCCATCGTATTGCATAACAAGCGTTACCAGACCTTCGAAGAATCGGGCAACATACGCGGGGAGTACACGTTCCTCGATGTGCACAAAGCCCCCCTCGTGGATGACGAAGGCAACATCATCGGGACGGTGGGAAGTGCCCGCAACGTGACCCGGCAACGCGTGCTCGAAGAGGAGAGGTTCCGCGATGAGCAGATCAAGAACGTGGTGTACCGCATCAACAACGCCATCCGTACCACCAAGGACCTCAACGAGCTGTACACCGTGATCCGGCTTGAACTCAGTCACCTCATCAATACGGACAACATGTACATCGCGCTTTTCGACAAGCGCACCAGAAAACTATCGCTGCCATATTTCGTGGATGAGCGAGACAGGTTCTCGGGGATACCCGGTTCGAAGTCGCTCACCCATTACCTGATCCAGGAGAATAAACCGATGTTGTTGCGGGAGGATGACTATATGGAACTGCTGCGGGAGGAAAAGATCGAGCTGGTGGGGACACCCGCAAAGGTTTGGCTGGGGATCCCACTCAACATCAACGAGGAGGTGCGGGGTGCCATCGTCCTGCAGAGTTACAAGGACAAAGAGACCTTCACGCGTCGGGACCTGGACCTGCTCGAATTCATCTCTCCCCAGATCAGCGTATCCATCAACCAGAAGCAGGCCGACGATGCCCTCCGTGAGAACGAGTACATGCTGCGGGAGATCATTGACAATGTTCCCGTCATGATCTTCGCCAAGGACAGCGAGCAGCGGTTCGTGCTGGCCAACAAAGCGTTTGCAGCTGCCTACGGCAAGCGCGTCGGGGAGGTGGAAGGCCGGATGCAGTCGGAGGTGCACCCCGTGCCCGAAGAGGTGCTCAAGTTCAAAAAGGACGACGAGATGTTGCTCGAGGGGAGGACACGCCGGATCGAGACCGAGGAGACCTTCACGGATGCTTCCGGTGAGACCAAGATCCTCCGGACGGTCAAAGTGCCCTTCAACCCCGAGACCGACAAAGGCATCGCCATCCTGGGCGTGGCCATCGACATTACCGAGAACAAGAACTACGAGGTGGAACTCAAGAACGCCAAAGAGCGCGCCGAGGAATCGGACCGGTTGAAGACGGCTTTCCTGGCCAACATGTCGCACGAGATCAGGACTCCCATGAACGCCATCGTAGGATTCTCCGAACTGCTCAACGATCCTGACCTCACGGATGACACCCGCCGGGAGTTCGTGGGACTGATCGGGGAGAACAGTAAGGTGCTCCTGAACCTGATCGAGGACATCATCGATGTGGCCAAGATCGAAGCCCGCCAGGTCAAGATGGTATGGTCGACCTGCCAGGTGAATGCCATCCTCGATGAACTGGCCGAATATTACATGAAGCAGCTCGCGAAATACCCCAACAAACAGATCCGCATCGAAGTGGAGAAAGGGGTCAGGCGCGACGATTTCGTCGTGATCACAGACCCGCTCCGGCTGCGGCAGATACTGAATAACCTCATTGGCAATGCCATCAAGTTCACCGAAAAAGGGGAGGTGCGCGTGGGCTATGAGATGAACGGAAGGGAGTCGCTGCAGTTCTATATCAAGGACACCGGCATCGGGCTGCCGAACGAAAAGCTAGAACTTATTTTCGAGCGGTTCCGCCAGGGCGAGGAGTCCAGCACGAAGGAATACGGCGGCACCGGGCTCGGCCTCACCATTTCCAAGCGCCTTGTGGAGATGCTCGGCGGTAAGATGTGGGTGGAGTCGGTCCTTCACCGGGGCAGCACCTTCTATTTCAGCATCCCCTACAGACCTGCAAAAGAAGCGACTGAAACGAAACTTTTCAGGCCGAAATCCGATAAACAGGATTGGTCGGACAAGACAGTGCTCGTAGCGGAGGATGAAACATCGAATTTTGAACTGATCAAAGCCACCTTGCTCCGGACCAATGCAAAGGTGATCAGGGCCTTGAACGGCAGGGAAGCTGTTGAGATCTGCGGGGGCGATCGAAAGGTCGACCTTGTGTTGATGGACATCAGGATGCCGGTGATGAACGGGTATGAGGCCACACGCCTCATCAAGGCAGAGAAAAAGGATCTGCCGATCATATCCCTCACCGCCTATGCCATGTCGGACGACAGGGACAAAAGTTTCCGGGCAGGTTGCGACGAATACGTGTCCAAGCCCTTCAATCCGGCTGATTTACTTGAGAAAATGAGCAGGTTTTTGCAGTAATTCAATACCACATCGTGCCGCAAATCAAGAACTATAAATTCCGTCTGTTCTGGATGATGAGACTGGTTTTCATGCTGTTTCTCGTCATGCCGCTTTTTGCCCGTGCGATCACTCCCGATCCTGAATCTCGGCGGGAGGAGATCGACAGTCTGTTGTCTCTCCTGCCGGGCACACGCAACGGGGAGCGGGTCGACCTCTACCTGGCGCTTTCGGGCCTGTATATCAATATCTCGATGGATTCCTCCATCGAATATGCGCAACTGGCGCTGAAGTCGGCCACGGACCTCGGCGACAGCAAGCGGGCTGCCGAAGCCTTCAAGTTGTTGGGGAACGCCTATTTCTACCGGGGGGAGTTCGACCGGGTGATCAGCTATTACGATTCCGGTTTTGCCGCTTACAAGCGGGCCGGAGATTCCACCGGACAGTCGAAAGTGCTGAACAACCTGGGAATCGTGTACCACCGGATCGGCGACCTCCGCACCTCCATCGAATATTACCTCAAATCACTGGATTTCAAATATAGCCTGAAGGATTCCCTGGGCATCGCCAATACCAACAACAACATCGGGTCCATCTTCTATGACCTGCGCGAGTTCGCCAACAGCTACGAATACTTCCGTAAAGCCCTCCAGGTCTCGGAACAGATCGGGAACGACCGGTCGACACAGAACATCCTGAACAACATGGGTCTTATCAGCCAGGAACTGGGTCAGCACCAGAAGGCGATCGAACTTTTCAACAGGTCCCTCGAGTATGGGGAGAAGACCGACGATGTGCTGGGGATGGCCGACACCTATCATAACCTTGGGATGAGCAAGGTGATGCTGGGCAAGTACCTGGAAG
The DNA here is from genome assembly GCA_964386225.1 of uncultured Bacteroidales bacterium. GTDB lineage: Bacteria > Bacteroidota > Bacteroidia > Bacteroidales > JAADJA01 > JAADJA01. Next base: position 50,733 of record CAYLTG010000004.1, read on the forward strand.
GACTCGAGTTTTACAACAAGGCGCTGGCCATATACCGCAAGCTCGGGGTTTCGGAGTCGCATACGCTGAATAACATCGGCCAGGCATACATCGAGCTGGATTATTACAAACAGGCCCTGAGGTACCTCGATCAGGCCCTGGCGGATGCGACGGAGAAGAACCAGATGAAACTGCAGCGGGACGTCTACCAGAACCTTGCCGTGGCCTACGAGCGCATGGGCAGCTACCAGAAGGCTTACGAGTATTTCCTGAAATTCCACGAATACGACGATACCCTCAAGAGCCAGAACTACTTGATCAAGATGGAGAAGATCACTGCAAAGCATGAGATCGAGAAATCGCGCGAGCAGATCGAAAAAGCCCGGCTTGCCCTGGATAAAAAGGAAGTGGAACTGAGGCGGCGGAACTTTGTCATCTATTCGGTGATTACGGGACTGGTTGCAGCCCTCGTATTCGTGTTCATCCTCTACCGGATGGGTGTCCAGAAACAACGGGTCAACACCAAACTGATCCTTCAGAATGAAGAGGTCCTCAGGTCCCAGGCGATCATCAAGAAGATCAACAAGGCCCTCTCCGAGAATGAAGAGAAACTGCGAAGTATCTTCGACGTCTCGCCCTACTCCATTTTTGTGCTCGACGGCGACCACAAGATCGTCGATTGCAACGACACGAGTCTCGAACAGTTCCAGGTCAGGAACAACGGCGAGCTGATCGACAGAAAAATGGACTCCTTGCTGTCACCCGGCGAAGGTGAAAAGGGCCAGGAGGCGATCCGGGAACTCATCCGCAAAAATGAGCTCAACAGGTCACAGTTCAAGCTGTCGCGGAACGACGGTTCTGAGTTTGCAGCCGAACTCACCGGGCGTGTCATCCGGAACCCTCATGGCGAGATTGATTCGTACGTAGTTGTGATCAATGACATTACGGAGCGGCTCAGTTTTGTGGAGAGCCTGAAGGAGGCCAAGATCAAGGCCGAGGAGTCGGACAGGCTCAAGACCGCCTTCCTGGCCAATATGTCCCATGAGATCCGCACCCCCATGAACTCCATTGTCGGATTCTCGAACCTGCTCAACGATCCGGGCCTCAAGCCGGAAAAGCGCGAAGAATTCCTGCAGCACATCCAGGAGAGCAGCAACCTGTTGCTGAACCTCATCGACGATATCATCGACATCTCCAAGATCGAAGCCGGGCAAATGAATGTCTCCGTCCAGCAGTTCAAGGTCAACCCCGTGGTCAGGGAGACCTTTTCAGCTTTCAGGGAGTCCAATACCCGGGAGAACCTTAAATTCAAATTGTCCATACCCCGGGGTACGGATGAACTTTTATGCAATACCGACCCGCTCCGCCTCCGCCAGGTGCTCACCAACCTGCTCAGCAATGCGGTAAAGTTCACAAAAGAGGGGACCGTCGAGCTGGGGTATCGCATCGATCCGCAGAAGAGCAGGCCAAGGATCGAATTCTACATCCGCGACACCGGCATCGGGATACCGGAAGATAAGCGAGACCTGATCTTCGAGCGGTTCAGGCAGGTCGATGATTCACAATCAAGGCAATTCGGCGGCACAGGCCTGGGCCTGGCCATCTCCAAGCGGCTCTGCGAGCTCATGGGCGGGGCAATCTGGGTGGAGTCGAAATTGGGCGAGGGGTCCACCTTCCGTTTCACGGTGCCTTATGTCCTCCCGGAGGACCGTGGGATCGGGACCGACAAGTTCGACTCCGGGAAATACAATTGGGAAGGAAAAAGCATTCTGATCGCCGAGGATGAGAATTCCAATTACGAACTGATCAAGGCAGCCATCGCCAATACCCGGGTGGGTGTCCTTCGTGCCCATAACGGTGAGGAGGCGGTCGACCTGGTGACCTCGGGCGAGGGGGTCGACCTGGTCCTCATGGATATCCGGATGCCCAAGATGAACGGTTATGAGGCCACCCGTCAGATCAAGGCCTTCAAACCCGACATCCCCATTGTGGCCCTGACGGCCTATGCCATGTCGGAGGACGAGGCCAAGAGCATCAAAGCCGGTTGCGACAAATACGTCAGCAAGCCCATCCGCCCGGTCAGGCTGCTCGAAATGATCAACGAGCTCATCGCCTGATCAGGCTTTTCTTCTTCTCCCCGTAATTGATTGCAGCAGGATACCGGCCACAATGAGGACGAGGCCGATAACAGTGGCGAGCAGGATCTCCTCGCCGAGCACCCGTTCAATGATGATGAGGGATATGAAAGGGGAGATGTAGACCAGGTTCGAGACCTTGGCCGTGTTGACCGATAGCTTCATCCCCTTGAGCCAGAGGAAGTACGTGAGGCTCATTTCGAAGACCCCGATGTATGCTGCTCCCAGCAGCCCTTCGATGCTCGGCAGTTCCATGCCGTGGATGAAAATGATGTAAAGCAGGATGAAAATGGTCCCGAAACCAAAGTTGAGGAAGAGTTTCACCAACTCATCCTTGTTATCCTTCACGTTGAATATCCAGTACAATGCCCAGAATACGCTGCTGACCAATGCCAGGAAGACACCGAGCGGTTCCCTGAAGTTCAGCGCCGTGGGATCGCCTTCGGTGGAGATCACCAGGATGCCGGAAAAGCTGATCAGGATGGCGAGGATGCTCACGAACCCGATCTTCTGCTTCAGCATCGGGATCGATAGCAACACCAGGGTGATGGGCCAGATGTAATTCAGCGTTCCGGCCTCCTGTGCCTTGAGCATGGAGTAAGCCTTCAGCAGGACCAGGTAATACAGGAACGGGTTGAGGAGCCCCCTGAAGGCGGCCCTGCCTGCATCCTGCAGGTTGATCCGGTACAGGAGGGCCGTTTTCCGCTGGCCGGCCAGGAGAAGCCACAGGAGCGAGGTGGAGATGAAAGAGCTGAAGAAAAGGACCTCCACGAAATCCATGTACTGCAGGGTGAGCTTGAAAGCAGATGCGATGGTGGACCAGAAAAGGATGGCCGTGATCGCATAAAGGTATGCTTTGGTCTGGTTCTTCATGGGCATGGTCCCCGCGGATTGTTTCTCAACTCCAGTTGAGCCGGTAGCTGATGCCCCGGTATATCCTCACAAATCGATTCCTCAGGCTGTCCTTGAGCGCAAAAGACAGGAAAAAGCTCGCAAATTCCCGGTGCACATCCTTGAACACCTGCCACACTTCTTTCGGGGATTGCGGGTGATAATCATAGGCCGTATAGAGCACATTGGCAGAGTCGATCATGGTGGATATCCTGAAGACGTGCAGCGGTGCCGAGATGGCCACGACCGTGTCGTAATGCTTCTGCCGGATGATCTTGCACGCCTCCTGCCAGTTGGTGATGGTGTTGAATGAAAGGGAGTCGTGGAGGATGGCTTCCCGGGGGACCCCCTGACCCACCAGGTATTGCTTCATGGGGTGCGGCAGGCCCCTCCAAATGTGCCAGTCGTACCCTCCGACGCATATGATATGCCCGATCGATCCTTCCCGGTAGAGGTCTGCGGCCCTGAGCGCCCTGTGTTCGCTATCCGGTCCGAGCCGGGTCCCCGATTCGTCGTAATCGCCGAAGAAGACTACCCCGGCATCGGCCCGCGGGCTGGCGGGCTGCGCGCACAGAAATTCCCGGACATGTTTGTAATACAGGTACACGACGAGGACATCCGCGGACAACACGGCCAGGAAGATGAGGGCGAAAAAGAGGAATCCCTTTATATCGGACCACTGGTTTCTCATGCGGGTCAAAGTTAAAACAAATAGCCGATCCCGATGTAAAAACCGTCCCTGCCGTTGCGATCGTCGAACGACCTGCCATAATCGAACGCGATCGCGAAATTCCTGTTCACAATCACCCGGAAACCAGCTCCCGCCGTGATGTGCCAGCTTTCGGCTCCCGGATCGAAATAGTCTGACAGGTCTTCGGGCGGTCTGATGCTGTCCGGGATGACCACTTTTCTCATTTCGATCACCCTGCCGGCATCCGAAAAGGCGTTGAGGGCGAGGTAAATGTCCTGCCCCCACACGACCGTCCTGAGAAATGTCCAGCGCAGCTCGAAGTTGCCGTATCCCACGCCCTCGCCGACCACCCTGTTCCTCAGGACGCCCCGCAGGGTCTTTGCCCCGCCGAGCCCGTCGGTGGTGGTCACCATCGCAAAGGAGGCGATCATGTAGGGCTCCATGTAAAATGGGACATTGCCGGCCAGCCTGCCCTGGTATCCCAACCGGTAGGCAAAGCACAGGCGGTCTTTCACCAGGGTGATGTATTGCCTGTGCGTCAGGGCTACCTTGAGGTAGGAGAAATCCTTGTTGCCAAGGACCGAAGGGCTGTAAAAGAACAGGACTTCGGTCCAGATCCCCCGCATGGGATTGGCTTCATGGTCGCGCGTGTCGTAGATCACACCCGCTTTCAAGCTGGGCACCTTCCCGCCGTCCCGCTCGTTCTCCCCGATGATGCCCCATTCCACATACCTGTCGTACAGGAGGGCCGTGTCGGGAAGCAGGTCCTCGTCGTTTTTGCGTTTATTGAGCCGTTCGACATCGACTGTTCCCACCTTGATGTCGAAATACCCGATCCCGGCCAGCCATCGCAGGTTGTCGACTCCCAGCCGGCCCTGGAGGTCCATGGTGAACCGGATGAACTTCCGGTGATGGCGGTAGAACATCCGGGAGATGTATTCCTCCGAATCATCCGTTTCAAAATCTTTGCGGAAGACGGCCTCATACCCGTTATAGCCGTAGAAGTTCAGGGCCTGCTCGGTAAGGTAGCTCAGGTCGGCCGTCATGCGCAGGTTCCAGGGCAACAGGTGGGGCGCATCGAAAAACAGCTGGTTGATGCCGCTTCCTTTCGTGGTCCTCGAGAATTCCGCATAGAGCGAGTACTTGTAACCGGGCAGGAAGGACCCGTCCCCGTTGTTGACCATGTTATATATCAGACCGTACTGGAACCCGATGTCGGTGTTGAATCCGATCACCGGGATGCCCTGGTGGTTGAATTTCTTGAAGCCCTGTGGCGCCCCGCTTACCGCTGTGGTATCGGTTGTTCCCGTCTGTCCCGCAAGGGAGCCGGTACTGAGGATGCCTGCGAGTAGCAGGCCCGCAAAATGCCTGGTTTTCATGACTTCTGTTTTGTGATCATTTGGGCGATGACAAGAACGAGGGCAGCCACCGCGATCGAGGCGACGCTAAGTTCCGGGATCAGGTTGCCGGTGGCGAAAAGGACGATGACATACACCAGGCCTGAAATGAAGCTAATGAGCGCAGCCTTGCTGGTGATGTTGAAATGGAAGGAGGCGATGGCGGCTGGGATCACGGTGAACCCGAGCCCGGTGATGAAGATGATGACCGCCACGAGATCCCTGAAAAAGAACGCAAAAATGAACCCCAGCACGGAGAAGAGAAGGATGAACCAGCGGGTGAGTTTTTTCATGTTGTGCTGGTCTATCTCCTTCCTGCTGAAATTTGCGATGTAGTCCTTGGCCAGGCTGGAGGCCAGGACGAAGATGATGGTATCGGCGGAGCTCATGATCGCTGCAAACAGCAGCACCAGGCTGGCGCCGATGAAGCGGGGCGAGATGAGGAGGGTGAGGCCTTCGGCAAAAGCATTCCTCGATTCGATCCCCGGCGCGTGCAAGTGGGCCGAGAGCCCCACCACGCTGACGGCAAGACCGGTCATGATCACCAGCACCGCCGCGGTCCGCAAGCCCCCCACCACCACCTTGCTGCTTCTGGCGGCGTATACCCGCTGCCAGTATTCGGCCGATTGGAAGATGATCAGGATGCCGAAGGCAATGAATACCACCGTCATCAGGGGGTCCATGCGGGAAAAATCGGCGAGCTCGTGGCCGAATTCCCTGTCCTGCTCGATGAGCACCACCCCGAGGAGAATGAACAGCACGAAGAGCACGACGTACTGGAATATGTCGGTCCGGATGACGCTGTTGAAGCCGCCTGCCAGCAGGTATACCGTGATGATGCTTGCGGAGATCAGCAGGGCCGCCTCGTAGCTCATGCCGCTGATGTGGGCCAGTATGCTGCTGCCGGCGATGAATTGGTTGAGCAGCATGCCGAAATAGACAATGAAAAGGATGACGGCCGATAGCAGCCCGGTCTGTTTGTCATATTTGAAGTAGAACCAGTCCGAGAGGGTCAGGAATTTCTTTTCGCTGCTGATCCGCCGCAGTTTCAGTGCATAGGGGATGAACACGAGGAAGCCCGCCGCCGTGCCGAGGAACACCGCGATGGCCGAGATGCCGAACTC
>CAYLTG010000005.1:0-1411 GCA_964386225.1 uncultured Bacteroidales bacterium
CGCAGATGGTCACGTCGTCGGTCATGGTGCAGTTGTTTGCATCTTCGATGGTCACGGTGTAGATGGTGGTTAATTCCCCGGGGCATACCTCATGGGCCTGTTCCCCGCCGTCGCTCCACGTGATGGAGTAGGGGGGCACGCCGCCGCCCTCGCCCGACCAGCTGATGAAGGCACATTCCATGGGCGGGTATCCGTAATATACGGTCTGGTTGTCGCCCGCCTCGATGGTCAGCGGATCGGGTTCGGTCAGGGTTACCCACAGGGAGGCCGAGCACCCGTTCAGGTCGGTTAAGGTCACCTCGTAATCGCCCGCCGTCAGTCCGGTGGCGGTGGGCCCCGTCTGCCCGTTGTCCCAGGCGTATGTGTATCCGCCGACACCGCCTCCGCCGGCAACGGTGACCCATCCGTCACTGCCTCCATGGCAGGAGATGTTGTATCCGTTGTAGTCCGACTCAGCCGAAACGGTCAGGGTGAGTTCGGGCGGCTCGGTCACTTCGTAGGTGATGCTGGCGGTACAGCCGTTGGCATCGGTCACGGTCACGGTATACATGCCGGCCGAAAGGCCTGTGGCAGCAAGGTCGGTCTGCCCGTCGCTCCAGAGGAAGTTGTAGGGATAGACCCCCCCGAAGGCGTTTGCTATCACCACGCCGTTGCTGCCGCCATGGCAGGATACATTGTATCCGTTGTAATCAGTATAGCCCGCGATGAGGATCGTCAGCGGGTCGGGTGCGGTCATCTCCAGTGTCAGGATGGTGGAGCATCCGTACATGTCATCCACCATGACCCAGTACAGGCCGGCAGGCAGGTTGACGGCGGTCTGGGTGACCTGCCCGTCGCTCCAGTAAAAGGTATAGGGCGGTGTGCCGCCGGTCGGGTTCACGGTGGCCGTCCCGTCTGAACTCTCGCTGCAGGAAACGTTGTAGCCGTTGAAGTCTGATTTGGAAATGGTGCCCGACAGGGGTGCCGGCTCATTGACCCCGAAAGCAACCGTCCAGCATCCGACCGCATCGGTGACGGTCACGGCATAGCTGCCCGGTGCGAGGCCGGTCCTGTTCTTTGTGGTGGCCCCGTCGTTCCAGGCATAGGTGATGGGTGCGGTGCCGGTTACCGTGAGGGTGATGGTGCCATCGCTCGAGCCGTGGCAGCTGACATCCGTGACCACGCCGCTCACTTCGAGGTACGGGTCGCCCACCCCGACGGCATACCACGCATTGACCACCTGCCTGACCTCGTTGGAGCAGGCGCCGTAGAGGTCTTCGGCAGCCTCGATCGCCCCGGTGCGCGCATCGGCATGGTCGGAGGTGGAGGTCAGTTTGACGATGAGGTTGCGGAACGCAATGTCCTCGGCCTTTTCACGGCCAATGCCGTCGACATCGTAGGCATCGCCGTTGTCGTTGGTGCCGGAGCCGCC
>CAYLTG010000005.1:1511-54506 GCA_964386225.1 uncultured Bacteroidales bacterium
CGCTCATCGTCGGTGGTCCAGATGTTGTCGGTGTTCTCGATCTCCGTGGGACTCATGGTCGCCGTGGTGCTGCCCCAGTCCCGGACCCAGATGTCAGTGGGGTCGCAATCGTCGAACAGGCGGTAGTGGGTGCCGTCATATTTCTCAGTGGAAATGCCCCGGTTCCCGTTGAAGATGGTGTTCACCGTGGCGGCCTCGCAGGAGGAGGAGAGCGGGAGCTCCAGGATCACCTTGCCGGTATGTGCGTCCACAAAGATGCGGGCATCCTTGTGCAGGGCCCAGATGTCGAACCGGTAGGCGAGTGCAAACCCACCGCCCGGATCCTGCGCGTCCTTCAGGATGACAAGTTCTCCGGCAGGGTAGTAGGTAGCCCCGGGATCACCGGTCCTTTCCTTGATCTCACTTTCCCAGTGATCAATGTCCCAGAGAAAGTCGGAATCACCGAAATGAGCGAGCGCCAGGTCAAGGGCCTCAGATTCGATAAGGGTAGGGGTGGTGTTCACTTCAGGTAACTGGTAGGCCTGGCCCCGGAGGGAGCCTACCATGCCTTCGCGCGACTGCAGGATGTACTCGGCACCTGCGATGGGAATTCCCTTGTAGGATTGGACATACCTGTAATGGACATAGCCCAGGTCGTCCTCCTGGGTCCTTTTAAGCTGGAAATCAACGTCAGCGGTCAGGTTGAAGTGTTGCTTCAGCCAGGGGATGGCCTGTGCGGCCGCGATCTCCTTACCCTGTTGAAGCTTTACGGCTGCAGGGAGTTCACCTGGCTGACCCTGGTGGATGTAACGGGCTCCCTCCAGGATGGCAGCGGCTCTGTCGCCGTGGAGTTCCTGAAGGTGGCGGCCTTGCTGGCCCTGGCTCAGCAAGGGCAATGCCAGGGCGCAAAGCAGGCAGAGGATGCCGGTCCGGCATCGTGAAAGGTTGGAATTCTTCATGGTGTTGGTGGATTGAGTTTTACAATGAGTGGATTTGTCGGGATGGTATGCTGGGGCGGGGACCCTGGAATGAGCAATGGGCTGTGTTGTTCCGGGTGGTTGAATGCCGTCCCGCGAAATGATCTTCCGCCGGTGTAGTATTCCCCGAACATCATGAGCAGTGCCGAGTGTGGGATCGATTCCCCGCAAATTGCTTTTGCGGAATCCGGGGTTTGATTAATGTTCTAAAATTACTGAAAAAACAGCTGAAAATCAAGTATTTTGATTATTTTCTTCACCCCGGGTGCCAGGGGGGCTGTTACCTGTGCCGACACAGGTTTAAATGGGATTTTCAGCACACGGGCCCGGTTACCTGAGGCCCACCGGGGCGGGATATCGATCGACCTGGCCTACCAGTGCATCGTCATAGATCAGTCCTGCCTGGTACATGTACACCTCGGCGAGTTCGGGTTTTGCACCGTCCCTGGCAGCAATGCTGGCATTGTAATAGGCCCTCCAGTCACGTTCGGACCGGATGAAGGCGACGTTGTATATCTTCAGTTTGTTGCCGGGATCCGTCACCATGCTGGCAGCGAACAGCAGCTCTTCGTAGGTCAGTGCGTCGGGTGCGGTGAGCGCACGCTGCACCAGGTCGGCATAGCTGCCTTCGGTGGCCATGGGCACCGCCACGGGCTCGGGGAATGACAGGAGCCCGCTGTTTGAGGCTGTCAGGGACGACAGGTGGTCATGGTGGCCATGCCGGGCTGATGATGCAGGCACGGTGTTCCCGCCTGAATCAGCAGCGGGTGCCACTGCGGGGGTAACTTCCAGTGCTTCGTCCGCGGGCGCCGGCAAGGGCTCCTGGTATGCATACATCACCTGCTCGACCTGCATTTCCGGGGCCGGCTCCATCCGGAGCTCCAGTTCCTCCTCCGCCCACGGGAATACGTCCATCGAGGCCGCATACCTCACCAGTTGCACGGGTACGATGGGTTCCTCGTCCCTGCTGATCTCCAGTACTTCCTCCTCAGCGATCCCGCTGAGCGGCATTTGGTAGGCCACGGTCTCCACCTGCCTGGGAAGGTCGGGCTCCATGCGGACCTCGAGGACCTCGTGATCCTCAAGGATCCCGGCCTGTGCCTGGGCGTAACGGACTGCCTGCACCTGTTTTACAGGATCGGCTTCGACGGTGATCACGGTTCCCTGGCCAATCCCGGTCTTCATGGCTTTCACAGGCTCCTCGTGCACGGAAGCCACCGTCATTGACGGGTTTGTTATTTTCGTTTTTTCAATGCCCTGTTTCATCACCGGCTGCGCCTCCTCCTCGTCAAATACCAGTTCCCAGGTCACGTTATAATCGTTTCTTGCAGAAACCTCGCGGTCTGTCTCAACCTCCTTGCTCCCTGCGGCAACCGCCCGGTCTGAACCGACCTCCCGGCTGCTTGCAGGCATTTCCGCCACCGCAATCTCATCCCTTACCTGCACATTCCCACCGCCACTGCTACCGATACTGCCACTGCCACTGCTACCGATACTGCCACTGCTACTGCTACCGCCACCGTCACCGCCATTGCCACCTGCCACCAGCCAACTGCCACCCGCCTCCTGCCAACTGCCCCCTGCCACAGCCTCCTGCTCCATCATCCCGTCGTTCAGGGTCACCCTGTAGACGGTGATGTTGTCCTCCTGGTTCTCCCGGTTCGAGGCGAAGAATGCGCCGCGGCCTGAGATGTCGGGGATGTAGAGGATGTCGTCGAACGGGGAGTTGATGCCGATGCCCATGTTTTCAGGGGTGCCGAATTCGCCGGCCTGGATATCAAACTCCGACTTGAACACGTCGTAACCGCCCATCGAATTGTGTCCCCTGGAAGAAAAATAGAGGGTGGTCCCGTCGTCGGTGACGATGGGGTAGTCCTCGTCCATCGGGGTGTTGACCATGTCGGTGAGCCGCTCGGGCCGGCCCCATTCGCCCTTTTTGTTCAGCGTCACCCTGAAAAGGTCGCGCTGTTGTGCCTTTTCGTCCATATACCCCGAATAATACAGCACACCGCGCGGTTCGGTGACATAGACATAACTGTGGGTGCCGTTTTTTCGTTCCTGCTCGGTGACGAAATTGTCCGGTTTCTGGATGAGCGAGCCCTCCAGTTCATCGGGGGGATAGGCGCGGTGGAAGTTATCGTTCTGGAACTCCGCCCGGCTGATGATCTCGTCCAGCTGGTTCCTGTGGAGCAGCTCCAGGCCCCGTTCGCACGACACGATGTAATTCCTGATCTCCTGCGGGTCGCGGCTGCCTGCCTCCGCCGATTCAAGGCACCGGTGGAAGAACCTCAGGGCGCTGGCAAACTCCAGGTCCTGGTAATAGGCCAGTCCCAGGTAGAACAGCAGGTCCTTGTCTTCCGGCATCGACCGGTAGGCGATGCTGAGGTACCGGACGGGACGCTCGCTGTCGCTTCGGCTCCCCAGCAGGGAGCAGACACCAAACCGGTAGTTGTAGTCTGCATCGTCGGGATAGACGCTGACCAGCTGGGCATAGAGCGGAAGGGCTTCCTTCCACTGCCCGGCTTCGAAGAAGGACCCGGCTTCATGGATGAGGTCCTGCTCGGTGCGCGTTCCCTGACCGGCTGCTCCGGCGAAAAGGGAGAAGAACAGGATGATGACCGTGATTTGACGTAAGACTCGCGTTGCCATAACTGAAGGGTTTTGACCGGACATGTTCGATTGCTTTTATGATCTGATCGATCGCATTGAAAGTTTATACGTCCATTTCTCCCCCTGGGTTATAATTTGGATATATTTTATTTGTTGAACATCAGCTACATAGTTCCAGGTCCGCCCAGGGCCAACCCCTTCGACGCAAGGGTTAATTTGCCTGGTGGCCCTAATTTGTGTTAATTTGCAGGTAATGAACAATGAAATGAAAATGAAGCGGATCCCGGTCCGATCGCTGTTTTTGGTAATGGCAGCACTCGCCGTTTTATGGGGATCGGCCGCCCGCACCCAGGTGTACGATACCATTTCCAACTGGGAGACCGTCACCCCCGACTGGACCGTTTGGGCCGGGTCGGGTGAGCAGGTAGCCAACCCCTGGCCGGGGGGGATCAACACCTCCGCCAACTGCATGGAGCTGACCACCAGCAGTGGGGCCTGGGACCTCATGTTCATCGATCTCGACGTCCCGGTGAATTTCGAGATGTACCCCAAATACCGCTTCAAGGTCTATGCCCCGCCCTCGGGAGGGCAGGTGGCCCTCAAGTTTGAGAACGAGAACAACACCCAGTGGGAGGAGATCGTGAAAACGCCCGTGCCCGGTCAATGGGACGACCTGGAGTTCGACTTCAGCGGCCTCGTCGCCGATGAGTTCGTGAGGATGGTCGTCTTCATTGATTTCCAGGGCACCACCCCGGGGATCGATTGGTACGTCGACGATGTGATCCGCAGCAACTTCTTCTACGCTGAATTCTCCTCGGCACTGCCCATCGTCAAGATCAACACGGGCGGCATTCCCATCCCTGACGAGCCGAAGATAACGGCCCAGATGCAGATCATCGACAACGGCCCCGGTAACCTGAATTTTATCGGCGACGACCCCAACGGCTACGACGGTTTCATCGGCATCGAGATCCGGGGCAGTTCGTCCCAGATGTTCCCCAAGAAATCCTTCGGCCTGGAGACACGCGATGAAACGGGAGAGAACCTCAACGTTTCCCTGCTGGGCATGCCCGAGGAGAACGATTGGATCCTCTACGGGCCTTATTCCGACAAGAGCATGATGCGGAATGCCGTCGCCTACATCCTGGCCCGGCGGATGGGCGGATATGCCCCCCGGTGTGTCTACTGCGAACTGTTCATCAACAACGGATACCACGGGCTGTATATGCTCATGGAAAAGATCAAGCGCGACAGGTACCGGGTCGACATCGACCGGCTCGAGCCCGATGAGAACGACGGGCTGCCGCTTACGGGCGGGTATATGATCAGCGTCGACAAGACCGACAACGGCTTCCAGTATGGCCCTGACGGCTGGCTCTCCAGCCCGGTGCCTTCCTACCCCAATGCCATGGACATCACGTTCCAGTATGTGTATCCCGACGGCGAAGACATCACGTTCCAGCAAAAGGGGTACATCCAGAACTTTATCGCAGAAGTGGAACAGACCCTTGTCGGTTCCGGGTTCGCCCATACCGAAACCGGTTATCACAAGTACTTTGATGCAAGCTCCTTCGTGGACCACCTGCTCATCCGCGAACTGGCCAAAGAGGTCGATGCATACCGGTACAGCACGTTCTTTTTCAAGCACAACGACGAGGACGGCGGCAAGTTCCATTCCGGGCCCCCGTGGGATTTCAACCTGGGCTTCGGCAACGTCAACTACTGGGAACCGGGGGTCAACCCTGCCGGCTGGGTCTACGTCGACGTCACGCCGGTCAACTGGAGCATCATGTACTGGTGGAAACGCCTCATGGAGGACAGCTACTTCCGCAACCTGGTGAGGACCCGGTGGACGGGCCTGCGGGCGGGGCCCTTCTCAGATGCCTCCATCCTTGCCCTCACCGACTCCCTGGCTGCGGTCATGGGAGAGGCCCGCGAACGCAATTTCATGCGCTGGCCGGTCCTGGGCGAATGGGTGTGGCCCAATTATTTCGTAGGGGATACGTGGGAGGAGGAGCGGGACTACCTCGAGGATTTCCTGCTCGACCGCACCGCATGGATGGATGAGGCCCTGGCTGGAACACTCCTGGATCCCGGGGCGCTTATCACGGGCGACAAAAGCAGGCTGCACGTGACCCTGTCGGACGAATATTTCAACAAAACGGTGCTGGAGAAAGACGCTTTCGGGCTGGTGAACGCACCGCCGGGACTGGCGATCGACACCGTGGTCTATGTCAAGGCCCACATGGCCACGGCATACCTCTCAGGAGCAGGGGATGAGGACCCGGAAGTGGCGCTGTGGATATCCTCCGGCGTACTGAACGGCTGGCAGGACCTAACTAGCAACCCCCTTGTGCTGGATGGCGTGGAAGAGCGGTCAGGAAACGTTCCGGAGGTGAACGTGCGGGTGGCCGATGGTCTCCTGCACCTGCATTGTGCCAGGCCGGAACAGCTGCCTCAGGCCGTCAGCATATACGCCGCATCAGGCCGCCTCGCCGGCAGGCACAGCATCGCGCAGGTGCCCGGCAATGCCATCCGGCTCAACCTCCCGGCAGGCCTGTATTTGCTGAGGGTGGACCTCCCGGCAGCGCCGGTGATCCGCAAATTCACGTGGTTCTGATCACCCCTGCACGCCCTACTCCACGACGAACCGGCGGACCTTGCCAAACTTTTCCGAGCCAAGCCGCAGCAGGTAGACGCCGCGCGGCGCATGCGACATGTCCAGGTCAAACCGGTATTCCCCGTTCACCGGCATCACGCGGTTCCGCAACAGCATTTGTCCTTGCAGGTTGTGCACGGTGATGATGAGGGTCTCCTGCATCCCGCTCAGCATGCCCACATGGAAATGGTTGCCGCCGGTATTGGCCACCACGAGCTGAAGATCGCCGGTCGACATGGGGCTGATGCCCGTGGCGTCATCGATCTTGGCGGTGTAATCCTCCGTTTCCCCGAACAGGGTGGCTTCGCAGGGGTCGTCCGGCACAGGCTCGTTATAGTTGGTCTTCACACGCATGAGATGCTCCCCGGCGGGTGCGCCGGGCGGAATGGTAAGCACCATGGTCTCGGTATAATTGCCGGAAGGTTGGCCGGGGGCGATCTCGTAGTCCGTCACCACGATCTCATCCGGCTCGAAGATGAAATTGTCGTTGAGGTCGATCCAGGCCTTCACGTGAACGCTGCCGTATTCGGTGGAGATGGTCAGGTCGTTGAAAGAGCCCGGCTGCAGGGTGGCGGTATAGTTTGAATAATTGCCGTATCCGTTGGGGTCGCAGCCCGATACATTCTCGATCCCGGCCAGCTCAAGGCTGAATATCCCGACTCCGTAGCTGCAGATGAGCTCGGGCTGGCAGAGGGTGTTGGTCACGGTCACCTGGATGGTGTCATTGGAGGTGTCGCCGTCAGCGGGATGGGAGGTGGCGACCACCAGGTCGTGATCGGTCACGGCCGAGACGTCGGCGGGCTGTGAAAATGTGAACTCCATGCTCGCCTCGCTGCCGAGCGGTCCCGCGACCTGCTCCACCACCGGGTTGCCGCCGTCAAGGATGTAGGTGACGTCAAAATCGCTCTGGCTGTTGGCCCCGAAGTTCCTGATCACCACGGTCACCGACTCGGCGGCCGTCAGGTCGGCCCCCGATGCCGGGGAAAGGACTTCGGTCACCCCCAGGTCGTCGGGATGGAGGTGGTCGATCCAGGCGGTCACGGTGTCGTTGACATTGTTCTCGTCAGATGCGAGGCCGGTGCCGGCGGTGACCTCGTAGGTGGCACCCGTCTCCGAGAAGTCGCCGGTCGCACTGAACGTGAACGAGGCGTTCATGGTGGAGGGGATGCTGCCGGTGAATACTTCCTCGATCATCTCTCCGCCGTTGACCTGGAAGAACACGGGGATGTTGGTCTGGGTGTCGAGGCCGAAATTCCTGATGGTGACGGTGACCTGTTCGGCACCCGTCAGCAGGCCGCTGACCGGAGCGTCAATGCTGACGATGCCCACGTCGCTTGCCAGGTCGGGAGCCAGTTTGAAGACGCCCACCTGGTTCTTGCGGGTTCCCCCTGTGAAATACTCGGAGATGGACCAAAAGGTCTTTTCGTCCAGCGGGTCCAGCGTCATCTGGGCATAATCGCCATACCGGAAGGAGGGGTCCGACATGGTGCCGTCTGCGATGACCTGTTCCTCCACTGTCATCTCCCCCGGCGGGTCGGAAAAGAACCGGCCCGTATACCGGAGCGACGGGTATTGGGTCTCGCTGACGATGCTGTAGGCCATTGCGATGTTGCCGTCCGCATCCATGGCCATGTGCCCGCAATAGGCGCTGTGACCGTCGGGCTGTACATACGTGCCTTCCTGGTGTATTTCCCACGGGTCGTTGTCATCGCCCTGGCGCAGCTCGTACCACCGGATGCCGGCATAGTCGCCGCTGCCGTCGAGGTCGACGACGAAGTTGAAGACCACCGAGTTGTATCCCGGGAAGCGCCGGTACTGCGCCATGTACATGATGGTGGCCTGGAGTGCGTCAAGATCGGGACCGGAGGGTTGCGGCAGGTTGGAGAAAGAGCCGCCGTCAAAGAGGCCGTCGAACGGGGTGGTGGCGATCTCCTGGGCGTCGGAGATGACGGAGTTGGCAGGGTTGTCCCAGTCCACGTCGATGGTCCATATCTTCAGGTGATCGGATGAGACCCCGCTCCACACATCATCCTGCATGTAAATGATGGGGGCGCCGCCGGCGGGCGGCATCTCCTCTCCGTTCACATTGAACCCCAGCGGGCTGAAGAAACCGCTCGTGGTGATGCCGGGGAGGGGGAAGCCGATCATCAGGGCGTCGGGCTCGCCGGCGAGCATCTTGTCACGCTCCAGGGCATAGACCACTTCGCTGGTGCCGGCGGAGGAGGAATTCTTGTTGGAGGTGATGTAATAGCCGTCGGACCAGAGGGAATATTTAGGATAATCAGGGAAGCTGTTGGTCGGGAAGAAATAGGTGTACCACCCGCTGTTCACAGGGTCCGGGCCCTGGCTCACGGCCACGAGGAACCCGTTGAGAAACGTGAACTGGGAGATGATGAAACGGTCGGCCACCTGGTCGTACATCACGATGGGGTCGCCTGCCGTCTCGCCAGGGAAGATGGTCCCCAGGGAGGCCACGGGGGTGAGGGGGTTGCCCTCCTTGTCCCAGATCCGGAAGGCCGAGTTCCAGGAATTGACAAAATGGTCCGGCCCCACGGCGCCCGTCGGGTCGGTGGGAGTGACGTTGGAGCTGGCAGCTTCAAAGGTGAGGATGGGGCCATTGCCCTTGATGCCGGTGGAGGACTTGGTCTGCTTCCACAACGGGTCCGGCCCTTTCGGCAATCCTTTGCCGGGTACCGCCACGTTGGCGTCACGTCGCTTGGGATTCACCTCCGCGGCGATATCCTGGTGGGACTTGAAGGTGCCGTCGGCGATCTGCGACGCAATGGAAGGCACGGTGATCATAAATTCTGCCTTCTTGACCAGGCTGGGTTTCATGGACTGCTGCTTCTGCTGGGCCCCGGCCGAAAGCGCGATCAGCGAAAAGGCCAGGATGACCGGGAACTTAATCGTGTCGATCATTGACATACCTGTTTGATTTTTATTTGATTGATTACCGATGGAGGAAATTGCGCCACGGAGTGATGAACTTATCTTTCATGTCAATAACAATTCAGCATCGACATTGTTGTAATGGATTATTATTTTGATCCCCGGGAATGGCATTGCATGGAGATCTTCATTGATTATCTGCGCTGCAGGGTGCCGTCGTCCCGAAAGTTGTATTATCTTTACAATGATTCATCCAGCAATCCGTTATTCCATCATCTCAACCAAACATCCTGATCTATGAAATCGAACCACCTCATTCCCGCCTCCCTGATCCTGTCGGTCGGGATCCTGCTGGCCGGTTATTTTGTCGGCAACCTGTTCGTGAAAGCCAAGAAACTGGACCGTTCGGTCACGGTGAAAGGCCTTGCCGAGCGGGAGGTCGTGGCCGACCTGGCCATCTGGCCGCTGAACTTCACCGAAGGGAGCAACGACCTGGCTGAGATCGAGCGGAACATCAATTCCAAATCCCAGGTGGTGATCCGGTTCCTGAAGGATGCCGGGTTCAGGGAAGAGGAGATCAGCCGAGGGGTGCCGGCCATCCAGGATGCCTGGGCCAATCCCTATGCTTCCCGCGACCAGTATACGGGCTTCCGGTACGTCGGGAATTACGACATTACGGTCCGCACCTCCGACATCCCCATGCTCCATCAGGCCATGGAAGGGATCGCCGGACTCATCGGCCAGGGGATCGTGATCGGGCAGGGCAACTATTGGCAGCAGGTGGAATACCTCTACACGGCGCTCAATGACATCAAACCCGCCATGATCGAGGAAGCCACCAAGAACGCCCGGGAAGCGGCTGAGAAATTCGCCGTGGATTCCGATTCAAAGGTCGGAAAGATAAAGACCGCCAGCCAGGGACTGTTCTCCATCACCAACCGCGACATGAACAGCCCGCACATCAAGACCGTGCGGGTGGTCACCACCGTGGAGTTCTACCTGAACGACTGACAGGTATTCAAGGTTCAACGTTGGGTCGCCCACCTCTTCCTTTTTCATTTTTAGTGATTTATTGATCCAATGCTTTATTGTCTCAAAAAGAACCTGCCTGCAGGAGGTTACAACTTTTTTGCCCCGCAGGCAGGAGAGGTTAATGTGTATGAATGAACACCGGTGTTCTCTAATCCAGCTCCCCTTCAAATGCGGCCAGGTGCTTGACGGACCCTTCCAGGAGGTGTGTGTAGGACTGGATGAGGTCCTTGGCCTGCAATACGTTGTCAATGTAGAATTGGATGTCTGACAGGTCTTTGGTTTCGATGGCGATCCCGACGAGGATGGCCTCCTGGCGTGATGCCTCACCCTGAAGGATCAGCGCCGTGTAAAGGGCCTGCAACTCTCCGTTCACAAAGACTCCCGGGCCGTTCCCGGTGATGGGGTTCGTCAGTTCGTACTTGACGAAGAACTTCGACATGGCCGACACATGCTTGTACTCGCTTGCCGCGATCTTTTCAAGGATCTTGAGCCCATGGACCCCGTAAAGGTAATTGTAAACATCCATGGCCATTTTTTCTTCTTCGACCATGTACATAAGGCTTTCAATTTCCGCGTCGGTCAGGACGATCTGGGTCTTCAATGATGCGTCCTTCGTTCCGTCGTCGGCAGGGTCCATCTCTGGGTCCTTGGTGCATCCTGTGCTCATGACCAGAGCGCTCAGCAGGGCAAGGGCCATAAATTTCAATGGGGATAAGGGAAAGGTTCTCATAGCGTGGATAGTTTATGCACGTCAGTCGCCCGAAGTGCGGTTTTTAACTTTCTATGGAACAGAAATGGTCCTCCTTTCCCATTCTGTATAATGTTCGTAAAAATACGAAATAAAGATAAGGAAGTCAAGAGTTCGTTGATTTTTTTTCACCCGGCCCGGGGGTGGCTTTGGAAAGGAATCTAATCTGGCACCTGGGAGGATCGACCGCGGTTGATCAGCCAGAGGTCGTTCTTGTCCGGATTGCTGCCTTGCAGGTCAAGGTTGGCATCCTGGAGCAAGTATCCCCGTTGCCCGGATGCTGACTGCCAGGCGGCGACGTCGTCGTCATCGACCTGCCCGTCGGCGTCAAGGTCGCCGGCGATCATTCCCCAACTGTCGGTACCGAGCGCCTTGATGCCGTCCTCACCGCCATGGACCTGGTCGGGTCCCGCGGTAAGATCAATGCTGAAGGTGCCGCCAGTATTGATCAGGGTGTATGCTGAAATGATGTCGAGGTGGTTGCGGTGCCGGATCACCAGGAACAGGCCTTTGTCGGGATCCTGGCTGAAGCGCGGCAGTTCGCCGTTCATGTCCAGGATCTGACCGTCGGTCATCAGCAGGCCTGCAAACCGCGCCACCGTCGTGCTTTCGCCGGCAATTTCCGGGGATGACGCATCCCGCAGTTCAAGGAGCACCCAGTCCTCCATGCCTTCCGGTACGCTGGCAAGGGATTCGGTGCCCGGATAGTTCCAGGGAGCCTGGAAGTAGGGCTGCTCCATCGGGATGGTTGGCCCGAGGGCCCCGTTCATGGCGTCACTGGCGAAGGAGCCCTCCAGGAAGATACGGGCCTCGAGGAGATGATCTCCGGTCGTGAAGCTCCATACCGGACCCTTTACCGGCTCCGAGCCGTCGTCCACCAGGGCATACCATTCGTATTCCGTGTTGGCGCTGAGGTCGGGCCAGCTCACTGTGGCCGTCTCGCCCGATACAACGCCGGTCACGGTCCCGATCTGCTCGAAGCCGGCTTCAGTCATGTCATAGTCGAGGGTGAACTGGCTGTCCTCGTCGGTCTCCCATGCATTCAGCCAGGGCGAATAGGTACGCACCTCAATGGTGCTGGTGGCCGGCTTGAACTTCATCAGGCGCAGCCAGCCGGATCCGCCGGAGAGCCTGCTCTGATAGTCGGAGAGAAGGGAGTGGATGGTGTTTCCCAGGTGTGTGTCTGTGCGGTGCCCCTCTCCGGGCACATGGCCGCATAACATCAGGAAGACATTGGCATTGTCCTTGAACTGGTTGTAGATCGCCTGCCCCTGGGTGCCGAAAAATACAATGCCGGTGTATACTCCGATGATGAAATGGCTCACGATGATGGCCCTGCGATCACTGTATGTCGCCAACAACTGGTCGGCCCAGTCGAGAACATCCTGTCCGGCATCCGGGTCATATTCCAGGTGAATGGTGATGAAATCCATGCCGCCGGCGCTGAAAAGCTGATAGTGGTTGTCGTTGTCGTCGCCGAAATGGCCACCGTAATAGTTCCGGCCCAGAAAACGGGCCTCACCGAAGTATGCGTTGTACATTGCCGTGGTGCCATCTGGATCGCCGAAAGGCGACTGGTCATGGTTGCCCACGGCTATTCCGTATGGGATCCCGTCGTCAAGCGCGGTGCTGACAGGGTCTTCGATCTTGAGCATGGCCGTATCGGCCGCCTTCCACTCGTCTTCCACGGCATCCCCGTTCTCGACGCAGTCACCCAGCTGGCTTACGAAAACAATGTTTTCCGCCAACATGTTGTCCGCGATCCATTGGGTCTGGCTGTAGAAGATGTCCGGGCTGCCGCCGTTCTTTTGCCCGGTGTAATATTGCGTGTCCGGCAGGCCGACGATGGTGAATTCATCTGCCGGGCCGGGTTTCCTGCGGCCATGGAAGGTCACGGTCAGCGGTTGCTGGTCCGGATGGGTCACAAGCACGGTCAGGGTCTGGCCGGTGGGTTGCTGGCCCGACTGGTCCTCCGGCGAAACGAGGACGGGAGGGTAAGGCTGTGCGGACACACGGGACAGGAATGGCGGGCAGGCTGACAATAGCAGCAATGCCAGGATTGATGCCGCCCGGGGAAAATGAATACCGACCATGTGCATGATTTCAGGTAATAACAAAAAAGCGGCGTGAATTGTTCTTGTCGATCCCCGCACCCGCTGGGCCCGGCACCATGGCCGCCGGGTGATCAGGCGCGCCCGGTTGAACCCGCCTGGTTGCGGCTATGGCCTGATGACCAATCTAAAGTGTGGTCAATATTGCGAAGATCCCGACCAGGAGGACGACGAAAAGGGCGATCTGCCAGTTTTTGTAGTCCCGCTCCCCAAAGAATAAGCCCGTGAAATAATTCAGAAATGTACGCATGTCTTGTCCTGTTCTTTATTCTTATTTTTTTGAATGTTTGGTCTTGGGTGTATACGCAGCAGGGGATGTCCATGTTACGGTCGGGATGTGGGTTTTGGAAAGACCGTCCGCGCATCTGACCGGAAATAGCTTGTTGGCAGGGGCATGGGCCGGAATATTGAAAAAACACCTATTTTTGGGTTAGGAAAAGAATAGTGTGACGGAGGGAGGTTTCATCATGTTCTCCCTCCGGGTTACCCTCAACATAAAAAATGATTATGAAATACCGGTTGTCAAAAAGCGGGGCTGGGAACGGGGGGTGTCATTTCTGTTTGCGCCTGCATGCCGGCCTTTGGCTGGTGATGCTCCTTGTTGCTTTGTCATTGGGGAAACCGGGTGCGGCGCAGCCCGATACCGGACCCATCCAGGAGGAAAAGGAGCTCGCCGGGTATGATACCACGGCCTACCACCCGCTGTTCATACAGAGCCGCGACGGCCGGTTCAGGTTCAACCTGGGGATGTATGCGCAGGTCCGGTATAACATGAACTGGAGGGCCGGTCTCCCCGATAGCGTGCAGGCCTTCACGCGTGGCTACAACCTGGCCCGGACCCGCCTGTTCCTGGAAGGGGACCTCACCGGGAAGTTCTACTACCATTTCCGCATCAACGTGAACCCCAGCGGCAATTTCGAGCTGTTCGTCGCCTACCTGCAGTGGAACATCAACAGGAAATGGAACCTGCGGGCGGGCAGGCAGTTCATGGCGCTGGGACGGGAGGACTGGATGTACCCGCAGGACCTGGCCTCCATGGAGTTCTCCGCCCACGATTTCACCTTCGCCATCTGGTCTTCTTTCGGTGTGCAGGTGCGGCACGTACCATCGGATAGGCTGCGTTTCTGGCTCTCGGCCGGCAACGGAGCCTACGGCGGCCGGAGGGCCTTCCCGGCGCCAAAAGATTCGGACGTGCTATTCACCGGACGCCTGGAATGGAATGTGCTCGGCACCAGCTGGGGCCTGTGGGACGATATGCTCGGCCGGCCGGGCAGGGATTTCGGGATCCTCTTTGGACTGGGCGCCGGCCAGCTGTTCCGCAGTGATGAAGAGGCCCTTGTGACCGATCCACAGGATGCCAGCCAGATAAACCTCGACTTCAGCATGTCCGGGAATGGGTACCACCTTTTTGCCCATGGCACGATGACAAACCTGAACTACAGGGAGGATGTGAGCGACGATTACAGCAATTTCGGGTTTTATGCCACATTCGGGTACTGGATCACCGAACACCTGTTCCCCTATCTCCGGTATGACATGGTTTCCCCCGGAAACCAGCCAGGTGAGCAGGAAACTTATTCTTCCCCGGGGATCGGACTGAGCTATTACCCGTTCACCTGGACCAACCGCATGAAGTTTTCGGTCGAGTACAACCACCTCGCCGCCACGATCAATAATACGATCGTGCAGCCCGACGGCCAGCTGGGCCTGATCGAAAGCAGCTACGGCAGCCAGCAGCACCTTCGGTTTCAGCTTCAATTCGGGTTTTAAGGGCCATGCATCCTCATTGGAAGAAAACAACCATTCTCAATTTCAGCCCTGTGCATTGGTTCATTCCGCCGGCACCTGGTTTCAAAGGTTATGCGGGTGACATGCCGGCTTTCATGCGGATCCATGCCGCCGGTGGTCATTCGCTGATCATGCCCCGGAGATCTGGTTGCAATATTCTGGGAATCAGCACCTCCTTGATCGTGCCTCCATTTTGAATAATGTTGAACTAAATAATATAACAGTATGAAAAAGAACAGATCCTCATTGACGGGAAAATTTCTTGTCATCGCGTTCATGTCGACCCTTGCCGCCCCGCAACTTGCCGGGCAGGTGGAGCCCGGTCCCGTCGCCCCCGCCTACGCACGGGTTCAGAATGTCATGGAGGAGGCCTACGAACAGTTCCTGGGCGATGACTCGGGGGCCCCTGCCGATTATATCCCCGAACTGGCGCGGGTGGAGCCTGACCTCTTCGGCATTTCGATCGTGACGGTGGACGGGCGGCTTTTCCATGTGGGGAATACCGATCACATGTTTTCCATTCAGTCCATTTCCAAGGTATTTACCCTGGCCATGGTCATGGAGGAGCTGGGGGAACAGGCTATCCTCGACAAACTGGGAGCTGAACCTACGGGCATGCCTTTCAATTCGGTCCTCGCCATCGAATTCCAGAAGTCAAAGGTCGGGAATCCCCTGGTGAATGCCGGCGCGATGGCCACCACCAGCCTGCTGGCCGGTGAAACGCAACAGGAGAAATGGCTGAGGATCCTCAAGTTCTACAGCGACTGTGCGGGAACGGCACTCTCCATCATGCAGGATGTCTATGAATCCGAGGCTGCCACCAACGACCGGAACCAGGCCATCGCCCGCCTGCTGGCGGCCTATGGCAGGATGTACAACGACCCCGCAGAGGCCGTTGACCTGTATACGATGCAATGTTCGGTGGGGATCGATTGCGACGACCTGGCCGCCATGGGTGCCACCCTGGCGGCGGGCGGGGTGAACCCCTACACAGGCAAGCATGTGTTCTCCAACGAGCATGTGCCGCAGCTTCTGTCGGTGATGCTCTCCTGCGGCATGTACGACTATTCGGGGACCTGGTCCTTCAAGACCGGCCTCCCCGCCAAGAGCGGCGTTGGTGGCGGCATCGTGGCGGTGGTCCCCGGGAAAGGGGCCATCGCGGCCTTCTCTCCGCGCCTCGATGAAGCGGGCAACAGCATCCGGGCACAGAAGGCCATCGCCTATATTTCGGAACAGCTCGACATCAATATTTTCGCCCCGGAATCGGTGGGTGTGGAAGTGGAGGATTGATGGGTGAAGATTGAAGATTGAAGAGTGAAGAGTGAAGAGTGAACGGTCGGGGAATCCACTATTTTTTTTTCTGGCGGAATTCTACCATGCTTTTTGGCGGGCATGGTCGTAATTTTATTTCATGAAATTCAGGATGGATAACCGGAAGGATCCTGAGCATGAACCAAAGGACCAATACAAGAGCATCAACAACCAGAGACCAGAACCCCAAAGCCAGAACCCAAAAACCAAAAACCAAAAACCATGAAAGCCACCATCAGAACCCTGGAAATGATCATGTTCTTCTCGGCGCCGGCCATGATCCTGGCCATCGCGGCATTCACGATCATCCGCATGCTGTAGGGAGAACGGAACGAACTTCAGGAATGTGCTGGTCCGGTAGGAATTACCGGATCAGCATCACTTTTTGCACCTGTGTCGTATGGCCCGCCTTGATCCTCAGATAATACATGCCGCTGCGCAGCCCTGACCCGTCAAGGATCACCTGGTGCGTGCCGCCCGGGTAGGGGGTGGGCGGCAACTCGAGCACTTTCTTCCCGTCTGTATTGAATGCCGTCAGGGAAACGGCCGACGGTATGAGGAGGCTGAACTGCAGGGTGGTGTGGCCTCTGAACGGATTGGGTGAGATTCCCAGGATCGCCGCATCGGGAGGCTCTGGCCTGCCTGTTCCCATGGGGCCCGCCAGGGGCGACTCATAAGCCCCCAGGTCGGGACGGGAACCGGCCGGGTCGGGACGCGGGTGCCCCTCCTGGTCAAAGGAGTGGGAGCGGACCCACATGCCGTCGATCCAGGCCGAATCGGCGCCCCTGCCCAGGCAGTGGCTGTAGTCGCTCAGGTGAAAGTCGCCGGCCAGGCTGTCCAGGAATTTCGGATCAGCCGCTAAATTGGAGGTGTCCCAGTGAATGACCGAAACAGTCGTATCCAGAAGTATGACCGAATCCTGACCGTCCTGGACATCGCAATTGAAAACGTAGACGTGGCAGGGAGTCGTATCGGTGATGGAATTCAGAATGACCTGGTTGGGACTGTTATTCCAGAGGATGCTGTTGAACAGGACCGATTTGCTGCCCCGGCGCAGGGATATGGCACCTCCAAGCTGGCTGGTATTGGCGGTGAAGGTGCAGTGGATGAATTGAAAGGCGGAGCCATTGACCACGCCGATCGCAGCCGCAGTTCCTGTGCCTGCATCGTTATAGGCAAAAAGGGTGTTTGTTGCCCGGCCCGATATGCCACCTGCAATTGACAGGGCCCCGTAGATTGTTTCCGAACTGTTGCCCAGGAAAAGGGAATTGGCGATGCGGACATCGGTGACATTGCCGTTGACCTGCACCGCTCCGACCCGCTCCGCGTGGTTGCTTGTAAAGGTGCAATGGTCCAGGTTGACGGTGGTAAGGGGTGTGCCGGAATTGAATTGCTGCATGTGCACGGCGCCAAACCTGTATCCGGCAGAATTGTTTGAGAACATTGTGCCATTGAGCGTGAACTCGTACGGACCGGAATATTCATTCGTGTCGACCAGGAATTCAATGGCCCCTGCTTCATGGTAAGCCTGGTTGTCGGAGAACAGGACCTGGTCAGTGGTCAGGGTGGTGCACCAGTAGCGCAAAGCTCCTCCCGTATGGGCGGTGTTCCCGCTGAAATTTGACGATTCGATGGCCGCCGTGCTGAAATCCGAATAGATGGCACCTCCCAGGAAAGCTTTGTTGAGCGAAAAGTCACAGTTCTTGATCCGGGTCTGGCAGTGCCAGTTGTGCAGGCCGCCGCTGATGCTTGCCGAGCTGTCGTTATAGAAAGTGGAATTCTGGATGAGCAGGTCGCAGAAGTCGGCTGCCACCCCGCCGCCGATGTTGAGGGCCATGTTGTTGTTGAAGCTGCACTGGTCAATGGTCACGGGTGACCCAAAGAGGCCGAGCCCGCCTCCCCACTCGGCGGTGTTCCCGTCGAAGATCACATTGGCGAAGCTTGCAGTATCGGCATTCCACATCATGAGGCCTCCTCCATGGCTGCTGGCAGTATTCTGCAGGAACGTGTCACCGTTGAGCGAAAGGTGAAAAGGCCCCCCGAAATTGATGGCCCCGCCGTGCTCTGCGGTGTTGTATGTGAAGGTGTTCCCTGCGAAAACCGGCTCGGATTCATGCACCTGGATGGCCCCGCCGTCGCGGGCCTTGTTGTGCATGAAGGTGCTGCTTTTGATGGATATGCCGGACCATGCCAGGTGGATGGCGCCTCCGGCAGGTGCCTCGTCATAGGATCCTCCCGCGCTGTTGAAGCGAAAAAGGCAGTGGGATATGCTGATCTTGCCAAAATTGACGGCGCAGATGGCGCCCCCGGCATTCAGGGACCACGCGTCGCCCACGGCCTTGCCATATTCCAGCGTGCAGTGGCTCAGGCGGGAGGTGTCGTTGGTGAGGGGCGTGTTGTCGAACCGGATGCCGTACCAGCCCCCGTCTGTGCTTGCCGGGTCGTGGAATCCGGTGGTGTCGTGGATGGTGAAGAGTATGGTGTCGGCGCTGCTGCCTTCCGCCAGCAACCGGCCTTGCACGAAGAGTGAGAAATGCCCCTGGAACTCGACGGTCACACCGGGGTCGATGGCGAGGGTGGCACCATCCGGAACGGTGATGTTGTCCTGAACCAGGTAGGGCGACCCGTCATGCGCCCAGAGGCCGCTGACGTCGCCGCCGGTTATGATCGTCTGGGCCGGGAGTAGCAGTGGCAGGTGCAATAGCAGCAGCAGTGGGAGCAGACTGCCGGCTGCCCGGGGGGTAGGGGTGGTTGTGTTCATGGCAACCTTGGGTTTTGAGCCGGCGACCCTAATTATAGTGCGGGGGTAACCGGTGTTAATTCACCCCTAAATTTAAGGAAAAGAATCAAAGAAGTCAACCCCCCTGTCAGTCGACCTTGATATAGGGTGTCCTGGCACTGTTAAGTTGATCGTTGAAAGCACTGATCTCTTTTTTGACGATCCCCCATCGATCCAGCCAGGCTTCGATCTCCGCTTCGAATCCCTCCTTCACCATGACCATCTGCTCCGTCGGACGGTTGAAGCCCAGGTCGGCCAGGCTGCCCACATGCCCATATTTGTTATTGAGGCGGATGGGGAAGTTGAGCGGGTCCTGCGGGCTTTTGCTCTTCGTCTGGTAGAGGGCCTCCTCGATCGTGGTGCCCCGGCGGGTCAGGGTGTCGACCTGCGCCAGGAGAAGGGAGTCGGAGACCAGTTCCTTCAATGCGCCGAGCTTCTTCCGTACCTCCCGGATCTCCCGGATGGTGTTGTTTATCCTGTCCATGTTGTCGCGGATGTCGGCCAGGAAGTCATGCTGGGCCTGCAGGTCATCGATGCTTGCCGATACCCTCGGGTCCATCATCACCTCGAGCGGCACGGTCACCGTGTCCGGGCCGGCGATCAGCTGGGCCCGGTAGGTGCCCGGCACCACCCGGGGGCCGGATTGGAAGGCCCACCACAGGATCATCCCCTCCACGGGTTCGATGCCCGCGGTGCGCAGGTCCCAGATGAACCGGCCGGCCCCTTTTTCAGGGACCCATTTGTATGCTTCCCGCGCTGCGCGGCTGGAATAGCATGCCAGCACCTGTCCGTCCCGGTCCAGGAAACGCATGCGGTATTCCATATTGGCAGTGTCGACCTCCTTGAGGTAGTAGTTGAGGATGGCCCCGTCGGGGTGGTTCTCCCCCTTCGTCTTCGATTTGCCGCCATAGCCTGCCGTCATCAACAGGGCGGGCTTGGGCCGGAAGAGGTGTGTCTCCTCTGACCAGCCGAAATCCAGCTCATACAGGGGGCTGATGTCGTCGATGATCCAGATGCTGCGGCCCTGGGTGCCTGCGATCAGGTGGCGGTCTTTTACCCGGAGGTCCGTGATGGGCACCAGCGGCAGGTTGTTCTGGAAGGGCTGCCAGCGCTTGCCATTGTTGAACGATACATACAAGCCGTATTCGGTGCCAGCGAACAGCAGCCCTTCCCGGTTGGGGTCGGCGCGCACCACCCGTGTGAAATGGAGGCGGTCGATGCCGTCGTCAATGCGGCTCCATGAACTGCCGTAATCGCTGGTGTGGTAGAGGTATGGAGTATTGTCGCCCCATTTGTACCGGGTGGCAGCCAGGTAGCAGCCGCCGGGGTGGAAGGGATCGGTTTCCATGCTGTTGATCTGCGTGAATTCGGGCAGGCCGGCAGGGGTGACATCGGTCCAC
This sequence comes from uncultured Bacteroidales bacterium, assembly GCA_964386225.1. Lineage (GTDB taxonomy): Bacteria > Bacteroidota > Bacteroidia > Bacteroidales > JAADJA01 > JAADJA01. Next base: position 21,795 of record CAYLTG010000005.1, read on the forward strand.
GTGTCGCCGCCGTCGCGCGTGACATGGACCAGCCCGTCGTCGCTGCCGGTCCAGATGACACCCTGGTCATGCACCGACGGCACGGCCGCGAAGATGGTGCAGTAATACTCCACCGCGGTGTTGTCCTTGGTGATGGGACCTCCCGAGGGACCCTGCTTGGTGGTGTCGTCGGTCGTAAGGTCGGGGCTGATGGTCTCCCAGCTCCGCCCCTGGTCCCGGCTCACATGCACATGGTTGCTGAAGGCATAGAGCTCGGAAGGGTCGTGTGGCGAGATGAACATGGGGTAGTTCCACTGGAAACGGTATTTCATATCCTCCACGCCATGGCCCAGCGGGTTGTCGGGCCAAACATGGGTGGCCTGCATCTCGCTGGTGCGGTGGTCGTACCGCATCATGAACCCGCCGTATTCGCCGCCATAGACCACTTCGTTGTTGGCCTCGATGGCATGGTGGCCGGCTTCGCCGCCGGCCGTCCGCTCCCAGTCGCCTTCTTCGATGAAGGCGCCGTCGGACCGGTGCAGGATGCGGATGGAGCTGTTGTCCTGTTGGGCGCCGTAAATGCGGAACGGGAAGTGGTCGTCGGTGGTGATCCGGTAGAACTGTGCCGTCGGCTGGTTGTAGTAGGTGGTCCAGTTCTCGCCGCCGTCAAAGCTCACCTGGGCTCCGCCGTCGTCGGCGATGATCATCCGCAGCGGGTCCTCGGGGGCGATCCAGAGATCGTGGTGGTCGCCATGCGGCGCATAGTGCCGCGAAAAGGTCTTGCCGCCGTCTTTGCTCACATGGTAAAGGACGTTCATGACGTACATCCGCTCGGCGTCGGCCGGGTCGGCATAGATGCGCGAGTAATACCAGGCCCGCTGGCGGATGTTGCGTTCGTTGTTGACCAGCATCCAGCTCCGGCCCCCGTTGTCGGAGCGGTAGAGTCCTCCGTCGGGCTCGTTCTCCACGATGGCCCACACGCGCTCCGGGTTCGCCGGGCTGACGGTGATCCCGATGATGCCCAGGAGTCCCCTCGGGAATCCCGGGTTCTTCGACAGCTCGGTCCACGTGTTCCCCTCGTCGGTGCTCTTCCAGAGCTTCGATCCCTCGCCGCCGCTGCTGAAGGAGTAGGGGGTGCGCCGGAAGGTCCAGGTGGAGGCATAGAGGATGCGGGGATTCGACGGATCGAGGATGAGGTCGATGGCGCCGCTGCCGGCGTCCGCGTAAAGGACCTTGCTCCAGCTCTGGCCGCCGTCGGTGGTCTTGTAAACGCCCCTGAACTCGGAGTCCTTGAACAGGTCGCCCATGGCAGCCACATACACGATGTCGGGATCGCCGGGATGGATCCTGATCCTGCTGATGTGCCGTGTCTCCTTAAGTCCGGCGTGAGCCCAGGTCTTGCCGGCATCCTCCGACTTCCACATGCCGAACCCCGAGGAGACGTTGCCGCGGACGGTCTCTTCGCCCTCGCCCGCATAGATCACATTGTTGTCGGAGGTGCTGACGGCCATCGCACCGATGGAGCCTCCGAAAAAGCCGTCGGAAATGTTCTCCCAGCTGTTGCCCGCATCCGTGGTGCGCCACACACCGCCGCCCGTGGCCCCGAAGTAGTACAGGTTGGGTTTGCCGGGTACGCCGGTGACGGCGGCCGACCGGCCCCCGCGGAAGGGCCCGATGTTGCGCCAGGTCATGGATTTCAGGTAGTCGGCCGCGATGGTGTCGGCGGCCGGGTGCTTCTTCTGTCCGGAAACGGGCCCGGGGGCCAGCATCATAAGGGCAAAACCAAGGGCGAAAAGTTTCTTCATGATCGGTCGTCTTTGTTTTTGTGGACCAGGGGGCCCGGTCGGAGGTTCATGGTGTTTGATTTGCCGTGCAAAAATACAACAATCTGTCGAACGGACGGATCTATGTAGAACCGTTTTAAATAGATGATGTGTTCCGGAGACCGGGCAAAGCCGGGGATTTACCTCAAAACGTGACCTGTAACTGCAGGGTGATGTTCCGGGGCGGCTGGATGTCACCCGGCCTGCCCATGTATTCCCTGTTCAGGATATTCCTGGCCACCAGCGACAGCCGGGCAGCTTCCATCACCTGGTAGGCAACCCGGAGGTCCAGGACCGCATCGCCCCGGTCGTGCTCCAGGCGGTAATCTTTTAGCCCCGGGAAGATCTCGACCCCCAGGATCCGCTCCTCGAAGGCGGCATCGATCCGTTCCATGAAACTGTTGTAGGTCAGGGTGACGCCGGCGGAGAACCGGCCGGGGTTGATCTCCACGTCGCCCTTCACCGAGTGGCGGTAGCGGTATTTCAGGATATCGTTCTCAAGGGTGTCGGCCGAAAGGTCGACGGGGTTCATCCAGGTATAGCCGGCAAAGAAGATGACGGGCACGCGGCCCGCTTTTCCGGCCCCCGAGAAGCTGATATCGAAGCCGTTGATGCGGGCCTCTCCCACGTTCAGGGATTTGAAGCCGAGGTTGTCGATGGTGGGCACCTGCGTGCTGTCATCGAGCCATACGCCGAAAGTGAATTCGATCATCTCGCGGTATTCGGTCCAGAAAGCGGCCACATCGACGAGCCCTTTCCAGGAGCCAAGCTCGAAGCCCTGCCTGGCACCCGCCTCGGCACTCCAGCCGGTCTCGGGCTGCAGGACCGGGTTGGGGAATACGTTCAGGCTCCCCACGGTGGTGGCGGTGTATTTCTCGGCAATGGACGGAAAACGGTAGCCCTGCCCGAAGGAGGCCCGCAGGAAGGTGGACCTGCTCGCCTTGTAGTTCATTCCCACCCTGACCACCGGGCTGCTCTCCCGGTCGGTGTCGTCGAGGGTGTAGCGTTCCCAGCGCAGCCCGGCGGAGGCCGACAGCCGGCGCGAGAACCTGTAATCAAGCTGGGTAAAGATGGCCACATTGGAGTTGTAATGGTCCCCGTAGAGGTTGGCGTCGGTCACACCATACATGCCCATCAGCCCTGCGGTCAGGTCCAGCTTCTCGCGGATCTGCCGGTAGAACTGGTATTCGCCATAATACATGTCGGACCCGTTGTCCTTCTCCGGATCCTCGGCGAAACGGTTGGATACCCTGTAGAACCGGGTCCGCAGGTTGTGGCGGTTGCCATGGCCGTCGAAGAAGCTGGCCCACGGGTCGGCATGGAAGCGGAAGCCACGCGTTGGGGTGATGGCGCCGGGGTTCTGCAGGAACGCGCCGGAATCGGCATCCTGCCAGATGAGGAAATCGGAGCTGTTCTGCCACTGGATGTTGCTGTTGAGCCCGTAGGTGAGCCCATGCACGCCCCCGGGCCGGTGACGGAACTTGATGTTGGCCCTGATCCGTTCTTCGTAGTTCTCTTCGCGGTACCCTTCGTCCTTGTACACATTGGCCCCGGCCACAACGTCGAACTCGCCAAGCCGGTGGGCCGTGGAGAAGCTTCCCCCGGTGAAGTAGGGGGGGCGGTCCCACCACCATGACATCTCATCCCGCCCGGGTCTGGAATAGAGTCCGCCGAAAAGGGTGATCCTGGTTTCGGGCTCCTCGCCGGGCCAGGCGGTAAGGATGTTGATGACCCCGTTCAGGGCCGAAGATCCGTATAACGAAGAGGACGCGCCTTTCAGGACCTCCACCCGGTCGATGTTTTCCACGGGCAGGAAATTCCATTTCACCTCGTTGACGTCGGCCGTGAGCATGGGCATGTCGTCGACCATCAACTGCACGCGGCTGCCCGCACCGTAGCTGTAGCCGCTGCCGCCGCGGATGCTGGCCTGTCCGTCGAGGATGTCGATCCCGGGCATCTTCTGGATGGCAGTCTCCAGGTTGACGGTGTTGGTGTTCTCGATGAAGCCCGCCCGGAGGATCTCCATGGAGACAGTGACGTCAGAGAGGTCCTGACGGTATTTGCCGGCGGTGATCACCGCAGTGCCCAGCTCGAATTGCCTTATGCTTAAACCCACATCCAGAACGAGCGTGTCGCCGGCGGTCAACTCCACCCGGCGTAACTCTTCCCTGAAACCGATGTACCGGAAGCTCAGGGAGTGCGCCCCGGCAGGAAGCCGCAGCGCATAGCGCCCGTCGGTGTCGGTGGAAACGACGACAAGGCTGTCGGCCACCACATTGACCCCGACAAGGGGTTCATTACTGACTGCATCGGTCACCAGGCCGGTCACGGCGGACTCCTGGCACAGAGCCCCCGAACCCCACATGAACAGGATGGCCAGCAAGGACAGATGCCCGGTGAACGATCTCATGGTATAATTAAACGGAGAAGATTGATTGCAATTTACTTAGTTTGAGCGTACGATCCTTTGGGTGTAGGCCCCGGCGCTGTTGCGCAACTTCAACAGGTACACACCGGGATGCAGGTCGGCGCCCGGCAGGCTGAAGGTTTCGTCCTCCCTGGTGATGAGTATTCTGGTGCTTCGTATAAGCTGGCCCGTCAGGGTGTAAAGCTCCAGGAATGCCTCGCCACGCTCAGCTTTCTGGATCTGTATGTCGATCGCTTCGCTGAAGGGGTTCGGGAAACAGGTGAATCCGGGTGCATGGGTGAACCGCCGGTCTCCGATGCCATTGGGATCTGTGACGTTGATCACCAGGGAGGTGGAATCGGCTACGGTGGCCACGTAGATGGGGGGTGAGCCAAAGATCCCGGGCAGATAGACATCCACTACGATCTTAAGCGGAAATTCCCCTTTTTGGGTTGGGGTACCTTCAAGAAGCACGCAATAATAGGTGCCCACATTGAATACACTGTCCTGGGCATTGGATACCCACGTGATCCCCGGAGGCATGTTGTCGATGCTTTTCAGGGTGATATGATGAAGCTCGAAGACAATGCCGGCTGAGCTGTCAAGAACATATTCGGGAGGGGCGATAATGGTGAACTCCTGGCTGTAGAGCTCGTTCAGTAGGGCATTGGGCAGGGTTTCAGGACAGATCTGGCCGTTGTTCTCCGGGTCGGGGCAGGTGGTCTCATCACCCGGGGTGCACTGGGCGGAAAGTGTCACCGGGAAGGCCAGCAGAAAAATGGCGAGGGCAGCGTGCGTCAGTATCCTTTTCATAAGAGCAGTTTTGACCAAAGATACAATTTTATCCGGGCGCCTGTGAAGATGCCCCCGAAAATGTGGGTATGGCAGGCCCCGCATGGCGTCCGGGGTGCCGATGGGAAGTCCCGGCGGACGGTTTGCAACCCGGAGGGCATTTTTTGTTGGACGGACAGCTTCATGTATGACGATATTTAAATATATTTGTCTGGCTTTCTTATGTAAGTAATTTGATTGTTTTGTCAGAAATCCTATAATCTATCCATATGAAGAATCTATTATCTGTATCCTTACTGATCCTCTTAATGAGTGTTTCAATGGCCCAGCAGCATGTGCAGTGGCGGGGCGAGCACCGCGATGGCATTTATCCCGGCGAAGGCCTTCTTGAGTCATGGCCCGAAGGGGGGCCCGAACTGGTGTGGTACTACGAGGGCATCGGCGATGGCCATTCCTCCGCGACAGTGACCGAAGATGCCATTTATACATCGGGTATGCTCGACGGCATGGGCCATGTGTTTGCATTCGACCATAAAGGGAGCCTCCTGTGGAAAACGGCATACGGGAAAGAATGGGACGAGAGCTGGAACGGGGTCAGGACAACCCCCATGCTCTACGATGGCAAGCTGTTCATCATGAGTTCCTTCGGAAGGCTGGTGCGGCTGGATGCCTCCAACGGCTCCACCGACTGGACCATCGACCTGCACGAGCGCTATGACGGTCGCAATATCAAGTGGGGGGTCACCGAGAACCTGTTGCTGGAGGATGGAAAGCTTTTCGTCACGCTGGGCGGGGAACAGAACAATGTGATCGCCCTGGACCCGGATACGGGCGAAATGATATGGAGCTGTCCCGGGAATGGGGAGATCAGTGCCTACCATTCGCCGGCCGTGTTTGATCACGGCGGAAGGGCCATCCTGGTCACCCAGACCCAGAACTCCATCCTGGGGATCGATGCCGCGACAGGCGGGTTGCTATGGTCGTTCGAACACATCAACCAGTGGTCGGTGCAGCCAAATACCGCCCTCTATCGCGATGGGCTGGTCTACGTGGTCAGCGGTTACGGGAAAGGCGGCGTGCAGCTCAGGCTGTCGGCCGACGGATCCTCCATCACCGAGGTGTGGCGCGACGAGAACATCGACAACCAGATGGGCGGTGTGGTCCTTCTCGGGGACCGGCTCTATGGTTCAGGCCAGAAGAACAAGAAGCTCTTCTGTCTCGACTGGAATACGGGCGAGGTATTGTACAGCACCTCCGACGTACAGCGGTCCACCACCATCGCTGCCGGCGGCCTTCTATACTGTTACGACGACCGGGGGACGGTCGCCCTGGTGAAGCCCGGGGATGGTTCCTTCGAGGTGGTCGGCTCCTTCGAGGTGACCCGGGGTGAGAACCAGCACTGGGCCCACCTGGTGATCCACGATGCGCGGCTCTATGTCAGGCATGGCAACGCACTGATGGTCTACGACATCGGGAAATAGTGGCCGCAGCTGCGGCCACGGCCCGCGGCGGACCTGTCGTTGCCATAATATATATTGATTCTTATCGAATTTAGGATCATATTTGCCACAGGTAAATAAATCAAGCTATGAGATATTCCATTCTTGCAATTCTGTTCCTGCTTGCCTCCCACCTGCTGACAGCACAAGTGGTCAGCGAATGGCGCGGCCATGGCAGGACCGGTGTATATGCTGATGAAACGGGCCTGCTGACCTCCTGGCCGGAGGGCGGGCCTGAGCTGCTGTGGGTGGCGGAGGGCCTCCCCAACGGGTACTCCTCGGTGGCCGTGGCGCACAACACGGTTTTTTTCACCGGTCTCGTCGATGAGATGGATGCGCTGGTCGCTGTCGGGATGGGCGGGGCCCTCAAATGGATGACACCCTACGGCAGGGCCTGGGATGACTCCTATAACCCCAGCCGGTGCACCCCCACGATTGATGGCGACAGGGCTTACGTCTCCAGCGGCCTCGGAGATGTCGCATGCATCAATGCCCACTCGGGAGAGCTGATCTGGTCCGTGAAGGCGAGCGAGGAATATGAAGGGACATTCGGGAAATGGGGAGTGGCGGAATCGCTCCTGGTCCTGGACGACCGGGTGTTCTTTACCCCGGGCGGCAGCAAGACCACCATGATCGCCATGGACAAGTTGACCGGGGAAGTGCTCTGGGAATCGGTGAGCCTTGACGACAAGCCCTCCTATACGTCGCCGCTCCTGGTCCACTGGGCCGATACGGTCACCGTCGTCAATGTCACCGAGAACTACGTCCTCGGCGCCGACCCGATGACAGGGGTGATCCGGTGGACCTTTGATTTCGGCCAGTTTGCCGGAGGCGAATGGAAGTCAAACAACCAGACCAACACGCCCCTGTTCCGCGACGGCAGGATGTACGTCACAAGTGGCTACGACCACCGGGGCGTGCAGATAGAGATCTCGCCCAGGAACGACGATGCCTGGTTCGTATGGGTCGACTCCACCCTGGATGTCCATATCGGGGGGGTGGTCAGGATCGGGGAATATATCTACGGTGCATCCTGGAAAGGGAACCGCGACGGCAATTGGGTATGCCTCGACTGGTCCACCGGAAAGGTGATGTACGATCACCACTGGGAGAACAAAGGTTCCATCATCAGTGCCGACGGCATGCTCTATTGCTATGAGGAGAAAAACGGCAATATGGCACTGGTCAGGCCCACGCCCGATGGCTTTGAGATGGTCAGCTCGTTCGAGGTCGTTCACGGCAAAGGACCCCACTGGTCGCACCCTGTGATCCGCGACGGCGTCCTCTATGTCCGGCATGGGGAAGCCTTGATGGCCTATTCGGTGAAAGCCACTACTGAATAATCAATTCCATATGATCACGATGAAAAAACTGCCGGCCCTGTTTGCAATGATCCTGTTCCTTTCCTGCTCGGAGAGGGTGCCGGAGATCAGCCAGTGGCGGGGCCCCGAAAGAACTGGTTTCTATCCCGACACCGGCCTGCTGGACCGGTGGCCCGAGAATGGCCCCGATCTTATTTGGACCTTCGAAGGGCTCGGAAAAGGATATACCGCGGTGGCGGTGACCGCTGACAGGATCTATACCAGCGGGACCTTCGACAGCACCAGCTACCTGTTCGCACTGGACCATGACGGCCGGCTGGTCTGGAAAAAGCCATATGGCACGGCCTGGATGACCAACTTCCCGGGGGCACGGTCCACGCCGGTCATCTTCGACGGGCTCGGGTACCTCCTCAGCGGGAGGGGCCTGCTGGTCTGCTTTGACGCGGATGACGGCGAGTTCGTATGGACGAAGGACATCTTCAGGGAATTCGGCGCCAGGGAAGTGAAGTTCGGGCTCACAGAGAACCTGCTCGTGGATGGCCAAAAACTGTACTGCACCCCGGGTGGGGTCAGGCATAATGTGGTGGCCCTCGACCGCCTTACGGGCGAACTGGTCTGGTCCAGCAAGGGCAACATGGAAGTGAGTGCCTACTGCTCCCCTCAGATCATCGACATTTACGGGAAGCGGACCCTGGTCACCATGTCCGCGCTCTCCATCATCGCCCTCGACCCCGACGACGGCGCCCTGCTGTGGAGCCACGAGATGAACTATCCGCATGGCATCCACGGTAACATGCCCATCTATCACGACGGGTATGTCTTCGCCATGAATGGATGGGGTTACGGAAGCGTGATGATGAAAGTGAAAGAGGACGGAACCGGGGTGGAGGAGGTATGGCGAAGCCACCTGTTCGACCTGGAGCACGGCGACGCCCTCAAGATAGGGGATAACCTCTACGGGACGGATTATACCTCGCGCCATTTTTCCTGTGTCGACTGGTTTACCGGTGAGGTGAAAGATTCCCTGAACAGGTTTGCCCCGGGGACCGTGATATCGGCCGACGGCATGATCTACTGTTATTCCTACCTGGGCGACGTGGCCCTGATCAAGCCGAAGCAGGATGGTTTTGAGGTGGTCAGCACCTTCGACCTCCCGGGCCTCAAAAGGGACCATATCGCACACCCCGTGATCCATGACCGCCGGCTGTACGTCAGGTACGACAGTACACTGCGGGTTTACGATATCGCCGACAGATCGGTGCTGGAATGATGCCACCCTGGCTATGGGCGGCGAATCCCTTAAAATGAAACTTGAACCTGGCAATTGAAACAACTCGAGAAATACGGTCCCATTTTCCTGGTCCTGTTCGCGGCCATGGCATTCATTTACTGGCAGGTGCATGACCCTGTGAAAGGGCTTACCATGAGCGTCCCGGGAATGGATAACCGTCCTCCGCGCGACTCGGCAGCCCTTGAGAACGTTGCTATCGGTGAGAAATTCACCTTCTATGGCGAAGCCGGTGAGACCGGCCCCGGAGGCCAATGGCTGCAGTTCCGGGGGGAGGACAGCGACAATGTCGATGATTCGGGAGTGCCGCTCATCAGCAGTTGGGAGGCTGCCGAACCCAGGGTGCTCTGGGAGGTGGAACTGGGGGAAGGGCATGCCGCGCCGGTGATCGCCGACGGCAGGGTGTATATCCTCGACTACCACGAGATCAAAAAAGCGGACGCACTCCGCTGTTTCTCCCTGGAGACAGGGGAGGAGCTCTGGCGTAGGTGGTACAATGTGCACATCAAGAGAAACCATGGCATTTCCCGTACCGTGCCGGCCATCAGCGGCGATTTTGTGGTCACCTTAGGCCCGATGGGGCATGTGATGTGCGTCGACCGCTTCACTGGCGACCTGGTCTGGACCATGGACCTCGTAAAGAAATACGGCGGCGAGATCCCCTTCTGGTACACGGGCCAATGCCCCCTCATCCGAAACGGTATCGTCGTCCTGGCACCAGGAGGAGAGGCATTGCTGGTAGGGGTGGAGTGCGCCACCGGCCAGGTGGTGTGGGAGACACCCAACCCGGAGGGCTGGAAAATGTCCCATTCCTCCGTGATGCCCATGGAATACCGGGGCGTTGCCATGTTTGTGTATGCGGCCATCGGGGGGATCTGCGGTGTGAGGGCAGATGGTCCCGGGGCAGGGGACGTAGTGTGGAAGTCCAATGTCTTTGCCCCCGCGGTGGTGGCCCCCTCGCCGGTGATCCTCGACGAGGGGAAGGTGTTCATAACAGCAGGGTATGGGGCAGGATCCATATTGGTGCAACTGACACCCGAAGGCGATGGGTTCGGGGTGGAAGTGCTGCAGCACTACAAGCCGAAGGACGGAATCGCCTCTGAACAGCAGACCCCCATCCACATGAACGGCTACCTCTATGCCATCCTCCCCAAGGATGCCGGCGCGATGAGGAACCAGTTCGTCTGCTCCTCCGTGGACGACTGCCAGACATTCATATGGACAAGCGGGAAAACGGAACGTTTCGGTCTTGGTCCTTACCTGTTCGCCGACGGGAAGTTCTTCATCCTGAACGATGATGGAACCCTCTTCATTGCCAGGGCCGGGGCCGGAGGATTTGAATTGCTCGACAAGCGACAGATCATCCAGGGGCAGGATGCATGGGGCCCCCTGGCCCTCGCCGACGGGTTGCTGCTGTTGCGGGACTCGAAAAAAATGGTATGAATGGATATGAGATTAAAAAATTTAATTTAAATAAGTCAACATATATTATTTAAGGTACTACTTTAATATTACCGGAAGACAATCCTATACGATCCATGAAACAAAAACTGATCATCACACTCGCGATCCTGCTCATCATCCTGGCCGGATTTTTCATGGTCAGGGATTTCTTCTTCCCGCCCGAAAAAGACATGGGCAATCCATATGAATATGACCTGAGCGACTTCCGGGAGGTGGAGGAGGACCTTTTCTGCTACCGGGAGGCTGGCCGGGTAGATGTGGATGGCCTGGGCGCGAAAGGCATCGCGGTGGATGACAAGGACCGGCTTTATGTGGCGGGCAATGGAAAGGTGATGATATGCGACAGGCAGGGGGAGACGGTCCAGCAATTTGACTTCGCGGGAGTTGCGAACTGCATTGCGGTGGGCGGTCAGGGCGAGATCTACCTGGGGGTGAATGATCACGTCGAGGTTTTTGATTTCTCCGGCAACCTGCTGGCCTCCTGGCCCGTCCCCGGGGAAAGGACCCTGATCACAAGCATCGCAGTGGCCGATACGTTGGTATATGTGGCCGATGCCGGCAACAAGTTCGTGCTGCAATACGGCCCGGGGGGTGAGCTGCTGCGCGACATTGGAAAGCGGGACAGGGCCGCAGGCGAGCTGGGGTTCATCATCCCGAGCCCTTATTTCGACCTCCTCATCGGAAGGGAAGGAGAGCTGTGGGTGGTGAACCCGGGACTGCATGCACTGCAGTCATATAACGCGCGCGGCGAGGCGGTCTCCTCCTGGAAGAGGACCTCCATGCAACTGGACGGATTCAGCGGCTGCTGCAATCCGTCCCATATCGCCATGCTGGCCAACGGATCCTTTGTCACCAGCGAGAAGGGGATCGAACGGGTGAAGGTCCACCTGCCTTCGGGCGATTTCAGTTGCGTGGTGGCCGGACCGGAACAATTCGAAACGGGTACGGTCGGGCTCGACCTCGCCGTCGATTCGGAGGACCGGATCTACGTGCTGGATCCGAGGAAAGGGGAGATAAGGTCATTTGATCCGCTTGAAATGAATGAGTAATTGAAAGACTATGAACGACCGAAGAGCATTTATCAAGAAGGTGGGCCGCGGGGCGGTGGCCCTCGGCCTGGCCGGTATCAGCGGCTACCTTCTTTTGCGGGAGAGCAGCGGCGAGGATTGTTCCTTTGATCTCGCATGCGGCGGCTGCCGGAAGAACGCCAGCTGCACCCATCCGCAGGCGAAGGATTTCAGGAGTTCGGGATCGGAACGCGAAACAAACAGGTGACCATGGCAAAAAATAACGACCAACGGAAGATCGACAGACGGCGCTTCATCAACGATGGGTTCCGGTATGCCCTTGCACTTGGGGTAGGCGGGTTGGGCGCCACGCTGGCGGCTAGGTCGCCGGGTGACGAACTGGTCTGGCAGCTGGACCCGGCCAAATGCGTCCAGTGCGGCAGGTGTGCCACGCACTGCGTGCTCACCCCCTCAGCCGTGAAATGCATGCACGTCTATGACATGTGCGGCTATTGCGACCTGTGCAGCGGCTATTTCAAGGTCAACACCAAGGACCTGAATACCGGAGCCGAGAATCAGCTCTGTCCCACAAGTGCCATCGAGCGAAGGTTCATCGAAGAGCCGTATTTTGAATACCACATCAACGAGGACCTGTGCTTCGGCTGCGGGAAATGTGTCGAAGGGTGCGGTGCCTTCGGCAACGGATCGCTGCAACTGCAGGTGAACCACGACCTCTGCGTCAATTGCAACGAATGTTCCATCGCCCGCGATTGCCCGGCCGATGCCTACAGCCGGATCCCGGCGTCGAAGGCATACCAGTTCAAGGGGTTTAACAAGGAAGAACTTCTGTAGCGCATGGGACAAAAACTGAAATATGGCCTCCTGCTCCTCACCCTGATGCTGATCACACTGGCGGGGCCTGCACAGCAGCGATTCCCCAAGCCGGAGTTCGAGTCGGGGCACGTCCAGCCGCCCACCCTTACCCCTGAGCCCCGGGCAGGCTGGCTGGAGATGTTGGATGTGGCCGTCCTGATCGCTGCCCTGTCGCTCATCACCTGGCTCATCATCAAGAAAAGGTCCCGCAAGGGTGTGTTCTGGGTGTCGATATTCTCCCTCGTCTATTTTGGCTTTTACCGCGAAGGGTGTGTCTGTTCCGTCGGTGCCATTCAGAATATCACGCTCGGGCTCTTTCACCCCGGGTACCAGGTCCCCTACACGGTGATCGCTTTTTTTGCCATCCCCCTCATTTATACCCTCTTCTATGGGCGGACCTTTTGTGCCGGGGTATGCCCCCTCGGGGCCCTTCAGGACCTTTTCGTGATCAAGCCATACAGCCTCAGGTCATGGGTCAATGCCCTCCTGGGGATGTTCCCCTACATCTACCTCGGACTGGCGGTCCTGTATGCCGCCACGGCCACGGATTTCATCATCTGCAGGTACGATCCTTTCGTGGGGATATTCCGCTTCAATGCCACATTCTTCATGTTCGCCCTGGGCGGACTGTTGCTCCTGACCAGCATCTTCATCGCCCGGCCCTATTGCCGGTTCTTCTGTCCCTACGGGGTGCTGTTGAACCTGTTCAGCCGGCTTTCGGCCCGGCACATGACCATTACCCCCACCGAGTGCATCCAGTGCCGGCTTTGCGAGAATTCGTGCCCCTTCGATGCCATCGAGAAACCGTCCTCTGTCCGGGTGGTCGACCACAAGAGAATGGCCGTCAGGCGGCTCATGGTCCTGAGCTTCATCATACCCCTGTTGATGCTGGCCGGGGGCTGGGCCGGCTCCCGCTACCATGAGGGACTGGCCAGTGTCAACCCCAAGGTGCGGCTGGCCGCCCATCTGCTCGAAGGGGAGGAGGGCCAGCCCCTGGAAGTGCAGGAGGACATCACCGCTTTCAGGTCGTCGGGAACGCCGGCGGCGGAGCTCTATGCCGAGGCGGCCTCCATCGTCCGGGATTTTTATGCCGGCGGTTGGATACTTGGTGCTTTCATCGGGTTGGTATTCGGCCTCACCCTCGCCGGCCTGACACGTTTCCGCAGGCAAACAGATTATGTGCCCGACAAGGGGGCTTGCCTGAGCTGTGCCCGCTGCATGGACTATTGCCCGGTAAGGGCCGGGAAAGAGGATGAGTTCAGGGAGTGGGCGGTGCCGGGCAGGATGGGTGGCCCTGATCAACTGGAAAGCCACGGAAAGGACAATTTGATAACTTAACTCCGGATTGAACTGTAAATGGACGGAACGATAAACGAAATCAGGAAAACAGAGCGTCTATGGCAGCGCATCGCCCTCATTGCCGGGTCGTTTGCGGTGATATTGTGCGTCATGATCATCGTGAACTACTTTCAGATCAACCGCGATGACCCTGTCAGCACCAAGGTGATGGACCAACTGGTGGAGCGCCTGCAACAGAACCCCGGCGACGAGGCGCTCCGGGAGCAGGTGCGGGCCCTCGACCTGGTGGCACGGAAGGCCTACTTCACCAACCAGTGGCAGATCCGGACGGGAGGGTACCTTCTCCTGATCAGCATCGCTGTCATCATCATCGCCATGCAGGTCATGATGTCCAACAGGAAGAAGGAGCCGCTCCTTTCGGAGCAGGCTGACGAGGATTTCCTCCTTCGCCAGCAGAAGGCCCGCCGGTGGATATCGGCGGGAGGCGTTGCCGTCGTGGTTGCCTCCCTGGTACTTGCCTTCCTGTCGCACCAGGACCTCCGGGAAAAATTTCATGCCGCAGCGGAACCGCCCCCGGAGGAGGCAGTGATCCCCGGAGCCGGTAACATGGAAGAGGCAGCCGACGTCGTATCGGACGAGGAGACCGTGCAGGCAGCAGACCCGGCGATCGACAGCACGGTTGTGCAAACGGTCGTCGAAGAGGAGGTCCCTCCCGCGGTTGAAGCGGAAGGGCCTGCAGCGGTGCAAGTGAAGGATGAGCCCGCACCCAGTCGGTCAACGGCCGTATTCGCCAACTTCCGCGGTCCGGGCGGGAACGGCATCTGCCCGCAAAAGAATATACCCGTGGAGTGGGACGGGGAAACGGGAAAGAACATCCGGTGGAAAACGGCCATACCGCTGACTGGCTTCAACTCGCCCATCATCTGGGGCGACCGTCTATTCCTCACCGGGGCGAAGGACAACCGGCGAGAGGTTTACGGGATCGACCGCCATACGGGGGAGATCCTCTGGACAACGCCGGTGACAGACGTGCCGGGATCCCCGGCCAAGCCGCCCGAAGTGGCCAACTACACAGGTCACGCAGCCCCGACCATGGCGACGGACGGCAAGCTCGTGTTCGCCATCTTCGCCAATGGCGACATGGCCGCACTCGACATGGACGGAAAGAAGGTCTGGTCAAAGAACCTCGGGGTCCCGGTGAACCACTACGGCTATTCCTCCTCGCTGATCACACACGGCGACAAGGTCATCGTCCAGTACGACCAGAAGAACCTGGCCAGGGTCATCGCACTTTTCGCGGCGACAGGGGAGGAGGCCTGGTCGGTGAAACGGGATGTGAAGATATCCTGGGCCTCGCCGGTGATCGTCAATACGGGTAACAGGATGGAACTGCTCACCGTGGCGGATCCCCTCATCATCTCCTACAACCCGGATACGGGGGAGGAATGGTGGCGCATCCGGGGTGTCATCGGGGAGGTGGGCCCCTCGGCGGCCTATGCCGACGGCATCGTCTTCGCGGTGAACGACTATTCCAGGCTGGTGGCCGTGCGGGCGGGTGATACGCCTGAAGTGGTATGGGAGGACGAGGAATACCTCTCCGACATCCCGAGCCCCGTAGCCGGCGAAGGCCTGCTTTTCGTGGCCACAAGCTACGGCATGTACGCATGCTATGATGCGCTCACCGGTGAGAAATACTGGGAGCAGGAGGCGGAAAGCTCCATATACGCCTCCCCTGTGATTGCGGAAGGGAAGGTCTATATGACCGACAAGGAGGGGATTACCCAGATATTCGAGGTGGCCCGGGAGTTTGTTTCAATCGGGACCCCCGCCCTGGGAGAGAAGGTGGTTTGTACGCCTGCCTTCGCGGATGGTACGATATACATACGGGGATATGATCACGTATATTGCATTGGAGAATAGACCATGACTAGAGAAAACGACAGCACCATAAGTCAAGACCCTGAATGAACCCGGAAATCATTGAAATAGTAGACCGTCTGATCGAACAGAAGGGTGGCCGGCCCGGCGATGTGATCCCGCTCCTGCAGGGCATTCAGAATGCCTTCAACTACCTGCCTGAGGAGGCCCTCCTGCGTGTATGCGAAACTACGGAGATCACCCCCGCCCAGGTCTACGGCATTTCCACCTTTTACACCCAGTTCCGTCACCGCCCGGTGGGGCAGCACCTCATCAAAGTGTGCGTGGGTACGGCCTGCCACGTGAAAGGTGCCATGCAGGTGCTGGATGCCTTCCGCCGGGAACTCGGCCTCCGGGAAGGGGAGGACACCGACGAAGCGGGGCTTTTCACCGTTGACAAGGTGGCCTGCCTGGGGTGCTGCACCATTGCCCCTGTGGTCCAGATCGACGAGGTGACCTACGGTCATGTGACCCCCGGGAAGGTGCCGGAGGTGATCAGCGACTTCCTCCATGAAGGAAGGTCGAAAGGGGCCATACGCCGCGAAAAGGGTGAAGGCGATCAGGAGAGCCAGGGCGAGATCCGCATCGGGTTGGGGTCGTGCTGCATCGCCAGTGGCAGCGAAGATGTCAAACGGGAGCTGGAGGAGATCCTCGACAGGCAACACATCCATGTGCACGTCAAGCAGGTGGGATGTGTCGGGATCTGCAACCAGGTGCCACTGATGGAGATCCACAAGCCGGGCGAAACGCCCTCATTCTATACCAGGATAAAGCCGGAGCAGGTGAAGGGGATCATCACCTCTCATTTCAAATCGGCCGGTGCCTTCGACAGGCTGAGGAACAGGGTCTATGATCTCTTCGAGCAGATCGTCGTGGGCGACGCCGTCACCGGGCTCGAACGTTATCCCGCAGACCAGCGCGATACCCCTGTGGCCGAGTTCCTGGAGGAGCAGGTCAACATCGCCACCGAATACAGGGGCGAGATAAAACCCTCCGACCTGGAGGAATACAAAAAACTCGGTGGTTTCGAGGCCCTCAGGTCGGCACTGGGCCTGGAGCCCGAGGCCGTGGTGGACATCCTGAAGGAATCGGGGCTCCGCGGCCGCGGTGGGGCAGGTTTCCCCACGGGCGTGAAATGGGAGCTTGTCCATAAGGCCGTGGCCGAGAGGAAATATGTGATCTGCAATGGCGATGAAGGCGATCCCGGTGCGTTCATGGACCGCATGCTGCTCGAATCCTACCCCTTCCGGATCATCGAGGGGGTCACCATCGCCGGGTATGCCGTCGGCGCCGCCGAAGGCATCTTCTACATCCGGGCCGAATACCCACTGGCCGTGAAAAGGATCCGTGAGGCCATCGAGATAATGGAACAGCAGCACATGCTGGGCAAGAACATCCTCAACAGCGGCTTCGACTTCACCGTGCGGATCTTCGAAGGGGCCGGGGCGTTCGTGTGCGGGGAGGAAACGGCCCTCATCGCCTCCATCGAGGGGAAGCGCGGCATGCCCAAGGTACGGCCGCCCTACCCGGCGGAGAAAGGGTTGTGGGAATACCCCACGCTCATCAACAATACCGAGACGTTTTCGCTCGTCACCTGGATACTCCGGAACGGTGCCGCTGCATTCAACACGATCGGATCGGCCGACAGCAAGGGGACCAAAGTGTTCGCCCTGGCGGGAAAGATAAACCGGGGCGGGCTCATCGAGGTGCCCATGGGCATGTCCATCCGGTCCATCGTGGAGAAGATCGGCGGCGGGGTGCAACAGGGCAGGAAATTCAAGGCCGTCCAGATCGGGGGGCCTTCAGGGGGGTGCATCCCGGCCTCCATGGCCGATATCCCCATCGACTTCGAGTCCCTCAGGGACGCCGGGGCCATGATGGGCTCGGGCGGGCTCATCGTCCTGGATGATACGGATTGCATGGTCGACATCGCCCGGTACTTTCTCTCGTTCACTCAGGACCAGTCCTGCGGCAAATGCACGTTCTGCCGCGTGGGCACCCGCAAGATGCTGGAGATCCTGGATGGCATCACCTCCGGAAAGGGCACGAAAGCCGACCTGGACGCACTCGACCGGCTGGCACGCTGGACGGCCAGGGGCAGCCTTTGCGGGCTCGGGAAAACGGCTCCTAACCCGGTACTGTCGACACTGGAACACTTCCGCGACGAATACGAGGCCCACATTGAAGGACGGTGCCCCACGGGGAAATGCAAGGACCTGGTGACCTACACCATCCTCGACACCTGCAACGGCTGCACCAAATGCGCCCAGCGGTGCCCAGCCGATGCCATTGCCATGCGACCTTATGAAGTGCATGTGATAGATACGGACAAGTGCATCAAATGCGATATATGCAGGCAGGTGTGCCCTGTGGATGCGGTAACGACGATATGATATGATCACGCTGAAGATCGACGACAGGACGGTAAAGGTGCCGGAAAACACGACGGTGATGCAGGCCGCGGCCCTGGCCGGCATCGACATCCCCTCCATGTGCTTCATGGAAGGCTATGGAAACCATCCATCCTGCATGGTGTGCCTTGTGAAGGACAGGTTCAGCGGACGCCTCTTCGCCTCCTGCGCCATGCCCGTGGCAGAGGGGATGGACCTGGTGGCCGGCGACGAGGAGGTCAGGGAGGCCAGGAAAGAGGCGCTGGAGCTCCTCCTCAGCGACCATGTAGGCGATTGCGAAGCGCCGTGCCGGAATGGATGCCCGGCATTTATGGACATCCCACGCATGAACCGTCTGATCGTGGAAGGACGGTTCCGGGAGGCCCTTGTCAATGTGAAACAGGAGATCGCCCTCCCCCTGATCCTCGGCTATGTGTGCGAGGCACCCTGCGAGAAGGTGTGCCGCCGGGAACCCATCGACGGGGCTGTCGCCATATGCCAGCTGAAGCGGTTCGTGGCAGCGGAAGACCTCGGCGGCGACCATCGGTGGTTCCCCGGGAAAAAAGAAATGAACGGAAAGCAGGTGACCATCGTAGGGGCAGGCCCCGCCGGGCTGGCCGCCGCATTCTACCTCACCTGGCAGGGCTGCAGGTGCACCGTCATCGACAGGAACAGCCGCCCGGGCGGTTCCCTGCTCCGCCTCGATGAAACGGTCCTGCCGGAGGAAGCCCTCTCCCGGGAAGTGAAATACCTGGTCGACTACGGGGTGGAGTTCATCCTGGACCAGGAAGTCGACAGGGAGTACCTCGAAAGAACTGTATTGCCGTCAGCCGATGCCGTCATCTTCACCACCGGCGCCCAGGGTCCCCACAGGACCGGCAAGCTGGGCGTGCTGTTCGACAGCCGGGGCATCCTGGTCGACAAGGATACCGGGGCCTGCGACAGACCGGGGTTCTTTGCCGCCGGAAGTGCGGTGAGGAGGCAGCACATGGCCATCCGCACGGTGGCCCAGGGAAAGGCGGTGGCGCTGTCGGTGCTGGATCATCTTCTTGGAAAGGAGCACAGGCCCTTTCACAAGATGTTCAACTCGCGCTTCGGGAAACTCCATCCGGAAGAACAAGACGAATATCTGAAGGAGGCGTCCCGGGCCGGGAGGACGACACCCCGGAACGGGAACCTGGAAGGATTTGATGAAGATGAGGCCCGGGCGGAGGCGGCCCGGTGCATGCATTGCGATTGCCGCAAGCCCTCCACCTGCAAACTGCGCCTCTTGTCAGAAGAGTATGGCGCCGACAGGAAAAAATACCTGGCGGGCGAAAGAAAGCAGGTCAGTAAACAATTTACGCACAAAAGCATTGTATATGAAAGGGAGAAATGTATCAAGTGCGGCCTGTGCGTGGAGATAGCCGCAGGGGAAAAGGAACTGACGGGCCTCACCTTCATCGGGCGCGGCTTCGACGTGAGGGTGGGGATCCCCTTTACGCGCGAACTGGATCAGGCGCTGGCACGCACTGCACTGAAATGCGCGGAGGCATGCCCCACCGCCGCAATATCGGTAAAGCATGACAAGAATTGACATACATATCCGGTTTCTGGCCCTCGTCCTGCTGGTGTCCGCAGGATGCCGGGGAGGGATGGCACAGACCGGGACCAGCTGGCCCTCTTTCAGGGGGAACCCGGCACTTGACGGGGTGGCCCCCGTAAGCCTGCCCGGGGAATGGAAATTGCTTTGGTCTTTCAAAACGGAAGATGCGGTCAGGTCGTCTCCGGTAATACATGACGGGATGGTCTACTGCGGTTCGGACGATGGGCATGTTTACGGCATCACCGCGGCCGGAGCGATGAAATGGAAATTCAATGCCGGGACGTCCGTGGAAGCGCCGCCCCTCTACCTCGACGGAAGGGTTTACGTGGGTTCGCTCGAAGGGGTGCTCTACGCGCTGGATGCCTACACCGGATTGCAGGTATGGGAATACCATACCGATGGTCAGGTGTCCGGCTCCTCCGGGTGGGTGACGGCAGCGGATGGGAAAACGAAATTCATCATCACCGGCAGCTATGACTTCTTCCTGCATGCCGTGGATGCGGCCACAGGCGCGCCGGCGTGGAAATATGAAGCCGATAACTACATCAACGGCGCCCCGGCCACCGATGGCAGGGTGGCCGTTTTCGGGGGATGCGACGGGTTCCTCCACAAGGTGGCGGTGACCACGGGCAAGGCCGAGGACAAGATCGACATTGGCACCTACATTGCCGCCTCCGCAGCCATCGACGGGCAGAAAGCCTATTTTGGCAATTACGACGGGGTGTTCTTTTGTGCCGACCTGTCAGCGAAGAAGGTGCTCTGGCAGAAAGAGGGCCTCGGCGAGATCATCAGTTCGCCGGCCGTGAGCGGGGACCGCGTGGTGATCGGGACCAGGGACCGGAACGTCTATTGCTTCAGCGCCTCCAGCGGGGAGGAGCTTTGGAAATTCACGACCCTCGGCAAAGTGGAGGCCTCCCCGGTGATCGCCGGGGATGTGGTGGTGGTCCCCTCGGGAGATGGCAGGATATACATGCTTGGCCTGCAGGACGGGGAAAAGCGCTGGTCGTACGATGTGGGTAGTGCCGTTTACAGCTCGCCGGCCGTGGTGAAGGACCTGATCGTCGTCGGTGCACAGGATGGCCGCATCTATGGCTTCGGGCCACGATGATCCTAAACAAGAGGAAAAGAAACAGACCATGAAGATCATAAACATAGTACCCGGGTTTGGCGGTACCTTCTATTGCGGGAACTGCCTCCGCGACAGCGGGCTGATGAGGGCCCTGAAACAGACGGGACATGAGGCCCATACCTTGCCTATTTACCTTCCGCTCTTTGCAAACAATAACCAGGATGGTGATTCTGATATCCCTGTATTTTACGGTGCTGTAAATATCTATCTAAAGCAAAACTTTAAGTTATTCCGCCATATCCCCGGATGGCTGCACAGGCTGCTCGATTCCAGCCCGGTATTGCGTTATGCGGCCAGGAAAGCCGGATCCACCCGTGCCCATGGACTGGAGGAAATGACGATCTCG
Organism: uncultured Bacteroidales bacterium; assembly: GCA_964386225.1. Taxonomy (GTDB): domain Bacteria; phylum Bacteroidota; class Bacteroidia; order Bacteroidales; family JAADJA01; genus JAADJA01. The sequence continues at coordinate 42,915 of CAYLTG010000005.1, forward strand.
ATGCTGAAGGGCCATGAAGGCTATCAGCAGGAGGAACTGGACCAGCTTGTCAGCTTCCTCAGGGACCATGAGAAGCCGGACGTGGTGCACCTTAGCAACGCACTGCTGCTGGGGCTCGCTAACCGGATCCGGACCGAGGTGGGTGCCCATGTGGTGTGCTCCCTGCAGGACGAGGATGTGTGGGTCGACGCCATGGCCCCTGAATACCAGCAAAAGGTGTGGCGGATGATGAGCGAGAAGGGAAAGGATGTGTCTGCGTTCGTGGCCGTGAGCGATTATTTCGCCTCCCTGATGCACGAGAAGATGGACATCCCCCGGGAGAAGATGCATGTGATCCACATCGGCATAGATGCACAGAAATACAAGGTGGAGGAGCCGGCACTCGACAACCCCGTGATCGGCTATCTGTCGCGTACCAACGAGGAGAACGGTTTCGGCCTCCTCGTGGATGCCTTCATCCTCCTGAAGGAAAGCCCGGCCGGCAAGAATGCCAGGCTCAGGGTGACCGGAGGGAAGACAAGCGATGACAACAAGTTCATCAGGCAGCAGGTCAGGAAGCTCAAAAAGAAAGGGTTTCATCATGATGTGGAGATCAGCGATGATTTCACGGACATTGTCGGGACCGGCTTTTTCAGGGGGTTGACCCTGCTGTCCGTGCCCGTGCTCAATGGTGAGGCCTTTGGCATGTACCAGCTTGAGTCGCTGGCCTCGGGCATCCCGATCGTTCAGCCTGCCCTCGGGGCTTTTCCCGAGATCGCCAGGGTCACCGGCGGGGGTGTCGTCTACCACCCCAACAGCCCTGAACAATTGGCGGAAAAATGGGCCGGGCTGCTGGATGAACCCGGGAAGATCCTGGAGATGAGCAGGTCGGGCAGGAAAATGGTGGAGGAGAAGTTCAGCATCACGGAACTTACCAACAAAATGATCGACCTTTACAAGGCATTGTGATAACCTCTGCATCGGGTGGAATGCCCCCAGGTCGTATAAAACGGGATTGCGATGAGAATTCAACTGGAACACGTCAGCAAGCATTTCGAATTGCCGGAGGGCGGCGGAAGGCGCAACGTACTGAAGGATATCTCCCTCACCCTGCGGCCCGGTGACTCTGTCTCCGTGGTCGGCCCTTCGGGTTCTGGGAAAAGCACGCTGCTCAATATGATCGGCGGGCTCGACAGGCCCTCCGGGGGAACGGTCCTGTTCAACGACCAGGACCTTTGGAAGCTCCCCGACCGGGAACTGGCAGCGTTCAGGAACAGGCACATGGGGTTTGTATTTCAACTCCACTACCTGCTGCCCCAGTTGACCCTGCTCGAGAATGTCCTGGTCCCGTTGATCCCGCAAGGGGACAAGGGCAGCATGCGGAAAGGCAGGGACAGGGCCATGGCCCTTCTCGAGCAGGTGGGCCTTCATGAAAGGGTCCATCAGCGCCCCGGGCAGCTTTCCGTCGGGGAGTGCCAGCGTGCCGCCGTGGTCAGGGCCCTGGTCAATGAACCGGAATTCATCCTGGCCGACGAGCCCACCGGGTCGCTCGACCAGGAAAATGCCGACAGCCTCGGCGACCTGCTGTCCGGCCTGGGCCGGGAAGGACAGGTAGCGGTGGTGGTCGTGACCCATGCCATGGACCTGGCAAAGAAAATGAGGACGATGATCAGGATCGAGGACGGGCACCTCACGGGCACAACCTCGAACAAATCAGAATAAGTGTCATGAACGTCATCCGATATATCCTCCGGAGCCTCTGGTTTTACAGGAAGCAGCACCTGGCATTGTTCGCCGGCACCCTGATCAGCACCGCCGTGCTCACCGGGGCGCTCATCGTGGGCGATTCGGTGCGCTACAGCCTGAAGCACCTGGTGGATGTCAGGCTGGGAAGCACCCGCCATGCATTGCAGGCTGGCGACCGCTTTGTGAGGACGGAACTGGCCGCCGACCTGGCCAGGGAGGCGGGGACTGAGGTGATCGCCGTCAATATCCTGAAGGGTGTCGGCGTCAACCCCGATGCGGAGCTCCAGGCCAATAAACTGCAGGTGGTGGGTATAGGAGGCGATTTTGCAGGGTTCATGGGAGTAGACATCCCGGCCTTGGCGCCGGAAGAGGTGCTGGTGAGCGGCAACCTGGCCGGGCGGCTGCAATTGTCCGCGGGAAGCACCCTGATCCTGCGCGTGGAGGATGTGGACGTCATCCCGCTGAATGCGCCCTTCGCCCGGGAAGCGAAGCCCTCCGTCGGGCTCCGCCTGACGGTGAAGGATGTCCTGGACGACGGCAGAATGGGCCGGTTCGGGCTAAGGAACAACCAGGTGGCGCCCTACAATGTGTTCCTCGACAGGGATTACCTCGCCGGGGCGCTCCAGATCGAAGGGAAGGCCAACGTCCTTCTGGCTGCCGGTGATGCCGGCCCCGAAGCATCCCTGGCATTGAACGAAGCCCTTGGGGTGTCATGGAAGCCCGCCGACATGAACATCATGATCAAGAACCTGCCGGGTAGAGGTAAGGTCGAGGTGACGTCGGAGCGCATCTTCATCGATGACCCGGTTGCCCATATCCTGCAGCAGGCCGCACCGGAACCGGAAAAGATACTCACCTACCTGGTGAACGCCATCGATCATGACGGGGCCAGCACCCCCTATTCGTTTGTTTCGGCGGCGACAACGCCCTACATGGAAGATGGCCTGCCCGAAAATTCGATCCTCATCAATGACTGGCTGGCCGCCGACCAGGGTGTTGCCGCGGGCGATACCCTCCGATTGGACTATTTTGTGGTCGGCCCCCTGAGGAAACTGGTCGAGAAGAGCCATTCCTTCGAGGTGAGGTCTGTCATCGGAACGGGAACGGCTCCCGTAGATAGCACATTGATGCCCCCGTATCCGGGGCTGTCGGAGGCCGGGAACTGCAGGGACTGGGATACGGGCATTCCCATCGACCTGAAGAAGATCCGCGACAAGGATGAGTTTTACTGGGATGATTACAAGGGGACGCCCAAGGCCGTGATCTCCCTGGAAGCAGGAAGGAGCTTGTGGGCCAACGAGTTCGGTTCATATACGGCGTTTCGCTTCGAAGCCGCGCAAATTACAGGCGCCGAACTCGGTAATTTGCTGGTGAAGGCCCTGAACCCCGAAGACCTGGGCCTGGTCTTTACCCCTGTGTACACACAAGGCCTGGGAGCGGCTGAGAATTCGGTCGATTTTGGGGAACTGTTCCTGAGCCTGAGCTTTTTTGTGATCGCCGCCGGCGTCCTTCTGACCGTCCTTCTTTTCAGCCTCCAGGCACAATACCGGATGCCGGAGTCGGGCCTCTTGTCGGCCATCGGCTTCAGCAGGGGGAGGATCATCCTCTCCCGGCTTTACGAGGCGGCCCTTGTTGCACTGCTGGGAGGTGCCGCCGGGGCCGTTGCCGGAATAGGATACAACAAGGCGGTCATGCTGGGATTAAATACGGTTTGGGGAGATGCTGTCAATTCGGATGTACTATATATTCAGGTAAATATAAGCACTATTTTAACCGGAGGTTTAAGTGGGTTCCTCCTCTCGGTCGCGGCAGTTTTCCTGGTGACCAGGGCCCGTCTCCGGCAACCGCTCAATGGTCTCCTGCGGAATGTCAGTACCTGGTCAGGACGCGCGCGCAGGAGCCGGACAAGGTTCCCTTCCATCGCTGCCATCGCCGGCTTCGGGGGTGCGCTTCTGCTGCTCAGCTATTCCGTATGGAGCGGCATCGACCGTAGCGCCTCCCTGTTCCTTTCGGCCGGAGGGTTGTTCATCGTTGGGGCTCTGGCCCTGATGCACCTGCTTCTGGTGCGATTGTCAACTGCCTCCCGCTCCGGCCGGCCCGGCATCCTGGCGCTGGCGTTGCGCAACGCGGCGCGGGGGCGGGGCAGGAGCGTGACCACCATCGCCCTCCTCTCGCTGGGCGTATTCACCATCATCATTACCGGGGCGAACAGGAAGACCTTTTACGGTGCCGACCTCGACAAAGGATCCGGCACCGGTGGGTTCAGTTTCTGGGTGGAGACCACCATGCCCCTCCACGAGGACCTTTCGGTTGCCGGGGCGATGACGGACTATGGCCTGGATGAACAGGAATTGGCCGGCACGTCGATCTACCAGGTGATGACGCTGGAGGGTGACGATGCCAGTTGCCTGAACCTGAACCAGGTGGAGAAGCCCAGGATACTGGGGGTCGACGTGGATGCATTCACGGCGAGGAACGCCTTTTCGTTCGCGGGAATTCTCAAGGGTGTGGACCCTGGAGATCCCTGGACAGAGCTCAGGAAGACCTATGACGTGGGGGTGATCCCGGCCTTCGCGGATCAGACCGTGATCACGTGGAGCCTCAAGAAAAAGATCGGAGATACCCTCAGGTACCTCAACGAGGAGGGGGACCTCCTGAAACTGGTCCTGGCTGCAGGCCTCGATAATTCAATCTTCCAGGGCAATATCCTCATCGGGAGGGAGCATTTTGCCAAGAACTTTCCCTCTGCGGGAGGCGCCTCGGTGATGCTGCTGGATGTGCCGCCCGGGCGAATGGAAGCCGTCTCCGGCGAACTGGAAAGGGGGCTCAATGACTATGGCATCGAGCTCACCAGCACGTCCCGTCGCCTGGCCCGGTTCAATGCGGTGCAGAATACCTACCTGGCCGTATTCATGGTGCTCGGGGGCCTGGGTGTCATCATCGGTACCATCGGGCTCGGGATCGTCATTGCCCGCAACCTCCTGGAGCGGAAAGAGGAACTGGCACTGCTGGCAGCCGTCGGCTTCTCCAGGAAGCACCTTGGCAGGCTTGTGATGGCCGAGAACCTGCTCCTGCTCGCCACCGGCCTCGTGGTAGGGATCCTGGCTGCCTTCATCGGGATTCTTCCCTCGCTTTTGTCCCCGGCTTTCGCCTTGCAGGGCAGCTTTGTGATCTGGCTTGTGGTCGGGGTTCTCCTCAGCGGGCTCGTCTGGGTATGGCTGCCGGTCAGGAGCATGCTTGGCCGGCCCCTCGCCATGTCCCTGAGAAATGAATAGCGACGCCCGGGACTCGGCCATTTTCTCAGGCAGGGAATGCAACCGGCAGCGGTTCATGGTGGCAATCCGTTCAGCCCTCTTTAGTTTGCCGGAGAGGAGTGGCTCAAGTTGCAGTTTTTGCAAAACAGCTTTTCAAACCCCAAAATACAATTTTGACTTGTCCTCGCTACATCCGTATTTTTGGTGTAGAATTTCGACCCTTGAACAGGCCCGGTCCTGAACCGGGGGAAATACGCAAGCCATGAACTCAAACACGTCATTCACCGAAGGTCCCTCCCCGCAGCATGTTCCCGCCGGGCCCCGCACCCTGCCTCACTTGTTCGTGACAAGCGTGGCGCGGTTTGCTGAAAATCCCTTGTTCTGGGAAAAGACCGGTGCCGAATACACCCCGACCAGCTACCGGGAAATGAAAACCCTTGTGGACCACTTTGCCGGAGGGCTGCTTGGCCTTGGCATCGCCAGGGGCGACCGGGTCGCGCTGCTGTCCCAGGCCCGCCGCGACTGGGTGGTCTCCGAACTGGGTGTCCTTTTCGCCGGTGCGATCAGTGTGCCGCTCTCGGTGAAGCTGGAAAGCAGCGAACTGATATTCAGGCTTCAGCACAGCGGTGCACGGGTGCTTGTCACCTCCTCCAACCAGTATCCGAAGGTCCGGGGCCATCTGCAGGATATCCCGGAACTGGAATACGTGATCCTGATGGATCCGTTGGATGATTCGTCAGGTGGAGAACTGCTCATGGAGCACCTGATGGATGACGGCCGGCAGTACATTGAGAAGAACAGGGCCTCCTTCGATCACCGGATGGGGCAGGTCGGGGAGGACGACTGCGCCCTGATCTCCTACACATCGGGGACCACCGCCGACCCCAAGGGGATCATGCTGTCGCACAAGAACCTTGTGGCCAATACGGAACAGGCCCTGCAGCTCTTTTCGGTGACCGAGGATTTCAGGATCTTATTGATCCTCCCCCTTGACCACTCCTTCGCCCATACGACCGGAATGTATGTCTTTATCGCATCGGGGGCCAGCCTGGCGTCGGTACAGCTGGGTCGCACGCCGGCAGCCAGCCTGAAGAATGTCTTCACCAATATCCGCGAGATCAGGCCGGACGCCTTGCTTTCCGTGCCCACGGTGGCCAGGAACCTGAGGAAGAACATCGAGAATGGGGTGCGCAAAAAAGGGAAGTTCACCTGGAGGTTGTTCCAGCTGGGCCGCAGGGCGGCATACAAATACAATGGCCTGGGCGTAGACCGCGGCCGGGGTTGGCGCATGCTCCTCTGGCCCCTCTGCTGGGCGGTGGACAGGCTTGTGTTCAAGGCCATCCGTCAGAATTTCGGCGGCAGGCTGAAATATTTCGTCGGCGGGGGCGCGTTGCTGGACCTGGAGCTGCAAAAGTTCTTTTATGCCATCGGTATGCCCATGTACCAGGGATACGGGCTTTCGGAAGCTTCCCCGGTCATCTCCTCCAATACCGTCGAGGATCATAAGCTGGGGACCTCGGGCAGGCTGGTGCCTGACCTGGACCTGCGGATCTGCGATGAGGGCGGCAACCCGCTGCCGGCCGGGGCAAAAGGAGAGATCGTCGTGAGTGGCGACAACGTGATGATGGGCTACTACCGCAATGAAGAGGCCACGCGCGATACCTTGCGGGATGGTTGGCTTTATACAGGAGATATGGGGTTCCTCGACGAGGAGGGGTTCCTGCACGTCCTGGGCCGGTTCAAAAGCCTGCTCATCGGGGACGATGGCGAGAAATACAGCCCGGAGGGGATCGAGGAATGCATCGAGGAGAACTCCCGCTATATCCAGCAGATCATGATCCACAACAACCAGCGGCCCTACACCACGGCCTTGATCTTTCCGGATGTCCAGAACCTGATCCTCGACCTGGAACGGCACCATCCCGGCCTCCGGGGCCCCGATGCCGCCCGGCAGGGGCTGCGGATGATCGCGGAGGAGCTGGATACCTTCAGGAACGGAAGGGAAGCATGCGCGTTCCCCCAACGGTGGCTCCCGGCCTCCTTTGCCATCCTGGAGGAGGGGTTTACCGAGCAGAACCATTTCCTGAACAGCACCATGAAGATGGTGCGGGGCAGGATCACGGACCACTACCATGACCGGATCGAATACATGTACCAGGCCGCGGGAAAGGATATCGGAAACGCGGAGAACGTCAATGCGCTGAGCTTCCTTCTGGAAGGGTGACAGGCGGGCCTGGCACAGGGCCACACGCACCTGGTTGATCGTCAGGTTTTTTCCGCATCAGAAAGAACTGGATCCGTCCCAGCAATGGGTGCAGAGTTTTTCCTTCGGGAGGCCGATGGCCTCCACCAGGTCGTCAAGCCGCTGGTATCGCAGGGTGGTGACCCCCAGCTTCTCCCTGATCCGCTCGACCATGGCATGGCATTTAGGGGAGTCCGGGTCGGCATATTCATCCAGGTATCTGTCCTCTTCGCCTTCCAGTTCCTTGATCGCCTTTCTTCCTGCCAGGTCGAGGGTCGACCGGGAGTTGGAGAAGTTCAGGAATTCACAGGGGAAGATGAGGGTGGGGCAGGCGGGACGGATATGCACTTCCCTTGCGCCACACGCGTTGAGCACTTGCACGTTGTCAAGCAATTGCGTGCCCCTGACAATGGAGTCGTCGCAGAGGGCGATGCGCTGGTTGTCGATAAGCGACCGGTTGGGGATCAGTTTCATTTTCGCGACCAGGTTCCGCATCTCCTGGTTCTGCGGCATGAAGCTGCGCGGCCAGGTGGGCGTGTATTTCACATAGGCCCGCTTGTAGGGTACTTTCTTCTCGTAGGCATATCCGACGGCGTGGGCGATCCCCGAGTCGGGGACCCCCGATACGAAATCGACCTCGGAGGAATCCCTTCGGGCAATGGCAGCGCCGCACCGGTAACGGCATTCCTCCACGTTGATGTCCTCGTAGTAGGAGCTGGGGTATCCGTAGTACACCCACAGGAAAGAACACACCTGCATCTTGTCGTACGGGGCCTTGCAGCGCTCCACCCCCTCCGCGGTGATCTTCAGGATCTCCCCCGGCCCGATGTAGGATTCCACCTCGAACCCCAGGTTCGGAAAAGAGGTGGTCTCCGAACTGACCGCATAGGAATCCTGCTTTTTGCCAAGGATCAGCGGGGTCCTTCCCCATTTGTCGCGGGCGGCATACAATCCCTCGCGGGTGAGCAGGAGCATGGAGCAGGAGCCCCGGACCTTGTCGTACACGTTCTCGATCCCTTTTGCAAAGGACTCCTCCTCGTTGATGAGCATGGCCACCAGTTCCGAGATGTTGGTGCCGCCGGTGCTGACCTCCGAGAAATGCCGGCCCTGGGAAAGGGCGCGCTGGGTCAGCGCTTCCAGGTTGGTGATCCGGGCCACCGTCACGATGCTGAAAGTGCCCAGGTGTGAATTGATGATGATCGGCTGCGAATCTGTGTCGCTGATCACTCCGATGCCGCTGTTGCCCTTGAACCTGGGAAGTTCAGACTCGAATTTGGTCCGGAAATAGGAGCTTTCGATGTTGTGGATGGACCTGTAGAAGCCGCCGGGGCCATGCACGGCCATGCCCCCGCGCTTGGTGCCCAGGTGGGAGTTGTAATCGGTCCCGTAATACAGGTCGTTGACACAATCGTGTTTTGAGATAGTTCCAAAGATACCGCCCATTTTCGAAGAATTAAAGGAGGCCAGGCGACCCCGAAATATGATGAAATAAAACTAAGACATTTCGCATGGCCTCATTATGAATGTTGATAAGTTGATGCGCTTTGTTGAAAGAGTAGTTCTGCCCGGCCTGGCCATTTCCTTTGGGGGCCGGCCAGGTTTCCACATCGCGGGTGTTGTAGAAATGGACCACCTCCTTCAGCGACCTGAAGACCCCATTGCGCATACAGGCCTTGGTGAACCCCTTGCCGGGGCGTTGGCCGACATTGCGGAGGGTAGGGCCTTGTGTTTGCCCCCGGTTATCGGCTACTTTCGGTTCATCATACCCTGTCGATCGCAGGAATCCGCCCAGACCGGGATCGGTACCGCAAAGCCGACCGAAGGGGCATGGCAGCCGGCATACGACATGGTTTGGGACCGGCGATCTTTTCGAAGAAGATGGACTTGCCGGGTGCCTCCAAGGGGGTGGGTTCCTGCGATTCCGCCTCCGGGGACAGGAACAGGGGCATTGTGGCGGGGAGGGAAGTGAATGTCCTCCATGTTGTGGTTGATTGATAATGATGACTGAATAGTCCGAGCCCATTCAAAGTAAGAAATCGTTTACGGGATGTCAAGGGATCAGACAAACGGAGAGTTGGTTGATGCAGGATTGGAATTCTTGGGGATGGGTTAAAAAAAAAGGATGCCGGGGATGGCATCCTTTTTTTTAATGGCATCGATGATTATTCGTCGAAATCACCGCAGGCCACAGAGTGAGCTATGATCCACAGGTTCTCTATGTCGGTCTTGTCCAGGTCGATCTCGATCTCATACTTCACATAGTCGTCATTCAGTACCGTTGCATTGCCGTCCTTATAAGGGTACTGACCGGGTGCAACGGTAAGCTTGCCGTTCTTCATCATGGGCACGGTGGCAGAGGCTCCGTTCGGATAATAATCACCGAAGTACAGGTGGGTCTCATCGAAAGTGAACCCTTCGAATGCATTGTACTCAACGGTCAGCACCGCTCCATCCCAGGAGATGTCGAGGGTTCCAACCTGCGTGCCTTTTGACAGGTCGCACTGGCCGGCGGCACCCCAGATCTCGAACTCGTAAGGTCCTTCGGTCAGGTCCACATTGTTGCTCCAGCCCCAGCGGTTGAAATTGTCCTTGGGATTGCCGGTCGGGTTGAGCTGGCCCGTCGTTTTGCTGAGTGTGAGGAAGCAGTAGGTGGTGGCATCCCCGTCGGGATTGTAGGCGAACGCCGTCTCACAGGTGGGTTCATCGCAATCCTGCATGCAGTACTCGGCATAATATCCCCAGTTCTTGGTGTTGCCGATGGCATAGAGGAACGTGCCGTCGGGCAGTTTGGTCTGTACAACCACCTGGAAGCATTGCAGGTCCCCGACATTGGTCATGTATTCGAATGATGTCACGGGGTCCAGGTATTTATCAAAGGCAAGCCAATCAGTCGCTTGTAAAGTCAGCAGATAATGGGCTTCGAAGTTGGATGGGGTGCCATCCTTTATGATATTGGGGTTGTCTGAAAACAGGCCCACCCAATACCTTGATTCGACAAAGGAATACCCTTCATTCGCTGTGACATTGATCTTGAGGTTGCCGTTGGCGTCATTGCCCACTTTCACGATGCCTGCATCGCTGATGACGGCCGATGGCGGCTGAGCCCAGGGCGCACCTATCGCGAATTGGAAAGTGACGGGCTCTCCACAATATGCAAAGTTTTCGTTATTCTTGAAATCTCCGTTCTCCGCCAAAGACCCTGGCCCAGGTTCGGAAACATCTGTTTTCTGGCACCCGGCAAAAACCAAAGGAATAGCCAATGCCAGTACAATTGCAATTTTAAGTGCGTTTTTCATAATGGTAGTTTTAGAAGTTCTAATTCAATTTTAGTTTCGGATTTTCAAAGATAATAATTATTTGCCATGGGTCAAGTTTTGTGCCTGGATTAATTATTAACCATGAACTATCAAGGCACTCCCTGCCGCAAAAATCATGCTTGGAATTATTCTAAATTAACCTGTTAACAATGAGGCTTGTAATACTTCTGGTTTTTATTGTTTTGTCTCAAATTGGCATCATGTTCCCAAAACTGGAAATTGTCTCTGATTAAAAAACTAATTCAAGGAAACGGCCTGATTGCAGATAGGTTCCTGCGTTTGGGGGATCGGTGTTTTCTAAGCCGTCATAAATCAGGTTTCATGCGGTCGGCTCCGCCGGATAGAAGGAATTCGTCTATTTGAGGTCGATGGTCTTGCCCGGCCTCAGCGTGAGGGAACAGACGTGCGCGATCGCTTTCACCACCCGGAAAGCATCCGCCAGCGATTCATCACAGATGAGGAGGGTAATCCCGGTACCTGCATCCCAGTTTAAATATTCAATCCCGGTGAGCTTGCGGACGGCATGTTCAAGGCCTCTTTTCCTCAAATAGCAGTTTCCTGATGCCGGGAAATGGATTTCGATGGAGCTCTCCAGCCCTTGGAACAGTTTGCTGAGGATGAATGTCGAGAGGATCTTTCCAGGCAGCCACTCATCATAGCATTCGTTTCTTGAAGGGTTATCTGCCAGAAATAATTGAACGAGCAGACTGCGGTGCATTCAAGGGATAGCAAGATAGCGGAATTATCGGGATGTATGTCCGAAATAATCCGGAATATGCCGTTGGGGCATGTGTACGAAGATTGCAGTGTGTGGATCACGCTTTCCTCCGACACGCTCGTGAATTCAGCAAGGCCTTGTTTTGACACCCGGATGGAGCCCCCATTCATGGTGATTTTACCCCTGAGTCTGATCGGTCCGTCTGCGATCTGGGAAGTCCTGATACAGGATTCAATCTTTTGGTCCCCGGTCCTTCCCTTTGCGCTTTTCCTTTTCCTGGTGTTTTTCCTCCTTCTTCTCCTCCCGTGCCTCCTGCCGCTCCTCCTTCTTGTTCTT